>CALGGB010000094.1 GCA_937880925.1 uncultured Rhodospirillaceae bacterium | reverse complement strand
TGCGGCAGAGGCGCCTGACAACGCCGATGTCGTTGCCGGCGAATGGTGGCCCGCCGACTATGCCGGCCCGCCGATGCTGTCCTTCGATGCCGAGATTGCCGAAGGCTTCGGCATCGGCATCGGCGACACGCTGACGGTCAACGTCATGGGCCGCGACATCACCGCGACCATTGCCAACCTGCGCCGGATCGACTGGGCGACCATGGGCATCAACTTCGTGCTGGTCTTTGCACCGGGCACAATGGAAGCCGCCCCCCATACCCATATCGCCACCGTCCATGCCGCCGCCAGCGCCGAAAGCCCGCTGCGCAGCGCCGTGGCGCGCGACTTCCCCAATGTCTCGGCGATCGGCGTGCGCGACGTGCTGGGCGACGTGCTGGCCATCCTCTCGCGCATCGACGCGGCGATCGGCGGCATTGCGGGCCTGGCCCTGCTCGCCGGAATCGTCGTGCTGGCCGAAGCGGTAGCGGCTCAACAGCGCCGCCGGGTCTATGACGCCGCGGTGATGAAGGTGCTGGGCGCGACACGACGCCAGCTCGCCACCGCCTTCACCATCGAACACCTGATACTGGGCGGTGCGACCGCCGTTCTGGCGCTCATCCTGGGCGGCCTGGCGGCCTGGGGCGTGGTGCGGTTCGTGCTGGGGACGAGCTGGATGCTCCCCTGGGGCCCGCTGCTCGGGGTCGCCGCGCTGGCGCTTTGCGTCTCCCTGGTCGCCGGGATCGTGGCGAGCTGGCGGGCCCTTGCCCGGCCCGCAGCCCCCATCCTGCGCGGTCAATAATCTGTGAACACCGGACTCAAACCCTTGGGCTACCGTCGCTTTCGCCCTTGAAGCCGACCGGTATCGCTTCCACATATCGGTACCGAATGGTACGGTTTCGGCCGCACTGCAACAGTTCACTTCGAGGGAAACACGCACATGGCGTTTGGCAATGCCGACCCCCGCACCGCAACGAGCCGCGCCCAATCGGGCGCATTGTTCGATGCCGGCCTGCGCGCCTACATGCTCAAGGTCTACAACTACATGGGCCTGGGCCTCCTGATCACGGGCGTCGTCGCCTTTGCGGTCGCCCAGTTCGCAACCGTCACCAACGAGGCCGGGCAGATCGTCGCCCTGACCTCCCTGGGTGAAACGCTGTTCATGAGCCCGCTGAAGTGGCTCGTGATGCTGGCCCCGCTTGGCCTCGTCATCCTGTTCTCGGCCCGGCTCCAGAAGATGTCGGTCGCCGGCGCCCAGACCCTGTTCTGGGTCTTTGCCGCCGCTATGGGCCTGTCCCTGGCGACCATCTTCATGGTCTACACCGCCGAAAGCATCGCCGCGGTCTTCTTCATCACCGCAACGACCTTCGGCGCGATGAGCCTTTATGGCTACACGACGAAGAAGTCGCTGGCCGGCTGGGGTTCGTTCCTGTTCATGGGCCTGATCGGCGTCGTCATCGCGATGGTGGTGAATATCTTCCTGCAGAGCAGCGCCCTGCAGTTCGCGATCTCGATCATCGGCGTGCTGGTCTTCGTCGGCCTCACCGCTTACGACACCCAGCGCATCAAGGAGAGCTACAGCGTCCACATGAACGGCGAGATGGCCGCCAAGGGTGCGATCCACGGCGCCCTGCGGCTCTACCTCGACTTCATCAACCTGTTCGTCATGCTGCTGAGCCTGTTCGGCAACAATCGCTGAACCTGACGGCAGGACGTCTCACGGGCCCGGCGGCAACGCCGGGCTCGTTTTGATTCTAGGGTGCATGGAGCGTCAGGACGTTGCCGGAGACGCTGTAGCCGCCGATCCGGGAGAGGAAGGTCATGCCGAGCAGCGAGCCCTCCATGGGCGCGCTGTTGACCGAGGCGCGGACGTTTTCGACGACGATGGGGCCGATGGCGAGCTTCTGGAGCACCACCGGGGCGCCGTGGACGATGCCGTTGGCGGTCTGATAGGTGCGCGAGAAGGTCATGCGGTCGGGATCGAAACCCAGGCGTCGGGCGTCCTCCAGAGTGAGCACCACCTCGCTCGCCCCGGTATCGACCATGAGCTCAACCGGCACGCCGTCGACCATGGCCTCCACGGAATAATGCCCGCCCGGCCCGGCGCGGAAGCTGATCTCGCGGTCGGTGGCGCCGTAACCGCGCTCGGGCGAGAGATCGCCCGCGACGCGGTCGAGAACATAACGGGCCTCGTCGCGGAAGCTGTAACCCACGAAGAGCACCGCCCCCAGGACCAGCCAGATCGCGGCATGGCGCAGGCTGCGCGAGAGCGGTGCCCGGCGCAGGCTCCACAGCAGGCTGCCGCCAAGGAAGGCCAGCAGGGCGATCAGATAGACGAAACGCAGCTCGGCGCCTTCAGGCAGGCGCACCCAGGCCCAGGCGGCAAGCCCGGCGGCGCCCAGCAGAATCAGCGTGACGATCCAGCCACCGCCCCCGCGCGGTTTGTTGCCGTTTTCGGCCATTGTCACTCCACGTTCTTTTGCCTGACACATCTGTCATGGTCGTTTAAAACCGTAATCGTTCCTACCCCGCCCCGGGAGTTCCCTTGACCGATTCGACCACTTCGCTGGCCGCGATGCCCTGGCGCATCGCAGAGGCTACGCTGAGCAGCTACGGTCAGATCGCCAACGGCCTGTTCGCCTTCCAGCGCTCCCTGCTCTATCAGTTCGGCAGCGACGTCCCCGACCTGGCGCGTGCCGGCGTCGAGGGTTTCGAGGCCGTCGAGGTCAAGACAGACGACGATCTGACGCTGATCTCCTGGTATCGCGCCGCCGCGCCCGGCATGGCGACCCTGCTGGTGACCCACGGGAATGCCGGCCACATCGGCCATCGCGTCGGCAAGCTCGCCGCATTCGCCGATGCCGGCTACGGCCTGTTCATGGTCGGCTACCGCGGTTTCGGCGGCAACCCCGGCACACCCGGTGAGGAAGGCCTCTACACCGACGCCCGCGCGGGCCTGGCCTGGCTGGAACATCACGGTGTTTCGCCCGACCATGTCGTGGCCTATGGCGAATCCCTGGGCACGGCAGTGGCGATCGAGATTGCCAGCACCGCGCCGCTGGCCGCCGTGGTGCTGGAATCGCCCTACACCTCGCTCGCCGATGTCGCTTCCAGCCATTACTGGTACATGCCGTTCGTCAGCAGCCTGGTCACCGACCGCTTCGAGGCGATCAAGGTGATCGGCAAGGTGAAGGCGCCGGTGCTGATGCTGCACGGCAAGCGCGACACCATCATCCCGGTGCGCCAGGCCGAGGAACTGTTCGCGCAAGCCAACGAGCCGCGGGAACTCGCCATCGTGCCCCAGGCCGGCCACATGGATCTTTACGACCATGGGGCTGCAGGCATTGTGCTGGCCTTCCTGGGCGACCATCTCAAGGGCGCCAGACGCACTTGAGGAACATGCCTTCGTGACCGCGACAGCCCTGCCAGCCTGGCGCGAGCGCTTGCTCCGCCTCGTCGAAAACCGCCACTTCACCCGCACCATCACGGCACTGATCGTCATCAACGCGATCCTGCTGGGGCTGGAGACGGTGCCTTCGGTCATGGCCACATGGGGCCCGATCATCGCCGCGGCCGATGCGGCAATCCTGGCCGTGTTCGTGGTCGAGATCGGCCTGCGCATGGGTGCCCACGGGCGCAGCTTCTGGCGCGATCCCTGGAGCATTTTCGACGTTATCGTCGTCGGCATCGCGCTGATTCCCGAAACCGGCTCGCTTTCGGTGCTGCGCGCGCTGCGCATCCTGCGTGTGCTGCGCCTGGTCTCCGTGGTGCCGCGCCTGCGCCGCGTCGTGGAGACGCTGCTGCGCTCCCTGCCCGGCATGGGCTCCATCGCGCTGCTGCTGATCATGCTGTTCTATGTCTTTGCCGTGATGGCAACAAAGCTGTTCGGCGGCCAGTTTCCCGAATGGTTCGGCAGCATCGGGCAATCCATGTACTCGCTGTTCCAGATCATGACCCTGGAAAGCTGGTCCATGGGCATCGTGCGCCCGGTGATGGAGGTGCACCCCTGGGCCTGGGCGTTCTTCGTGCCCTTCATCCTGATCGTCAGCTTTGCGGTGCTGAACCTGTTCATCGCGGTGGTGGTGGATTCCATGCAGCAGGTCCACCAGGAGGAACACGACAGCCTGATGCAGGATGCCGACGAGCTTGCCCGGCGCGAGGCCGAGGCCCTGCACAACGACATCCGCGCCCTGCGCGACGAAGTCTCCGCCCTGCGGCGCGATCTGAACGGAAAGGGTTAACCCGCCGGTGCGGCGTGTGCCGCGCGGGCGGCCTCCTCCAGCGCGACCATGGCGCGGCGCCAGGGACCGGGGCCGTGGCTGATGCGCGCCACCCCCAGTTCGGCAAGGCGCGGCGCGGGCGGCGATGAAGGAAAGATCAGTACGTTGACCGGCAGGGTCGCCTTTTCGCACAGCTTGCCGATCAGCCCTTCATCGACCAGACCCGGCGCAAAGAAACCGTCCGCACCGGCGGCGGCATAGGCCGCGGCGCGCTCGAGCACCTGGTCGAGCATGGCCTCGTCGTGCGCCTCGGCCTTCGACTTCAGGAACAGGTCGCAACGGGCGTTGATGAAAAAGGCGGGGTGTCCGGCGCCGTCGGCGGTGGTGCGGCAGACCATGATGCGGCCGGCCTGTTCCTTGGCGCTGTAGAAGCCGTCCTCGCCGATCATCTGGTCTTCGAGGTTGATCCCGATGACGCCGGCGTCGATGACGCGCGCCAGGTTGGCGCCCAGTTCCTGGGGCGGTCGGCCGTAGCCGCCCTCGAAATCGAGCGAAACCGGCAGGTCCACCGCAGAGACGATACGCGCGATGTTGTCGACCACCAGATCGAGCGGCAGTTTCTCGCCGTCCTCATAGCCGTGGGCGCCCGCCACCGACCAGCTTCCCGTGGCGATGGCCGCGGCGCCACCGCGCGCCACCGCCTGTGCCGATCCGGCATCCCAGGCATTGAAGAGCACCAGCGGCGAGCCCTTCACATGGAGGCGGCGGAAGGTCTCTGCGTGGTCGTTCTGCTTGGCCATACTGTCCTCTTGCGCTTTTCCCTAGGGAAGCCCGGCTGGCCGGATGACGCAAGGGCCACCCCGGAAAGCACCGCGGGGCCATGGCCTCATGCACGGATGCGACGGTTCTCCGGATCGTAGAGCGCGGCCATGTGAAGCGTGGCGGGCACGCGCCGGGTGGCGACTTCCAGCTCGTAGGCGCCCGAGGCGAGGAAGGCGTCATCGACTCCCTCCTTGCGGCGGACATAGCCATAGCCGATCGGCTTGCCGACAGTGTGGCCGAAGCCGCCCGATGTGAGCCAGCCGACCTGCTCGCCATCGCGGAAGATGGTTTCGCGCCCGAGGATGGGCACGTCGGGATCCTCGACCGTGAAGCAGGCGAGACGCTTGGCGACACCCTCGCGTTGTTGCGCCTCGATCGCCGCGCGGCCGATGAAATCCGTATTCGACTTCGTCTTCACCGCCCAGGAGAGCCCGGCCTCGATCGGCGTATGATCCGGGCCGATGTCGCTGCCCCAGGCGCGGTAACCCTTCTCCAGGCGCAGGCTTTCGATGGCGCGGTAACCCGCCAGAGCCAGGCCATGCTGCTCGCCCGCCGCGGTGATGGCATCGAACACCGCGCCGGCGCTGTCGGACGGCATGTGCAGTTCAAAGCCCAGTTCACCGACATAGGTGATGCGCAGAGCACGCACCGGGGCGCCCGCGATCATCACGGTGCGGCAGGTGGCGAAGGGAATCGCCGCGGCGGAAACATCGTCTTCGGTGACAGCAGCCAGGATCGCGCGTGCGTTGGGGCCCATCAGCGTCAGCACCGCGTGGGCGGCGGTGACGTCGAGGAGGCGTGCATCGCTGTCGGCGGGCAGGTGGCGCGCGATCCAGTCGGCGTCATGGGTGGCAAAGCCGGTGCCGGTGACGATGTAGTAGCTCTCCTCGTCGAGACGCGTGACGGTGAGATCGCATTCGATGCCGCCCTTGCTGTTGAGCATCTGGGTGTAGCTCACACGGCCCGGCGCGCGCGCCACATTGTTGGCGCAGATCATCGAGAGCGCCCGTTCGGCATCGCGCCCGGTGACCAGGTACTTGGCGAAGCTCGACTGATCGAAAAGCGCCGCGCTCTCGCGGCAGGCCTTGTGCTCGCGCGCGACAGCGGCGAACCAGTTGGGCTTGCCGAAGCTGGGTTCATCGCGGCGCGGCTCATCACCGCGTGCAAACCAGTTGGCCCGCTCCCAGCCGAGCTTGGCGCCGAACACCGCACCGGCGCGGTCAAGACGGCCGTAGAGCGGCGAGACGCGCAGGGGGCGTCCGGTCTCCTGTTCGGCATGGGGATAGGCAACGTCGTAGTGGCGCGCGCAGGCCTCTACGGTGAGCTTGCGGACATAGGCGCCGTCGCCATGGGGCTGGCCGAAGCGGCGAATGTCGACGGCCCACAGGTCCATCGGCGGCTCGCCGCCCGCGACCCATTCGGCCAGCGCCTTGCCCGCACCGCCCGCGCTGGCGATGCCAAAGGCATTGAAGCCGGCGCCGACATAAAAGTTCGCCACCTCCGGCGCCTCGCCCAGGATGAACCAGCCATCGGGCGTGAAGCTCTCCGGGCCGTTGAGCAGCTGCTTGATGCCTGCGGTCTCCAGCGCGGGGACGCGGGCGACCGCGTTTTCCATGTGCTGCTCGAAACGGTCCCAGACAGAATCCAGCAGGGAAAAATGAAAACCCTGCGGGATGCCGCCCACGGCCCAGGGTTCGGGGTCCGGTTCGTAGCCGCCCATGACCAGGCCGCCGACCTCCTCCTTGTAGTAAGTCCGCCGGTCGGGATCGCGCATGGTCGGCAGGTCCTTCGGGAGATCCGGGATCGCCTCCGTGATGAGGTACTGATGCTCCATGGAGGCCAGCGGCACATTGACCCCGGCCAGCCGGCCGAATTCACGCGCCCACTGGCCCGCGCAGTTGACGACGACCTCGCAGGCGATCGCGCCCTGATCGGTGGTGACCGAGGTGACCCGGCCCTTCTCGACCGTGACGCCGGTGACGGCGCAATCCTCGATGATCGTCACGCCGCCCTTGCGCGCGCCTGAAGCCAGCGCCATCGCCGTGTCGGACGGATTGGTCTGGCCGTCGCTGGGGATGAAGGAAGCCCCGACGAGATCGTCGATGCGCATGGCCGGCCAGAGCTCCAGCGCCTCGGCAGGCGTGAGCATGTGCATCTCCAGGCCGAAGCTGTGCGCGACCGTGGCCTGGCGTTCCAGTTCGGTCAGCCGGTCCCTGTTGCAGGCAAGGCGCAGGCCCCCGGTCTGGCGCCAGCCTGTGGCCTGTCCGGTCTCGGCCTCCAGCCGCTTGTAGAGATCGACGCTGTGGCCGAGCAGGCGCGTGATGTTGGCGCTGCTCCTCAACTGGCCGACCAGCCCGGCGGCATGCCAGGTCGAGCCGCTGGTGAGCTTCGCCCGCTCCAGCACGACGACCTCTTTCCAGCCCTCGCGCGCCAGGTGATAGGCGGTCGAAAGGCCGATGATGCCGCCGCCGACGATCACGGCGCGGGCCTGTGTCGGGAAGGCGCTCATGCCTGTCCCCGCCAGTCGGCGAGTGCCCGCTCGAAACGGTCGAGGTTTTCGGCCGTGTAGGCCACATAGTCGAAATCGAGACTGGAATATCGTTCCTGGATCATGCTCCACATCGCTTCACGCAGGAGGGAGGCGCATTTCATGGCGCCGTAACGGTTCAGCAGGTCGTCATCGGGCGGGCGCTCGAAATAGGCCTCCAGCAGCCAGTGTTCCTGCTCGCTCGAAAGCTGGTTGTTGGAGGCAAGGCCGCCCAGATCAAAGAGCGGGCTGTTGAAACCCGCATAGTCCCAGTCGATCAGCCAGATGCGCTGGCCGTCATCGATGATGTTGGCGGGCAGCAGGTCGTTGTGGCCGAAGACCAGGCGTATCGGACCCACGGCATCCTCAAGCTCCTGCGCGATGCCCATCAGGCGCGGCAGGGAGGCAACAAGGCGGTGCCTGTCGTCGGCCATGCGCCCGGCGTAGTCGCGCAGGACATGGAAAACCCAGAACAGCGGTGCCGCGCCGCGCAGATGCCTGGGGGCCTCCCGGTGCAGGCGCTTCAACACCGGCACGATACGCTCCAGGTTCGCCTGCTCGCGCACATCGGCCTCGCCATAGGTGCGCCCGTCGATGAAGCGCGAGACCTGGATGCCCGGCTCGAGGTGGAGCAGTTCGGGCGCGACACCCGCACCGATCGCCGCGCGGCAGCTTGCGATTTCCGACTGGCGCGAGATGCCGTGTTCGGGGATGTCGCCACCGATGCGCACGACATAGGCTTCGCCCACGTCGACGACCTTGAAGTTGATGTTGGTAATGCCGGCGCCCAGCAGCTCGGGCTCCACCGTGCCTTTCCAGATGGATAGCGAAGCGGCCTTGCGGCGCGCCTCCTTGTGCAGGTCCTGTGTCATCAGGCGATTCCCAGTTGCGCCTTGCGCCGGCGGCTCCAGGCCTGGATCAGGCGGTCGGCGGTGATGGCGATGAAGGCGACGCAGAGGCCGGCGACGATGCCCTTGCCCGTGTCGGCCTTGGCGAGTGCGGTGAAGACCTCCTGCCCGAGGTCGCGGGTGCCGACCAGGGCGGTGATCACCAGCATGGAGAGCGCCATCATGATGGTCTGGTTGATGCCCAGCATGATCTCCGGCAGGGCGAGCGGCAGGCGCACCTTCCAGAGCATCTGGCCACGGCTGCAGCCCTGGGCACGTCCCGCCTCGACCAGATGCTCGGGCACCTGCCTGAGGCCGTGGATGCTGTAACGCACCGCAGGCGCCAGGGCGTAGGCGACAACCGCGATCATCGCGGAAAAATCACCGACACCGAACAGCATGATGACCGGGATCAGATAAACGAAGGACGGCAGGGTCTGCAGCGTGTCAATCACGGCCAGCGTGGCGCGGCGGCGGCGCGGCTCGACCGCCGCCCAGATACCCAGCGGAATGCCGATCAGCGCGGCGATCACCACGGAGAGACCGCACAGGTAGATCGTGATCATCGCCTTTTCCCAGTTGCCCGTGACCAGGATGAAGGCGCCGAGCGCAAGCGGCAGCAGGGCCAGGCGCCAGCCGCCCAGGCGCCAGCCGGCAAAGGCGAGGATGCCGAGCAGCACCGGCCAGGGCAGTGCCACCATGAAGCCCTTGACCGGCAGCATGATGTTCACCAGCAGCCAGGTCTTCACGATGGTGATCGTGTCGTAGAGGTTGATGTTGAGCCACTGCACGACATGGTCCCAGAACTTGCCCGTGGTCACGGTCATCGACGCGGGATAGTCCGTGATGACGGGAACCACGGTGCCCGCGGCCATGGAAAACACCATCAGGGCCAGTGCCGCGAGCGCCAGACGGTTGCGCACGAACCAGCTACCCGCACGCACGCTGCCGTGGGCGGGCGGCGGCCGGTTCGCGGCGGCCTGGCTCAGGCGGTCGAGCGCGATGGCAAGCAGGGTGATGGCGATGCCCGCCTCCAGCCCCTCGCCGATCGCCAGGCGGCGCAGCGCGTGCAGCACGTCGAAGCCCAGGCCGCCGGCGCCGATCATCGAGGCGATGATCACCATGTTGAGCGAGAGCATGACGACCTGGTTGAGGCCGACCAGCAAGCCCGACTTGGCCGCCGGGACCATGACCTTCCACATGTGCTGGCGCTGCGAGCAGCCGGCCATGCGCCCGTACTCCTTGATCTCCTCGGGCACGCCGCGCAGGGCCAGCACCGTCAGGCGCACCATGGGCGGGGCGGCATAGATCATGGTCGCGATCATGGCCGCGACCGGACCGAAGCCGAAGAGGAAGAGGATGGGCACCAGATAGGCAAAGACCGGCACCGTCTGCATCAGGTCGAGCACCGGCGTTACGGCCCGCTCGACCCAGGGCTTGCGATAGGCCGCGATGCCGACCAGCAGGCCTGCAGCGACGCCAAAAGGCACGGAAATGACAATCGACGCCAAGGTCACCATGGCGCTTGCCCACTGGCCGAAGACCGCCAGGTAGGCAAAGCAGAAACCGACGAACAGCATCAGCCCACGGTCGCCGACACGCCGCGCGAACATGACCAGCACGATGATCAGCGCGATCCAGGAGACGTGGGGAATGTGCAGCGCATCCTCGCCCTTGCCGAAGGTGAAACCCTCTGCCAGCACGCCGTAGGCCGCCTCGAGCAGCCAGTTGAAACACCAGGCGATCGAGCGGGTGAACTGCTGAAAGGTGAAGAGCCCGAAGGTCGCGTCGTTGATCAGCCATTTCATGGCCGCGCTGATCGAGGGTTCGATGGGGATGCGCCAGGCCCGGGGATACTCGACCATCCATTCGGGCAGGCGATCCGAGAAGGAGACCGAGAGGGCGGCAAGGATCGCCGCGCCGAGCCAGTAGGGTGCGGCGCCCAGGGGCCGGCGCCGCGGCCGGGCGACCTCGAGCGAGGCCGCGGTCAACGCCGCGGCTCCCGCCCGAGCAGGATGTCGAGCACGTCCTGGCGGTGCAGCACGCCAATCGGCGTGCCATCGGCATCGGCAACACCGACCGGCTGCTCCTGGTCGAAGACCTGGGCGGCGACTTCACCGATGCGCGCTGCTGCCGGCACGACCACGGGACCAGGCGTCCCCGGCCGGGCCAGCACACCGGCAGAGACGACCTTGGCGCGCGGCACGTCGCGGGTGAATTCGGCGACATAGGAGGTCGCGGGCCGGGTCACGACCTCCTCGGGCGTGCCGGTCTGGATGATGGCGCCGTCCTGCATGATGGCGATGCGGTCGGCCAGGCGGATGGCCTCGTCGAAATCATGGGTGATGAAGACGATGGTCTTCTTCAGCACGCTCTGCAGGCGCAGGAATTCGTCCTGCATCTCGCGCCGGATCAGCGGATCGAGCGCCGAGAAGGGTTCGTCCAGGAACCAGATATCGGGTCCGACGGCCAGGCTGCGGGCAATGCCGACGCGCTGCTGCTGGCCGCCCGAGAGTTCGCGCGGGTAATAGTCCTCGCGCCCCTTCAGGCCGACCAGCTCGATCATCTCGGCGGCGCGGGCCTCGCGGGTGGCACGGTCGACGCCCTGGATTTCCAGCGGGAAGGCGACGTTGCCCAGCACGGAAAGGTGGGGCAGCAGCGCGAAATGCTGGAACACCATGCCCATCTTGTGGCGGCGGATATCCATCAGCTCGCGCTCGTTGGCCTTGAGCAGGTCGCGGCCCTCGAACAGGACCTCGCCCGCGGTCGGCTCGATCAGGCGCGACAGGCAGCGCACCAGGGTCGATTTGCCCGAGCCCGAAAGCCCCATGATGATGAATATCTCGCCCTCGTGGACCTCCAGGTCGGCATCGCGCACGGCGCCGATCACGCCCGAGGCGCGCAGCGCATCGTCATCGGGCGCACCGCCCGTTTCGGCGAGCACACGTTCCGCATGATCGCCAAACAGCTTCCAGACGCCCTTGCAGGCGAGCTTGATGGTTCCGGTCGAGGCGGTCATGGCAACGGCCCGTGATGGGGGAAAAAGAAGAGGCTCCGGCGCACGGCGGCGCGCCGGAGCCCCGTCACGTCAGTACTCAGCCGCCGCAAGTCGTCCAGGACTGCCAGGTTGCTTCGTTGGCGTCCATCCAGGCATCGACCACCTCGTCGACCGACTTGCCTTCGAGATCGACCTCGGCCACGAGCTGACCCATGGTCGCGTTGTCGATGGTGAAGGCGCGGATCGCCTCATAGGCGCACGGCCACACGGCTTCGCCGCCGGCCCAGCCGGCCTTGCGCACCAGGCCGCTCGGCTTGCCGCAGTCATAGGCCATGTCGGGATTGAGACCGACCGAGGGATCGTTGTAGCACTCGGCCGAATAGGGCGGGAATTCGACCCACTCTCCCTCGTACTTGGCGGGCGCCCAGTGCGGCGCATAGACCCAGCCAAGGAACGGCGCCTGACGCTGATAGGCCGATTCCAGTTCGGCAAACAGCGCGGCATCGGTACCGGCGTGCACGACCTCGAAGTCCATGTCGAGAGCCTCGACGCGCTCGTCGTCCCAGCCGCCCCAGGTCACGGGACCGCCGAGGTAACGGCCCTTCGAGCCGGTCTCGGGCGTGGCGAAGAGTTCGGCACAGTCGTTCAGCGCCTGCCAGTCCGGGAGGCCGGGGCACTGCTCCTTCATGTAGATCGGGTACCACCATTCTTCCTTGGCCTGCATGCCGGTCTCGCCAAGGTCGATGGTGTTGCCGGTGGCGACCGAGGCGGCCAGGGCCTCGGCGGCGGTGGTGTCCCACAGCTCCATGGCCGCGGTCAGGTCGCCGGTTTCGATGCCGGCGAACTGCGCCAGGTAATCGGCCTGGACGTATTCGACGTTGTAGCCCATGGACTTCAGCACGTTGCCCATGATCGTGGTGGTGATGTACTGCCCGCTCCAGTCGTGCAGCGTCAGCTTGATCGGCTCGTCGCTCTCGGGCGCCGCTGCGCCGGCCGGCCCGGCCATGGTCAGTGCGAGCGCGCCCGCCGCGACCGCCGTGCAAAACAGATTCTTCATGAGGTACCTCCCTGGTGTCCCTGTGACCCCGGCATTGCCCGACCGGATGTCCAACAGCAATCAGAACGCCAACGGCCCCGCAAAACAAGCCGAAACAACATACCTCAACAACAAACCATACGGCCCCGTATCAAGACCACATAAAGTCACATTTTACGGTGTTGATCTGCGCAGGGCATGGTAGATTCGGGAAGCGAGAGGGAGGTCCGCGCGCCTGCGCCCGACTCCGCATCGGACATCAGACAACAGGCGCGCAGACCTCTCGCCCGTTGCCTTCCCCGCATCGGGGAAGGCGATTGAGCAGCGGCGGCAGGTGCCCGGCGAGGCCGCCCGCAACCGTCGAACCTTTGGCGCCGAACCTTTTGGCGCACCGACCCGGGGATCAACAGCGCTGCATGCCGGACAGGAGGGTTGCTGCGGCAAACGACCGTGCAACAAGACTGTCCGTAACGATGCAGTTCCCCTGGGCAGTTCCCCCTGGTCTCAGGGCACCGCCCCCTGTTCGGAAGCGGCACCTTGAGGCATAAAACACCGACAGGGTGTGGCAATCAAGAGAAAACCACAAATAGCCGCATCATTCCATGTTAGTTTGGCAGATATCCACATGAAACCACACCAGCCGAAAGAGACCATGCACGCAACAGAGCGCCAGAGCGCCAGAGCGCCATCGTGGCGACCGTGGAGCAGAAGGGCATCGCCGGCATCGGCGACCTTGCCGAGACCCTGCGTGTCTCCGACGAGACGATCCGGCGCGACGTGCGCCGACTGGCCGCCCGGGGGCTGGTGCGCAAGGTCCATGGCGGTGTCGCGCTGCCCGATCCGCTGCGCGAGACCGCCTTCCGCCAGCGCATGGGCGAGCGCGAGGCGGCCAAGCGCGCCATCGCCCGGGCAACGGCCGCCCTGGTGGCGGCGGGCGAAAGCCTGATCCTCGATACCGGCACGACCACGGTCTATGTCGCCCAGGCGCTGACCGACCATTACGACCTGATGGTCGTCACGAACTGCACCGACATCGCCCGCACCCTGGCAGGCGGGCCGGGCAACCGGGTCTACATGGCCGGCGGTGAACTCCGCGCCGACGACGGCGCCGTGCTGGGCCACGAGGCGATCCGCTCCATCGAGCGCTTCCGCGCCCACACCGCCATCCTCTCGGTCGGCGCGCTCGACCACGAAATCGGCCTGATGGATCACCATGTGGCGGAAGGCGAGTTCTCCGCCGCGGTCATTGCCCATGCAGAGCGCGCCATCGTCGTTGCCGACCACAGCAAGTTCACCCGGCGCGCGCCGGTGCGCTTTGCCGCCTTCGCCGACATCGACATCGTGGTCACCGACCGCGAGCCGCCACGCGCCGCCGTCGAGGCGCTGGAAGCCGCAGGCGTGACGCTCGTGATCGCCTCCTGAAGAAAGATCGGTGTGCCGCCCGGCCGGTCTGGTCCGGGCGGCACACCCGGCTCAGGCCGCCATCCTGACCCTGTCGAGCATCGCGACGGTGGCAAGGCAGGCGCTCGCGGCTTCCTTTCCCTTGGTCAGGAAATTGCCGGCAAAGAAGCTGTGGTGGGTTTCATGATCGTGGAAGGCATGGGGCGTCAGCACTGCCGAGATCACCGGCACCTGGCTGTCGAGCTGGACCCGCATCAGGCCATCGATCACCGCACGGGCGACGAACTCGTGGCGATAGATGCCGCCGTCGACGACAAAACCGGCAGCGACCACCGCGTCCCAGCGCCCGCTGGCGGTGAGATGCTGGGCGAGCAGGGGAATCTCGAAGCTGCCGGGCACCTCATGCACCTCCACTTCGGAGGTATCCCTGCCGCGGGCGCACCATTCGGCAAGAAAACCTTCCCGGCAGCGCTCGACGATGTCGCGGTGCCAGCAGGCCTGGATGAACGCGATGCGCAGGCGCGAGGCTGCGGCGACGCCGGAATCGTGGGTAACGTGGTCAATCGTGGGATTGGGACTCTGATCCATGGTTGTTTCCTCAACGAGGGTTGCCAAGATCAGGGCGACGGCACGGCAGCCGCCGGCACGCAGAGCGCGCGCGGCGACGCCGTTTCCGCTCTCTTCTATCCGGACTGTGACCGTCGGCTTCGGAATCGCACCGAAATCTGCTGACCCCGTCACATCCGTGACGGGCGCTCGCGGGCTCGTGCCAGGATCTGGCCATCACCGCCGGTGGGGAATTGCACCCCGCCCCGAGAACGCGGCCGCCCATCTGGACGGCCGGGGCCACCCTAGAACAGGGCTTCGGCCAGGCGCAATCGCCTGGGGCGCGTCCAACCAATTCGGAGGAATCCGGCGGGCCATGGCGGCGATCAGGCAGCACCATCCCGCCAAAACTACGCCAGCCATGGCGTCTGCCGCCGAGACAATGGCCTGAAGAGGTCTGGCCGCAGCACCATTGGTCTAGAATTGGTGCGAAACAGGGCCATACCGCAAGTTGCGCGTGGCGTAATGCGGGTCTAGCTTTTGCTCCAAGTCATGCCGCATCAGGGCATGACATCAGGGACGGCACGCACGGGAGACCAAGCCATGAGTGATACGAAAATGTGGGGCGATGAGGAATACTGGGGCATCGGCTACGAATACGATCCCCAGTTCTTCCTCACCGAGAACCAGAAGAAGATCCAGAAGGATCTGATCGAGCTGTGCCGCACGACGCTGAGCGTCAACGCGCTCGAGTCGGACAAGGGCTACATCTTCCCGCGCAAGAACTTCGAGGCGCTGGCCTCCATGGGCCTGCTCGGCATCGTCGTGCCCAAGGAACTGGGCGGCATGGGCGAGAGCCACGTCGCCATGGCGATGGTCGTGGAGACCGTGGCCCGCTACGGCTGCCCCTCGACCGCGATGTGCCTGACCATGCACTACGGCGCCTGTTCGGCCGCGCTGCTGCGCTACCATGAGAACGACGCGATCCGCGACATCCTCTCGCGCCTCGACAAGGACGTGCTGATCGGCACCCTCTCCTACTCCGATCCCGAAACCGGCTCGCATTTCTGGTACCCGATCTCCTCGGGTGCCGAGAAGGACGGCGACGGCTGGAAGGTGACCAAGAAGGCCTCCTGGACGACCTCGGGCGGCTTTGCCGACTGGTACATCGTGCAGACCACCAGCCCCGACTTCGGCGGCGACTTCTCCGACCTTTCGGTCTGGCTGATCATGGCCGACGAGGTCCAGGCCGACGTCACCGGCTGGGACGGCATGGGCATGCGCGGCAACCAGTCGGGCGCCCTGCTGGTCGACGGCGTGAAGATTCCGTCGAACCGCCTGGTCGGCCCGAAGGGCGACGGCGCCCTCTCGAACGACGAGACGGTCGACCCCTTCTTCCTGACCAACTCCTCCTGCGCCTGGAACGGCATCGCCATGGCGATGATCGACCTGACCAAGAAGCACACCACGCGCAAGAAGCACGTCGACGTCGGCCTGCGCGTCTGCGACTACCCGACCATCCAGGACTATGTCGGCGAGGCGATCATCGGCACCAACGCCAGCCGCATGATGACCTTCGGCATGGCCAAGGCCATGGACGACCTGACCAACAACTGCGACTGGTCGATCCACAAGGATCTGGAGGCCGCACCGCGCTCGGTGCTGCTCAACCAGCTCTGGCAGGTCAAGTTCCAGGCGGCCAAGAACGTCCATCAGGTTTCCGACAAGATGCTGCATGCCTGCGGCGGCACCGCCTACAAGGCGGGCCTGGGCATGGAGCGTCTGCTGCGCGATGCCAAGGCCGGGTGGGTCATGGGCCCGACCAACGAGGTGCTGCGCCAGTTCGTCGGCAAGCACGCCCTGCTCGGCTTCGAGTCCCTCGATTACTGGAACACCGCGATCAACGAGCGGGCGATCGACAACGAGGTCAAGAAGATGGACGCCGGCCAGAAGAAGGCGCTCGCCGAGCGCCTGCTGTCGGAGGCCAAGGCCGCCGCGGCCGAATAATCGGCCAACGCCGCAGAACGTAAGGGCCGGTCCCCCGGGGGATCGACCCTTTTTCTTTCTCAGCGCCGCAACCGGCGATCAGTCGTGGTCGGCGATGTCATGGCTCATGCGGCCGATGACGGCAAGCACGAGCAGGGAGAGCACCGTCACCATGGCGGCGATCACGATGTAACCGAAACCGCAGGCAAAACCGACGGCACCCGCCACCCAGATGCCGGTGCCGGTGGTGATGCCCTCGACCCCGCCGCGGCCGCGGATGATGGCGCCCGCGCCCAGGAAGGCGACGCCCGCGACGATGGCCTCAACCAGGCGCAGCGGGTCCGAGTTGGCGGCGCTGTCGTTGTAGTGGGCCTCGTAGAACTCGAAGGTCACGATAGTGAAGGCAGCTGCGGCGAGCGCGACCATGATGTGGGTGCGCAATCCCGCCGGCTTGTGGCGGATTTCGCGCTCCAGGCCGATCAGCCCGCCCAGCACACAGGCAATGGCAAGGCGCAACGCAATGACGGGCAACGGCAATGCCGTGCCCGCCATTTCAGCGATCAATCCGTTCACCCTGCCTCACACCGGACGCAGGTCCGACGATCAGCTGGCGTCTTCGGCCGTGTCCTCGATGTACTCACCGGTATCCTGCACGTCCTGACCGAAACCCTCGGTGGTGCTGCAGGCGTTGAGCGAACCCAGGCTGCCCAGCGCAAACGTGGCGAGCAGAAGGGCAAAGAGCGGCTTCTTGAAGAGGGGGCTGGAAAGCATGGCGCGACTCCGTGGTTCGTTGGCATTCGGCGGACAGAGATGCCCGCTTCTTCAGCAACAACGCACGTGATCACGACTTGTTGCGTGGCCCGACCGGCCTCGTTCAGGAACGCGGACGCTCCTTCTTCGGGTCGTAGAACGGGAAAGGTACCACCACGGCGGGAATCCGCTTCTGATGGCCGTCAAGCTTGCCGACCTCGACCTGTGTCCCCGGTTCGGCATGGGTAACGTCGATGCGGCAGAGCGCAATGTTCTTCTTCAGCACCGGCGATTTCATGCCCGAGGTGACGATACCGACCTGCGCGCGCCCGATGTGGACGCAATCGCCGTGGCCGGCAGGTTCGCCCCCGGCAATCTCCAGCCCGACCAGCTTGTGGCGCGGATGGGCCTTGCGCTCGATCAGCGCCTCGCGGCCGACGAAATCCTCCTCCTTCGACTTCAGCGGTACCGTGAAGCCCACACCCGCCTCGAAGGGGTCGGTGGAATCGTCGAATTCCTGGCCTGCGAACACCAGGCCCGCCTCGATGCGCAGCATGTCGAGCGCCTCCATGCCCAGCGGCACGATGCCGTGGGGCGCGCCCGCCTCGAACACCGCGTCCCAGACCTCCGGCGCATGGCGCGGATGGCACCAGACCTCGTAGCCGAGCTCGCCCGTGTAGCCGGTGCGCGAGACGACCACCGGCACGCCGTTGTGGTCACCGATGCGCCCGACCGTAAAGCGGAACCATTCGATCTCCTCCAGGGTCGGCTGGGCGGGCGGCGTCCAGACAATGCCCTTCAGGACGTCGCGGCTCCTGGGGCCCTGGACGGAAAGATTGTTGAGCTGGTCGGTGGAGTTCCGGACCCAGGCGCGCAGGCCCCATTCGGCGGCCTTCTGGCGCATCCATTCGCCGCCGAAATCGGTGCCGCCGACCCAGCGGAAGTTGGTATCGGACATGCGCAGCAGGGTGCCGTCGTCGATCATGCCGCCGTGCTCGTAACACAGCGCCGAATAGACCACCTGACCGACGCCCAGCTTGCGCACGTTTCGCGTCAGGGTGCGCTGCAGCAGCTCCTCGGCGTCAGGGCCCGTGACCTCGAACTTGCGCAGGGCCGAGAGGTCCATGGCGATGACGCCCTCGCGGGCGGCCCAGTATTCGTCGATCTTGCCGTGTTTGGGATAGGAGGCGGCCATCCAGTAGCCGTTGTATTCGACGAAACTGCGGGTCAGCGCGGAGGTGCGGGGATGGAACCCGGTCTCCTTGGTCATCTGGGGATCGGAGTCGGGCATGGCTCTGAACGCAATCGATTTGGAGAAGAGGTTTTCGGCGCGATAGACGCGCACCAGGATGTCGGTGGGGTTCCAGCCGTTTGCCGCGCTGATGTCGTCGGGACAGGCCGAACTGACCGCCACCATGTTCGAGAGCGCCCTGACCAGCACATGGTCGCCCGGCCGCGACCAGGGATCATCCAGATAGAGCTGGTTATGGGCATCCAGATTGGTGTTGTAGAAGAAGTTGATCGCCTGCCAGCCGCCGCGGGGTTTGACCCCATAGGGCGCCAGCGCGGCATTGAAGTTGGCCGTGCAGTTGACGTGGCCGGGGTAGCCGATGTCGTCGTAGTACTTCGGTGTGCAGGCGAACCCGAAGGTGTCGTGGCGCCCGACCGTGTCCTGGATCAGTTCCAGCGTGGGCTGCAGGTCGTTGTCCCAGTACTTGGAATGCAGGCCCGGCAACGGATAGGCAGCACCCATCAGAGTGCGCGTGGCGGTCGGATCGATATCGCGCTCGATGCCCTTTTCGAGCTGGTCGAGGTTGAAGGCCTGGAAGTCCGAACACTCCCGCCCCTCGATATCGACCACCTGGATGTATTCGCCCGCGGCGACCTCGAAGGCGTGCGCGGTGCCCGCGGCAACGCGGAACTCGTAACGCGGCTCGGCGAGCGGGACGGGCAGGGCGGCGTTGGCCGCCGCGGAAGGGTTCGCGCGGGTAACAAGGATTTCCAGCGGCGTCAGCGTCGCGTGTTCGCCCACCGTCATGGCCTCGCCCGGCGCGGCAATGACGACGATGCCGTCAGCCTCCACGGCGAAGTCCTGACGCGCACCGGCCGGAGTATCGCCGCCGAACAGGCGCGTACCGTGCTCGAAGCGCGCGGGCATGCCACGATGGGATAGTGCGGCCAGCAGCCGGTCGGTTTCTTCACCCCCCTGGGCGAGCATGGCGCGCAACCCCTCGGCGGGACCGCGATCCTGCGCGCCGATCAGGCCGGGCGCTTCCTTGCCATCCACCGTCATGGCGACGATCTCGCAAGCCTGGCGGCCCTCGCGATCGATCACTTCCAGCCGGTCGCCGGCAAACACCGGCAGGGTCAGCGAACCGCCACCCGTTACCACAAAGCGCTCCACCCCCGGCGGCAGCACGCGCAGGCCGGGCAGCAGCAAGCGGGGAGCGTCGGCGGGCAGGGTGGCGGCATCAGGCGCCATGGGCGGCAACCTCTCTGGCGATGGGAGCCATGAAGCCTAAAGACGACCGCCGGGTGCAGCAAGCGCCCCCGGAAACCGGCGATCCACCATTCCGCATAAACAAAGCTAATCGATTACCTAGGTTTTCTCGCTTGCCGCTGCCCGCTCCGTTTCACATATTCAGCCCGAAGCGCCGATTTGACCCTCAGCTTGCGGGCGCTATAAAAATGCGGCTAAAGCGATGGGCGATCGCCCATCCTTGTGATCGGGCGGCATTTTTTTGCCTTCCGATCACCCGCACAGCCCCGCAGGCATGACCGACCCGGCGTCGTCACGGACGCCCGACCCTGCGGAGACTGCCATGTTGCCCACCCTGTCTTGCCCCCAATCCCAGTATGGTCTTGGGCACCTCACCACCCGCCGCGCACGGCGCCTGGCCTGCAGGCTGGCGCTGGCCCGGCGCATCGCGGGCTGGTTGTGATGCTGCCCGTGCAGCTCGACACGGCGCGCCTGAAGATCCTGGTCGCCGGGCGCGGGGCCGCCGCCGCACGCAAGATCAAGACCCTCGAAGCTGCCGGTGCGGCCCATCTCACCGTCTATTCCGACGCTCCCGGCCCCGTGCTGGCCACGGCGGCAGGCGCGCGCCTCATCCACCGCCTGCCCGACAACAGCGAACTGGCCGGAGCCGACCTGGTGCTGGCCGCCGGCCTGGAGCCTGACGAGGAGCGCGCCATCGCCGAGCGCTGCCGCGCGCTCAAAGTGCTGGTCAATGTCGAGGACCGGCCCGCCTTCTGCGATTTCCACCTGCCAGCCGTGCTGCGCCGGGGCGATCTGACGCTCGCGATCTCCACGGGCGGACGGGCGCCGGGCCTGGCGGGTCTGCTGCGTCGCCATCTCGAACGCCTGTTCGGTCCGGAATGGGGCGGGCGCATCGAGGAGATCGCCGATGCCCGCGCGGGCTGGCGCGCAAACGGCGCCGACATGGCGACCGTCAAGCAGCGCACCGACCGTTACGTGGAGGACCGCAAATGGCTGAGCTGAACGACTGGCGCCACCGGCGCAGCGTGCGCGCCCGCGCGCGCGCCGCCGAACTCGCCGCCGAATACGGCCACCTGGACGCCTGCGAACTGCTTGCGGCGATGATCGAGCGTGAGTTTGCCGGAGATATCGCCATCGCCTCCTCCTTCGGGGCCGAGGCGGTCGCCCTGCTGGCGCTCGCCGCCGAAGTCGACCGCGCCGTGCCGGTGATCTTTCTCGACACCGGCAAGCTGTTTCCAGAGACCGTCGCCTACCGCGACACCGTGGTCGCCCACCTGGGCCTTTCCAACGTCCGCGTCGCCCGGCCCGACATCCTGGAAGTTGCCGCCGCCGACACCGCAGGCGACCTGTGGCGCAAGCAGCCCGATGCCTGCTGCTTCGTGCGCAAGGTGGTGCCGCTGGTCCAGGCGGTGACGCCCTATGGCGCCTGGATCACCGGCCGCAAGCGCTACCAGGGCAGCCAACGCGATGCCCTGAAGCCGGTCGAGGCCGCCGACGGCTGGGTCAAGATCAACCCGCTGGCGGCCTGGACCAAGCAGGATGTCTTCGGCCTGATCGCAAGGCGCGGCCTGCCCAGACACCCGCTGCTGGCGCAGGGTTATCTCTCCATCGGCTGTGCGCCCTGCACGCGCCCGGTGGAGGCCCTGGAGGACGAACGCGAGGGCCGCTGGGCCGGCACGGGCAAGGTCGAGTGCGGCATCCACACTCTGGAAAGCCCACCCGAGACATCAGCGCGGCAAGCCGACCCGGTTGCCCCCTCGCGTTGATCGGCTATAACGCCGCGGCCCCCGGGCGCACGGCGCCACGCCCATCCCATTGGCCAATCCCATTGGAATGCCATGTCCGACCTATCCCTGGCCCACGACCTCACCTTCGAGGACCTCTACCGCCGCGACGGCCTGGTGCGGCTCGACGCCGCCTTCGTCGATCACCTGAAGGCGGCAGACACCGGGCTCTTCAACCGACTGATGGCCGGGCGCGCCGATCCGGCCGCGCTGGAGGACAAGGTCCATTCCGAACTGCTGACCAGCCTGGGGCCGGTGGTCGAGGATTTCCTCGCGGGCCTCTTCGGTATCGAGGCCGAGGTCGCGGAGCGCCGGGTCGAGCGTGACCGGCTGAACCCGATCTATGTCTGCAAGCTGCAGTTCGTGCGCCGCCGCGCCGCCAAGGCCTTCAAGCCCGACGAACTGGCCGCCGCCGACGGTCCGGCCCTGCGGCGCGAGGTCGAGGCCCTGATCGGGGCGACGCTCGACGAACTCTCCTTTGCCCGCGCCGTGATGGGCTGGCTGGAGGACGAGGAGGCCCACGCCGACAAGCTCAACGCCGCCGCGCGCTTTGCCGCCTGGGCGACGCTCTCGGAGGAGGGCAAACACCGCTACCGCAAGAGCCCACTGTTCCACCTGCCCGAGAAGATCGATCCCGACCATCTGGTCGAGGTCGCCACGGAGGTGATCGAGGGCGTCACCATGCTGAAGGCGCCGGCCCATCACCTGCGGCTGCGCGAGGGTTTTGCGCTGACCGATCACGGCATGGATCTGGAGGGCGCGCTCGACCAGGCCAACTACTGCATCTTCTGCCACAACCAGGGCAAGGACAGTTGCTCCAAGGGGCTCAAGGAGAAGGACGGCAGCTTCAAGACCAGCGCGACCAACGTGACGCTGGCGGGCTGTCCGCTGGACGAGAAGATCTCCGAGATGAACCTGCTGAAGGCGCAGGGCCACGGTCTGGCGGCGCTTGCCGTCGCCATGGTCGACAACCCGCTCTGCGCCGCCACGGGCCATCGCATCTGCAACGACTGCATGAAGGCCTGCATCTATCAGAAGCAGCAGCCGGTCGACATTCCCCAGATCGAGACACGCACCCTGAAGGATGTGCTGGGCCTGCCCTGGGGCTTCGAGATCTACAGCCTGCTCAGCCGCTGGAACCCGCTGAACCTGGAGCGACCGCTGCCGCGCCCGGCCACGGGGCGCAAGGTGCTGATCGTGGGTACCGGCCCGGCGGGATTCAACCTCGCCCACCATCTCATCAACGACGGCCATACGGTGGTCGCGGTCGATGGCCTGAAGATCGAGCCGCTCGACCACGACATCTCCGGCATCGACCGCCGCGGCAAGCGCCATCCCTTCCGCCCGATCCGCGACATCGAGGAGCTGACCGAGCCGCTCGACGACCGCGTCATGGCCGGTTTCGGCGGCGTGGCCGAGTACGGCATCACCGTGCGCTGGAACAAGAACAACCTGAAGTTCGTGCGCCTGCAGATCGAGCGGCGGTCAAGCTTCCGCATGTACGGCGGCATCCGCTTCGGCGGCACGCTGACCATCGAGGATGCGCTGGCCGCCGGCTTCGACCACATCGCCCATTGCGCCGGCGCCGGCCGTCCGACCTACATCGACATGGATCACGCCCTGGCGCGCGGGGTGCGCATGGCATCCGACTTCCTGATGGCGCTGCAGCTGACCGGCGCGGCGCGCGAAAGCTCCATCGCCAACCTGCAGCTTCGCCTGCCCGCCGTCGTCATCGGCGGCGGGCTGACCGCCATCGACACCGCGACCGAGGCGCTCGCCTACTATCCCGTGCAGGTCGAGAAGTTCCTCGCCCGCTTCGAGACTCTGGCCGCCGAACGCGGCGAGGCTGCCGTGCGCACGGCCTGGACCGACGAGGAGCGCGAGGCCGGCGAGACCTTCCTGGAACACGCCCGCGCCATCCGCGCCGAGCGCGAGGCAGCCGCCGCTGAGGGCCGCGATCCCGATCTGCTCTCCCTGATGGATAGCTGGGGCGGGGTCACCATGGCCTACCGCCGCAGCCTGGAGGATGCGCCGAGCTACCGTCTCAACCATGAGGAGGTCGCCCTCGCCCTGGAGGAAGGCATCCGCATCGCGCCGGGCCTCTCGCCCCTGCGCATCGAGGTCGACGGGCGCGGCAGCGCCCGCGCCATCGTGATGACCGACGGCGAGGGCAACGAGCACACCCTGCCCGCACGCGCCGTGCTGGTCGCCGCCGGCACCCAGCCCAACACCGTGCTGGCGCGCGAGGACCCCGCGCACCTCACCCTGGACGGAAAGCACTTCCAGGCCTTCGATCTGGACGGCAACCCGGTCGCGCCCGAGCACCTGGCCAAACCCGCCGAGACCCACATCCTGATGCACCTTGCCGCCGATGGCCGGGGGGTGAGCTTCCACGGGGACCTGCATCCCTCGTTTGCGGGTAATGTCGTCAAGGCCATGGGCGGCACCAAGCGCGCCTATCCGGTCATCAGCCGTCTGCTTGCCCGCCTGGGCGAGGCGGGAGCAAGCGACGATGCAGCCTTTTTCGCCGCCCTCGACGACAGGCTGATCGCCCGCATCGTGCGCGTCGAGCGGCTGACGCCGACGATCGTGGAAGTGGTGGTCGAGGCGCCGGCCGCCGCGGCGCGTTTCGAGCCCGGCCAGTTCTACCGCCTGCAGAACTACGAACGCGCCGCGCGCCGGGGCGCCGACGGCACCCTGCTCGCCATGGAGCCGCTGGCCATGACCGGCGCCTCGATTCCGGTACCGGGCCGCCAGGTCTCCGTCATCGGCCTGGAAATGGGCGGGTCGTCGGACCTGATGGCCGAACTGGAGCCGGGTGAGCCGGTGATCCTGATGGGCCCGACAGGCACGCCGACCGAGATCGAGAAGGGCGAAACCGTGCTGCTGATCGGCGGCGGCCTGGGAAACGCCGTGCTCTTTTCCATCGGCAAGGCGATGCGGCAGGCCGGCTGCCGGGTGCTCTACGTTGCGGGCTACCGGAAAGTAGAGGACCGCTACAAGGTGCCCGAGATCGAGGCCGCGGCCGACGTCATCGTCTGGGCCTGCGACGAGGCGCCGGGGTTCTCGCCCGGCCGGCCGCAGGACAGCGCCACGGTCGCCAACATCGTCGATGCCCTGGTGGCCTACCAGGATGGCCGCTTGGGCGGAAAGCCCATCGATCTTGGCGAGGTCGACCGCATCGTCGCCATCGGTTCGGACCGCATGATGGCCGCGGTGAAGGCGGCGCGCTTCGGCGTGCTGGCGCCGCACCTGAAAGCCGGGCACATCGCCATCGGCAGCATCAATTCGCCGATGCAGTGCATGATGAAGGAAATCTGCGCCCAGTGCCTGCAACCCCAGGTCGACCCGGTGACCGGCGAGCGGCGTCCGCCCGTGTTCTCCTGCTTCAACCAGGACCAGAAGCTCGACTGCGTCGACTTCCCGGGTCTCGCCGACCGGCTGGCCCAGAACGGCGTGCAGGAAAAGCTGACGCGCCTCTGGATCGACCGCACCATGCGCAGCTTGGATTTACGCCCGGCCGCTGAGTAGGCTGCCGTCACACCATTGCCGAGGGGGCATCCATGAAGGTTCTCGTCGTTCTCACCCATCCGCGCCGGGATTCGCTCACCGGCCAGATTGCCGATGCGCTGATCGCGGGCCTCAAGGATGCCGGCCATGAGGCCGAGCTGGCCGATCTTTACGGCGAGAAGTTCGATCCGGCCCTGCTGGAGGCCGACGAGCCCGACTGGGGCCGCACCGACAAGACCTATTCGGCCGAGGTCCAGGCCGAGATGGCGCGCATCGAGCGCAACGACGCCCTGATCATGGTTTTCCCGATCTGGTGGTGGTCCTTCCCGGCCATGGCCAAGGGCTGGATCGACCGCGTGTTCAACAAGGACTGGGCCTACGGCACGGGCAAGCTGAAGCTGAAGCGGGCCTTGCTCATCGGCCTCTCGGCCTCGGACGCGCCGACCTACGCCAAGCGCGGCTACGACACCGCCATCGAGACCCAGCAGATCGTCGGCATCATGAACTACTGCGGCATCCCCGATGCCCGCTTCCACTACCTGCACCACTCGACCAACGGCGGCCCGCGCCCGGCCGAGATGATCGATGAGGCAAGGGACCTCGGCAAAGGTTTCGCCGAGGGCCTCTAACCCAGCACCACGATCATCACCGAGACGCAGAGCAGGAAGCCCAGCACGATGCGCCGGTAAAACGGCGCGCTGCGCGGGTGGAACATCTTCATGCCAAGCCAGGTGCCCAGCAGCACGAAAGGCGCAAGCATGCCCGCGCGTGCCCCTGCCGTGGCATCGAGTGCGCCGCTGAAGAGGAAGGCGACGATCGTGACCGTCGCCAGGATGGCGAAGAAGCCGACCAGATTGGCCCGGCCCACCGCGGGATCGCCGGTGCGCGCGAGCTGGTAGAGCACGACCGGCGGGCCGCCGATGCCGACACCGCTGTTGAGCACACCCGAGAGCATGCCGACTCCGACGTGGGTCGCGGTGTTGCGCGGCCCGCGATAGCGCCAGCCCAGCAGCAGGATCAGGGTGAAGAGGAGCACGACGCCTGCGATTACCCGCTTCATCAGCCCGGCGTCGACGTTGCTGAGGATCCAGGCGCCCAGCGGCACGGTGAGGATCGAGGTCAGCCCCATGATGACGACCTCGCGCTTGTCCATGTGGCGCCAGGTGCCGCCCAGCATGCGCACGACGTTGACCAGGCCCAGCACGGTGATCACCGGGATCGCCTCGATCGGCGAGAAGAGCAGGGCTAGGATCGGCGTCATCACCAGGTTGAGGCCGAAGCCGGCAAAGCCGCTGATGAACGAGGCCAGCACCGCGACACCCGCGGCGGCGGCAAGTTCGGGCGTCAGCAGCTCGGCAAACGGCATGGCGGGGTTCCGGGGAGGGCGCAGCAAGGATAGGGGCGGGCGCCCTTGTGACATCTTCGTATCGGCCTTGAAAGAGCCGCACTGACGCGCAAGGTTCGCGATGGGTCCGCAACCGGGCCGAACCGCCGACCGAAACATTCGTCCATGGACCGCATCAGGAAGCTGCTCGATCCCGTCCGCCTGCTCGACGGGCTGGACTGGCTGGAAGAATGGAATCGCCGCCAGTCGCCGTTCCTGCGGATTCCCGTCGGCCTGCTGTTTTGCGTGGGCGGCGTGTTTTCCATCCTGCCGCTGCTGGGCCTGTGGATGCTGCCCGTGGGCCTGCTGATGCTGTCTGAGGACATCCCCTGGCTGCGCGAGCGCCGCGAGCGTTTCGAGGGCTGGCTGCGCCGCCTGCTGGGTGAGAGCAAGGCACGGCGGCAGGCCCGGCTGGAGCGCAAGAAGGGCTACTGAACCGTGCCTCGGGCGACCTGGGGCAGCGGCGGCACCTTGCGGTTTTTCCTGGCGCGGCAACGCTGCAGGAACGCAAGAAAGTCGCGGTCCAGCAGGCCGCGACCATAGGCGATCTGGGGTAGATTGTAGTCGCCCACGCCGTTGACCTCGATCAGGCGCGGCCCCCGATCGGTCAGCGCAATATCCCAACCCTGCATCTGCATGCCCGGAAAGGCCGAGGTCGCCTCGCGCGCCAGATAGATGAGCTCCGCCCAGTCGGGCAGCACCGCGCCGGCGATCGCCGCGCCGGTGTCGGGATGATGGCTCAGGCGCTCCTGCTCCAGCCCGGTGCCGCGCAGCGCCTCGCCCACCTGTCCGGTGGTGACATCGATGGGCGCGAGCAGGTTGCCCTTGCGCCAGAAGTTGTCGGCCTGGTTTTCGCCTGCAGGGATCTTCCAGCAGGCACGGAACAGGCTCGCCTCCCCTTCATCGATCAGCAGCACGACACGGATGGTGGGCAGGGTGGCGCTGCCCGTGATGGCGGCGAGTTCGGGGTGAGGCCGCAGCAGCGCCTGGAAGACGAAGCCGTCGACGTTGTAGCGGGTCTTCTGCTCATAGGCCTCGAACAGACGCTCGACATAATCGGTCAGCGCGATGTGGCGACCGTTGGCCAGACGCAGGCGGTCGCCGTCGGCCTCATAGGCCTCCACGCCCAGCACGCCGACGCTGTAGGAGCCCCCGATCGGCTTGCCGAAGAAAGGATAGGCGATCTCCTCGCGCAGATGGCGCGCCAGGCTCTCGCGGTCGCGCAGGGCGGGCAGGCTGGGGCCGCCGCGGCTTTCGTGGAGGATCGCAAGGATCGGCGGCACCGGCAGGCCCAGCCCCTCCAGCACGGCACCGGCCGCCAGCTTGTCCTGGCCCAGGGCGTACCAGGAGGGATCGTTGACCAGTGCGGCATCCTCCTGCTGGCGGGCGCGGCCGGCAAAGGCCGCCGCCTCGGCCGGGCTGAAGCGGGTGCGGTCCCACAGGCGGAAAGCGTAATACTCGTCGGCATCGAGCTTGCCCGGTCCGCGGCGCAGGCGCAGCAGGTCTGCGGCCTGGCCAAAGGGACTGCGCCCGTTTGCCCGCGCCACGGCCATCGCCGCCTCGACCACGCTGAAGTTCTGGCGGGGCCTTTCAAGATGGAAGACGAACGGTTCCTCGGTCATGCAACCCCCGGCGTATGCGCCATTGTAGCGCCTAAGAGCGGATTCACACGATCCGCTCTGGGCCCGTCGTGGTGGATTCCCAGGCGGGCGATCAGCACAATGCGGCTGCCGTTGGAGGGGGCCGCGTGACCGACCAGACCCGACTCGCACAAACCAAGGAGGCAGCGACCATCGCGCTGCCCCAGGCGATGGCGCGTGCCCAGCGCGAGACCGGCAAGTCGGTCTTTGGCCAGGCGCGCGAGATGCTGCTGTTGCGCCGCGGCCTGGGCGGCATCACGCCGCAGGAATACATCGCCAACCGGCTGTTCGACGATGACCGCTTCACCACAGCCGACAAGCGGGCCTTCCTCGGCGTGCGCGGCGAACACGCGGTCGACCGCATCTGCAACGCCGACCACCGCTGGCGCGCGCCGGTGAAGGACAAGATCGTCTTTGCCGCGATGATGCGCGGCCTGGGTTTTCCCGTGCCCGAGCTGATCGCCTTCCACCACGCCCGGCGCCGCTGCTTCATGGGCGCCGACCTGAGGACACGCGAGGATCTGCTGGGATTCCTGCGCGGGCTGAAGCGCCCGGTGTTCGGCAAGCCGCTGGGCGGGCGCTGGAGCCTGGGTGCGGCGAGCCTGGAGGGGTACGACGCCCCCAGCGACACGGTCCGCACCCTGGGCGGCGCAACGATCGGCGTGGAGGACCTTGCCGATCAGATCGCTGCCTTTGCCGACGAGGGTTATCTCTTTCAGGAGAGGCTGGTGCCCCACGCGATGCTGGCAGAGATCTGCGGCCCGGCCGTGGGCACGGTGCGCCTCCTGACCGCCATGACTGGGCGCGGCCCCGAGCTGATCGCCACCGTCTGGAAGGTGATCGGCGGCGGCAACATCGCCGACAATTTCTGGCGCCGGGGCAACATGCTGGCCGCGATCGACAGCGACAGCGGCACGGTGCTGCGGGTCGCCTCCGGCCTGGGCCATGAGGCGGCAACCCACGAGAGCCACCCCGACAGCGGCATGCCTCTGCCAGGCCTCGTCCTTCCCGACTGGCAGGCGGCCCGCGCAACCTGCCTTTCGGCGGCAACCGCGCTGGCCGGCCTGCGCCTGATCGGCTGGGACATCGCGCTGACGGAACGTGGCCCGGTCATCGTGGAGGCCAACACCCTGCCCGCCTTCAACCTGCACCAGATCGCCACCGGTCGCGGCCTGCTGGAGGGGCGCTTTGCGGAGTTCGTGGCAAGCTGCCGCCGATAGAGCAGCCGGCGGCATCGCTGTTATAGTGGCGGCCTGACCAGCGTCACGAGGGGGCTCATGCACGCCATTATCGCAGCCATCGTTGCCGTCCTGCTTGCGTTTCTCCTGCTCAAGATGGCGCGCAAGCGGCGCCTGCTGGGCACGCCTGGCGGCGTCGCCGCAACGCTTCAGATGATCGCCCTGGTTCTGGTCCTGGCCGGGCTGGCGGTGATCGTCGTCGGCTGGCTGGGTGTCGCCGGTCTTGCCTGGGGCCCCTGGCTCGTCTGGGCCGGCGTCATCGTCTATCTGATCACCGCCGTGATCCGCGCCACCCGACGCGCGGTGTGAAGCCAGCGCCCCGGCCAGGCCGGCCGGGGCACTGCGACAGGCGCCTTTAGAGCACATCACTTTTCTACGGAATCGCGTAGCGATCCGCAGAAAGGTGTGAATTTGCTCGGTCTTGTTGATGTAGAGCGGGTTCACACATTGACCCGCTCTAGCCGCCGTAGATGCGGCTGCGGAAGGTTTCGGCCAGAGCGAAGGCGCGGGGGCCGTGGGGATGGCGGTCGCCCAGCTCGGGATAGGCGCTGCGGATATCCTCGACCAGACCGGCAAGCTTTTCGGGCGCCTTGCGCTTCGTCACGTCCAGCGCCCGCACCGAAATCGGCGCGAGTGAGGCAAGCGCCATGTCGAGGCAGCGGGCCGCCTTCTCCTGCTTGCTCCAGGCCAGGAACACGGGGCTCGCCACGTCGTTCTGGCCGAAGCCACCGGATTCGCTGCCGGGCAACAGGGTTGCCTGAGCGTACATACGCGCCTCCTCCTCATAACCCGTCTGGGCCATGGGCAGGCAGCCCATGTAGCCGCGGTGGGTGCCCTCGGTATCGTCGGGATCAATAAGTTGGTCGGGCAGCAGGGAGACATTGCCGTCCAGCGTCTTGGCGCCATGCCGCTCGGCAATGACGCAAAGGTTGGCGTAGGAAGCGGTCAGGCTGTCCATGGCGAGCACCGCATGGGGATTGTGGTAGCCGCCGGTGGAGACGAACTGGCCGTAGGGATGGGCCTCGTCGACATTGTTGACCCAGACGGGATTGTCGGTGACCGCCTGCAGCGACTCCTCGGCGACCTCCCTTGCCATCGACAGCGAGCGGTTCGCCTGTCCCAGCATGCGCGGAAGGATGCGAAAGCTGACAGGTGCCTGGTAGGAACGGCGCACGCCGCCGTGGCCGCCGTCGATCAGATCGCGCAGGGCGGCCAGTGCCGCGGCATCGAAACGGTTGTTCCAGTAGCCCTCCAGTTCGGCATCGAGATGGCCGAGCGGAGCGTTGAAGGCCTCGAAGGAGAGCGCCAGGACCTGTGTCGCCAGTTCCAGGCGGGCCTGGCCGGCCAAAGCCGCGTCGGTCACAAGGGCTGTGGCCGAGGGCGAGCCGTTGATCAGGCACATGACGTCCTTTTCCTCAGGCTCGCTGCGCTCGACCAGATCGGTGAAAAGGTGGGAAAGCGAAAGGATTTCGCCCGCCCCGCCCTGGCCCATCGCCGGAACCTGGGGCATCGGCCCGCCCGAGAGCATGGCAGCGACACCCAAAGCGATCTCGGTGGAGACCGCCGCGTTGCCTTCGACGAAGTTCGCCAGACGCGCCAGGCAAATGCCGCGCACGACTCGTTCGGGCAGCAGGTCGCCCCAGGAGGCAGCCGCACCGACCGGAGACATCCTGGCCCAGCCCTTGCGCTCCTCGGGCTTCAGCTTGCGCTTGGCGAGCTGGCCGGCGCCGGTGGTGACGCCGTAGATCACGATTTCGGGGTCGTGCTCGAGAATGCGCACGAGGCGCTCGCGCCCTGCCTTCATGGCAGCCTTGGCGGTTTCGCCCAGGGTGACGCCCTCGCCCCGCCATGCGACGCGACGCGCCACCTTGAGGTCGATGTCGCTGCGTTTCTCGATCACCACGGTCATGCTGGGTTCTCCCTGTTCTTCATGATGCTGGCCATGCAACGCAAGGCCCCGGCGGGCCGCGCATGGTGTTGTGTCGGGTATCACAGGAACGCCGCATCGTGACCACGCGGCGGAGATTTTTCCCCGGCCCTAACCCTTTCTTAAGATTTGGCAGCGATATTCCATGCCGACCGGGTGCCCGGCCAGCCATGAGCGGTGGGCCGGAACCAGTACGGGGACGGCCCCGCCCCGGCAACATTGTTCGCTAACCCACCAAAGGAGGGATTAGAGATGAAGGGTATCGTCAATTTCGTGCATAGCCACGTCGCCAAGTTCCGCAAGAACGACGAGGGCGTGACCGCCATCGAATACGGCCTGATCGCCGGCGCCATCGCCGTTGCGATCATTGCCGTGCTGCTGATCCTCGGCGAGGACATCAACACGCTGTTCGAGAACACCTCGGACGCGCTGCAGTCTGCTTCCGACGGCGGCGATTGATCTGTCATCGGGCCGGCCTGGCCGGTTCGTTACGGCACGAGGGTGCGTGGAGACACGCACCCTCGTTTCCGTTCCGGATCATCGGCGGCCTGGTTGAACCCTGACGATGGCTCTGATCGGCTTCCTGCTTTGCCTGGGGTTTCCGGCCCTGCTCGCGGCTGCGGCCGTCTGCGATCTGGCGCGCTACCGCATTCCCAATACCTTCTCCATCGCACTTGCGTTGCTTTACCTGCCCGCAGCGCTGGCCGTCGGCACGGGACTTGAGCAGATCGCCTGGCATCTGGTCGCCGGCCTGATCGTGCTGCTGGTCGGCATGGCGCTGTTTTTTGCCGGGCTGTTCGGCGGCGCCGACGCCAAGATGCTGGCCGCCGCGGCCTGCTGGACGGGATTTCCGCTGCTGGTGCCGTTCCTGATCGTCATGGCGCTGGCCGGGGGCGTCCTGGCCCTGGTCCTGCTGGCCCTGCGACTCGTGCTGGCGCGGACTGGGCGGCAAGGGGCAACTACCGCCCGGGCAGGCTGGATCACCCGCCAGCTCGAACGGCCCAAGGCCGTGCCCTATGGCCTGGCCATCGCCGTGGGTGGAATCGCTGTCTTCGGCAGACTGCCGACCGTGATTGATGCAATCGCCATGCCATGACCACAACATATAGTATAAAACCTGGGGATAAGTATCGAATTCTTTACAATTGGAAGCTGTGATCGAGTGCCGTTGTGTCCATGTGACGCTGTGTGCCAAATGTCACAGTATTGAAGAAAGCCTTAAGGCACTTGGTTGACGTTATCCTTCAATAGGGGCAGAGTAACTCACTGGCACATTGGGAAAATTTGATTTCCCAATTCGAACCGGGGGGCGGTTCTGGGGATCACATGCGGATCGTGACCATCATCCTGATCGTGGTCGCACTGGCTGTTGCCGGAACCGTCGCGTATCTGGTCAACAACTGGTTGCAGCAGACCGAGGCCGAGGCCAACAAGCCGCCCGAGATCATCGAGGAGGCCAAGGTCGAGGTGCTGGTCGCTGCCACGGACCTGCCCATCGGCAAGATCATCCGCAGCGAGGATCTGCGCTGGCAGAGCTGGCCCGAGGATTCGATCGGCCCTGACTATGTCGTGCGCGGCATGGGCGAAGAGGGCAATGCCGACGAACCGCGCCCCTCCATAACGGATATCGAGGGTGCGGCGGTGCGCGTCGAGATGGTCGCGGGCGAACCCATCCTTTCCTTCAAGCTGTTCCAGCGCGGCGATTCGGGCTTTCTCTCGGGTGTGCTGGCGCCGGGCATGCGCGCCGTCACCGTGTCGGTCAATCCCGAGACCGGCGCGGCGGGTTTCGTGCTGCCGGGCGATCATGTCGACATCGTCGTGGTCTTCGACGTGCTCGACACCGATGACATCACGGGCGACACGACCAGCCGCACGGTCAGCGAAACCATCATGGAGAACGTGCGCGTGCTGGCGACCGACCAATCCGTGGCCGCCCGCTCCAAGCCCGGCGAAGAGGGCGGCGGCGACGAGACCCTGGCCGATCTTGCCGACACCGTCACCCTGGAGGTGACGCCCAATCAGGCCCAGGCGATCGCGGTTGCCGATTCCCTGGGCAGGCTTCGCCTGATCCTGCGCAGCGCCATCGAGGGCGAACTTGCCGAAAACCGCAACCGCTACAGCCCCGACTACGCCGTCAGCGCCTTCTTGGGACGCCGGGTGCCCGATTCGGCGCGCATCCTGGTCGCCAACCGCGACCTGGCGCCGGGAACGGTGTTGACCGACCGCGACTGGATCTGGCTCGACATGCCGGCCGAACTGATCGAGCGCAACTGGGTGCGCGAGGGCAGCTTCGACCTTACCAACCTGCGCAGCGCGCTTTCGCTTGCCGGACTGGAAGCCGGCGAGCCCATCGTGCCCGAGAAGCTGATCCTTGCCGGACAGGACGGTTACGTCACCAACCTGCTGGGCCCGGGCATGCGCGCCGTCACCATACAGCTCGAGGAATCGCGTGCCGTCTCGGCGTTCGTTTCACCGGGCGACTTCGTCGATGTGCTCTTCAGCTTCCAGACCGAGGACCTGAGCGACAATCCGGTCAAGAACCCGCGCAACTTCAGCGAAACCCTGCTGGAAAATGTGCGCGTGCTGCACATCGACCGGGTCTTCGACGAGGGCAGCGGCCTGCCCGAGCTCAATCCCAGCACCGAAACGGTAACGCTTGAGGTAACCCCCGAACAGGCCGAGATGCTGTTCCTGACGCGCAATGAGGGCCTTCTCGCCCTGAGCCTGCGTGGCAAGGATGCCGGCGAGGATACCCGGCTTGCCGAGTACACCAGCGATTTTGAACTCAGCGAGGCCATGGTCGATCTGATCTACGGTCTTACCCTGCCGCCCCCGCCCGACAGCGCCAACCTGACCTCCGACACCAGCGTCGCCGAGCCGGTCGATGACACCAGCGACGACGAGATGCTCGACCTCGGCGAATACCTGGATGGGCTGAGTTCCAATGACGGCGCCGATGGCGATAGCGGCCGTTCCGAGGGCCAGGTTCGGGTGTACCGCTCCACGGTGCCCCAGGACCTCGACTTTTCGTCGCAGTAGGAATGGGAACGGTAACCATCATGCATCGCGTGCTCCGCACCCTGTTCCAGCCCTTGCTGGCCGCGCTCCTTCTGGGCGTGGTGCTGCAGGCGTCGGCCGACCAGGTGGGCGTGCCCACGACCGATGCCATCGAGGTCACCTCCGCCGACGGTCAGTTGATGATGGTCACCCTGCCGCTCAACAAGGCGCGGGTGGTGCGCCTTCCGGTCGACGTGCGCGACGTGCTGGCGACCAACGAGGAGGTCGCCGACGTCATCGTGAAGTCGCCCCGCCTGGTCTATCTGCTGGGCAATGCCGTGGGTTCGACCAACGTGCTGTTCCTGGATGCCAGCGGCCGCGAAATCGTGCGCCTGGATGTCCGCGTCGAGGTCGACCTTTCCGCGCTGGACCAGATGTTCGATCTGCTGATGCCCGACGAGGACATCGACGTCGTCTCGATCAACGAGAACCTGGCGCTCACCGGCACGGTTTCCACACCTCAGGTCTCCGCCAATGCGCTGACCATCGCCGCGCGTTTTGCCCCGCTCGACAGCATCGTCAACCTGCTCAACGTGCGGAACGAACAGCAGGTCCTGCTGAAGGTCCGCTTCACCGAGATGAACCGTCAGGCGACCAAGGAATTCGGCATCGACACGTCCTGGTTCCCGGGTTTCACGCCGTTCGGGGCGAGCCTGGGCATCGTTTCGGGCACCGGGCCGACGGCCAATACCTTTGGCCAGTTCCAGGTCTCGACCGACCGGCTGGACGTGGCGACCAACGTGCTTGAGCGGCACAACCTGATCAAGGTGCTGGCCGAGCCGACCGTGACCGCGATCTCGGGCGAACTGGCCACGGTGCTGGTCGGCGGCGAGTTCCCGATTCCCGTGCCCGGCCAGAACGGCTCGGTGACCATCGAGTTCCGCCGCTTCGGCGTGGTCCTGGAATTCACGCCGATCGTGCTGTCCGACGACCGCATCAGCCTGCACATTAATACCGAGGTCTCGGCGATCTCGACGCAGAACCAGATCGTCATCCAGGGCTTTCAGATTCCCAGTCTGACCGTGCGCCGGGCGACCACCTCGGTCGACCTGCCCTCGGGCGGGTCCCTGGTCATTGCCGGTCTGCTGCAGAATAACATCGTCGAGAGCCTCGACGGCTTCCCGGGCCTGAAGGATATCCCGGTGCTGGGCACCCTGTTCCGCAGCACGACCTTTGCCAGCCAGGAAACCGAACTGGTGGTGCTGGTGACACCCTACGTCGTGCGGCCGATCACGCCCGACAACGCGGCATCGCCCGTTGACGGGTTCATGCCGCCTTCCGATATCGAGTTATACTTCATGGGCCGCCTGACCGGGGTCTATGGCACGCGCCGCACCCTGCCCGCGCCGGGCGAAGTGCCGGCCGATGTCGGCTTCATCGTGGAATAGGCCATGACAACGCACCAGTTCATCAACACCTTGCGGCTGCTGGCTGTCCTGGCCCTTGGCGGCCTCGTGGCCGCCTGCCAGTACCCGGATTCCACCACCACCCAGGAAGAGACCGACTACCGCGCCCGCTATCCCATCGGTGTCGAGAGCGAGGTCGTCCAGACCGTGATCCACGGCACCGGCAGCGGCGCCATGACAACAGCCGAGGTCGCCCTGCTGCATGACTTCGTCGATGCCTATATCAAGCGCGGCCAGGCGCCGCTGCTGGTGACCACGGGCGCGGGCGGAGCCGCAAGCGAGGACTTCGCCGCCATGGTGCAGAAGGCAGCCATCGATCGTGGTCTTGCCCGCAGCGAAGTGCTGGTCGGCCTGGACCCGACCCTGGCCGACGAGGGAGTCATCCTGAGCTTTGTCAGCTATACCGCCGTGGTCCCCGAGTGCGGCTACTGGTACGAGGAATCCTCAACCGATTTCGCCAACGCCAATTCGGTCAATTTCGGCTGCGCCACGCAGCACAACCTGGGCCTGATGCTGGCCGATCCATCCGACCTCTACGGCAAGACACAGATGGATCCGCGCGACGGCCAGCGCACGGCCATCGTGATCGATCTGTTCCGCCGCGGCGAAATCACGGGCGCCGAACACAACGAATCCGAGACGTCAATCGTCGACATCACCGAGTAACACCGCAAACACCTCTGGGAGGCTGCGTCATTCTTCGCATTTCGATCAACGCATTCGCGACCTCACCCGAGACGCGCGAGATCTTCGAGAAGGCTACAGGCGACCGCCGCCTGCACCACAGCCATGTCGAGGTCTTCGACGGCGACCTGCCGGCTGCCATCGAGCGCTATACCCAGGTGCCCACGCCGCAGTTGATCGTCATTGAAACAGAGAAGTCGGGTGACGAACTGCTCGCCGCACTGGATGCGCTGGCCGAGAACTGCGATGCCGGGACCCACGTCCTGCTGGTGGGCGCAGACAACGACATCGTGCAGTACCGCGCCCTGATCAGCCGCGGCATTTCCGACTATCTGCTCAAGCCGCTGACCATCGGCGCCATGATCGAAGCCGCCGAGCGCATCTTCATCGATCCCGATGCACCCCAGCTTGCGCGCGTCTTTGCCTTCTACGGCGCAGAGGGCGGCGTCGGCGCCTCGACCGTTGCCGAGAACGTCACCTGGGCGATCGGCACCGTGCTGGAGGAGGATGTCACCCTGGTCGATCTCGACCTTTGCTTTGGCACCACGGCCTTTGCCTACAACATGGAGGTCACCCAGGGCATCGAGGACATCCTTGCCGCCCCCGACCGCATCGACGAGCAGCTCTACCAGCGCTTTCTGCTGCGCTACAACGAGAAGGTCGCGATCCTTGGCAGCCGCGCCAACCTGGGCAACGATTCCAACATCGATCCCGATGCCCTGGCCGAAGCCCTGAACTTCATCCGTCAGCAGACCGCCAACGTGGTGATAGACCTGCCCCATATCTGGAGCGAGTGGGTACGCCAGGTCCTCATCGAGGCCGATGAAGCCGTGATCATCGGGGTCCAGGACCTTGCCGCCCTGCGCGACATCAAGAGCATTGTCGAAGCGCTCAACAACGAGCGCGGCGAGGAAAGCAAGGTCAAGGTCGTGCTCAACCGCGCCGGGCTGTCCAAGAAGACCGAGGTTCCGGTCAAGGAGTTCGAAGGCGCGGTCGGCGTGGCGCCGATCGCCGTGGTGCCCCATGATGTGACCGTCTTCGGTCAGGCCGCCAACAACGGGCAGATGCTGGGCGACGTCAACCGCAAGCACAAGGCGGTGGAGGCCTATATCGAGATTGCGAAGATCCTGACCGGTCGCACGCAAACCCAGGTCAAGGGCCGCAAAAAGGGCAAGATCGGTCTAAACTTCTTCAAGAAGAAGCCCTGAACGCAGGGATCGAGAGGGCACGGTGTTCGGTCGCAGGCAAGGTCCGCCGGAAAAGAAGGCTCCTCCTCCGCCGCCGCGCGAGGAAGCGCCCTCTGACGCGCCCGCGCCCCGGCCCCAACGCGACGACTCCGCCACCCCCGAGCGCGAAGCACCACCGCCCGCCCCGCGGGAAGAAGCGCCCGGGCCGGCGCTGAAGCCGGTGGAGGCCGAGGAGGACGCACCCAAGGCGCCCCCGGCCGCCGCAGCACCCGAGCCCGAGACTTCGCCTGCGCAGGAAGCAGCTTCCCGCCCCGACGCCCGCGCGCGCGCCGAAGCCGCCGACCTGCGCCAGGCCGAGGCGCGCCAGAGCAAGGCGCGCGCCAAGGAGGCCAAGGTCAAGGAAGGCAAGGAAAACGACCTGCCGCCCATGACGCCCGAGCAGGAGGCGCGCTACAACGACACCAAGATCAGCGTCTTCAACACGCTGATCGAATCGGTCGATCTCACCGAACTCTCCAAGATGCCCTCGGCCACCGTGCGCGAGGAGATTTCCGACGTCGTCTCCGAGATCATCTCGATGAAGGCGCTGGTCCTGTCGGGCGTCGAACAGCAGCGCCTGATCGCAGACATCTGCAACGACATCCTGGGCCTGGGCCCGCTCGAACCCCTGCTCGAGCGCGACGACATCGCCGACATCATGGTGAACGGGCCAACCAAGGTTTACATCGAGGTCAACGGCAAGATCACGCTGACGCCGATCAAGTTCCGCGACAACGCGCAGCTCATGAACATCTGCCAGCGCATCGTCTCGGCGGTCGGGCGCCGCGTCGACGAGGCAAGCCCGATCTGCGATGCGCGCCTGCTGGACGGCAGCCGCGTCAACGTCATCGCGCCGCCGCTGGCGATCGACGGCGCCGCACTGACCATCCGCAAGTTCAAGAAGGACAAGCTGCAGCTCAAGAACCTGGTCGAGTTCAAGTCGATCTCGCCGGCGGGCGCGGCACTGATCGAGCTGATCGGCCATTGCCGTCTCAACGTCATGGTCTCGGGCGGCACCGGTTCGGGCAAGACAACGCTGCTGAACTGCCTGACCGCCTTCATCGACAAGGGCGAACGCGTCATCACCTGCGAGGATTCCGCGGAACTGCAGCTCCAGCAACCCCATGTCGTGCGCCTGGAAACCCGCCCTCCCAATCTGGAAGGCGTCGGCTCGGTCAGCATGACCGACCTAGTGAAGAACTGCCTGCGCATGCGGCCCGAGCGCATCATCGTCGGCGAGGTGCGCGGCAAGGAGGCCTTCGACCTGCTGCAGGCCATGAACACCGGCCATGACGGCTCGATGGGCACGATCCACGCCAACAACCCGCGCGAATGCATCAGCCGCATCGAGAACATGATCGCCATGAGCGGTTACAGCCTGCCGACCAAGACCGTGCGTGAGCAGATCGCCGGATCGGTCAACGTCATCATCCAGGCCGCGCGCCTGCGCGACGGCTCGCGCAAGATCACCCACGTTACCGAGGTGATCGGCATGGAGGGCGACGTCATCACACTGCAGGACATCCTGCTGTTCGACTTCGAAGGCGAAGGCCCCGACGGCAGGATCGTGGGGCGCCACAAGTACACCGGCCTGCGGCCCAACTTCTACGACCGGATGCGCTATTTCGGTAAGGAGAAGGAACTGGTCGAGGCGCTGCAAGCGTTGGCCGCCGGTGAGTGAGACCGTGCTCATGGCCATGGTGGCCGGTGCCATGCTCATGACCTTCGCCATGGTCGGGCTGGGCATCTACATGATGCGCGCCACCAACGCGCGCTACCGCAAGCGCCTGCAGACGGTGACCGGCGAGGCGGCGAGGCGCTCCGCCAGAAGTGGCGGTGGCGGTGGTGGCCGCGATAACTCCAGCGCCCGGCGCCGCCAGATTCAGGGCAAGCTCAAGGAACTGGAGGAGCAGCGCAAGAAGGTCGAGAACAAGAAGACGCTGCAGGACCTCCTGCTGCAGGCCAACGTCAAGATGACAGCCAAGAAGTTCTATATCGTCAGCCTGGTGGTGGGCATCGTGGCGACCCTGGGCTACGCGGCGATGGGTTATCCCTGGTACGGCATGATTCCGGTCTTCATCGTCGGCACCCTGGGCCTGCCGCGCTGGTGGCTCAAGCGCCGCGCCAAGAAGCGCCAGACACTGTTCACCAAGAACTTCGCCAATGCCGTCGATGTCATCGTGCGCGGCGTGCAGTCGGGCCTGCCGGTCAACGAGTGCCTCAACATGCTGGCGCGCGAGGCGCCCGAGCCGATCAACACCGAGTTCCACCAGATCGTCGAGGGCATCAAGATCGGCCAGACGCTGGACGAGGTGCTCGATCGCGGGCTCAAGCGCATTCCCACCACCGAGTACAAGTTCTTTGCCATCGTCATGGCGATCCAGCAGCAGACCGGCGGCAACCTGGCCGAGACCCTTTCGGGTCTTTCGGGCGTGCTGCGCGAGCGCAAGAAAATGCAGGACCAGATCAAGTCGATGACCGCCGAGGCGCGGACCACGGCCATGATCATCGGCTCGCTGCCCTTCTGCATGACGCTGCTGATGACACTGACGAGCTACGAATACATCAGCCTGCTGTGGCAGAGCACCATGGGCCAGTGGATGATCGCGGGCGGCGTCACGCTGATCTCCATGGGCACTCTGATCATGAACAACATGATCAAGTTCGAGATCTAGGCCGGCGCGATGCTCAACACCCAGAACATCATCCTGGTGCTTTCGACGATCGGCGCGTTCCTCGCGATCATCGCCGTGGCGATGCCGTTCCTCCAGAGCGACGGGCGCGGCAACCGGGTGAAGTATCTGGCGCGCCGCCGCGAGGAACTCCAGAGCCAGCAGAAGCAGAAGTTCGAGGCCAGCCGCGCCGCCAGCCTGCGCCGGCGCGAGACGCGCTCGCAGAACCTGATGACCACGGTGCTCAACCGCCTGAACCTGATGGAAAAGGCGCGTTCGCCCGAACTGCGCATGAAGATGAACCAGGCCGGATTCCGCGGACAGGGTCCCGCTATTGCCTATGTCTTTGCCCGCCTGGTCCTGCCGCTGGTCTTTGCCAGCATCCTGGCGCTGGTGCTGTTTTCGGCCAAGAAGCTGGACTTCGATCCGCTGCTCAAGCTGCTGATCTGCGCGGGCGCCGCGGGTCTTGGTTATCTGGTGCCCGACATCGTGGTCGCCAACACGGCCAAGAAACGCCAGCAGATGATGATCAAGGGCTTTCCCGATGCCCTGGACCTGATCGTGATCTGCGTCGAGGCGGGTATCTCGCTGGAGCAGGCCTTTGTGCGCGTCTCCCACGAACTGGCCGAGATGAGCCCGATCCTCTCCGAGGAGATCGGCATCACGACCGCCGAACTCGCCTATCTGGGCGACCGGCGCATGGCGCTCGACAACCTGGCGACACGCACCGGCGCCGAGCCGATCAAGGCGCTGACCACTTCGCTGATCCAGTCGGAGCGCTACGGCACGCCGCTGGGTGTGGCCCTGCGCGTGCTTTCCCGTGAGAACCGGGACGACCGCATGGCGCGCGCCGAGCAGAAGGCAGGCTCGCTGCCGGCCGCACTCACCGTGCCGATGATCCTGTTCTTCCTGCCGGTGCTGTTCATCGTGCTGATCGGACCGGCCGTCATCCAGGTGATCGCGACCTTCCAGAAGTAGGCGCCGGGCTCAGCCGCCCGCGTTGTCCTTCATCACGAAGCAATCGCCGCCCTCGGCCCTGATCGCCTCGCACAAGGCAATCGCACCGGACTTGTCGGCGTAACGACCGGCCAGCACGCGCCATGTGGTATTGCCGTTGTCGAGTACCGCAGAAACCACATCAACCGGCTGCGCTTCCAGCAGGCCGGGATGGGCCGCGAGCGCCCGGTTGCGCCCGGTCTCGGCCGCATCCGCGCTGGCAAGCGAAGCAAGCTGGACACGCCAGGCAGGCCCCGCCACCACCTCGGCCACAGGCTCCGCGGCGGCAACGTCCGGGGCGGCAACGTCCGGGGCGGCCTGGGGCATCTCCTCGACCACGGTCTCAACGACGGGTTCGGCCGCGGGCGCAGTGACGGCCACAGGCGCTGGCTCGGGAAGCGGTTCGGGGGCAGGGGCCATGGTAACGGCAACGGCCTCTTCGAGCGGCGGCGGCGGCGGAGGCGCGGCGGCCGGCAGAGCGACGGGCTCGGGTACCGGCTCGGCGACGACTGCGGCAGGCGCCTCCTGGGCCGCGCCGTTGCCCTCCAGCGCATCGGCCAGGCTCGCCGAAAGTGCCGCCGATTGCTGCGCCAGGGTCAGGTCCGCACCGTCGCCTGAGGCTCCGGCCGGAGGCGCCACATAGACCTCCTCCTCGACAACCACGACGCCGGGCTGATCCTCCAGGAAGCTGGAATCGTCGGCACCCGTATTGGTCAGGTCGACAACATTGCTGCCGCCGGCCGGCGGCGCCAGGGCGGTACTGTCGATCACCAGTTCGGAGTTCTCGACAAGGCCGCTCAGGTTGACGAGATCACTGGGCGTGAGCGTGCGCAGGAAGGCCATCTGACGGTCGGCCGAATCGCGCGGCAGTTCGGCGCGCACGATCTCCTCGGCACGCACGATGTCGCCGTTCACCGCCAGCAGCAGCGCAAGATTCTCGCGCATCTTGGACGTCGCCCCGTTCAGCCGGGTGGCCTGCTCCATCATGGCCAGGCCGTCACCCAGGCGACCGTTGATCGCAAGGTGAAGCGCGTAGTTGTTGAGCACCACCGGATTGTCCGGGGAAAGCGCAAGCGCCTGGCGATAGTGCTGGTCTGCCAGGTCCGGCTTGCCGGTCATGCCATAGGCCACGGCCAGGGCCGACTGCACGGTCCAGTCGCTGCCGTCCATGGCGGCGGCCTGGTTGAGCGTGGCGATCGCCTCGTCGCGCTGGCCGGCCGCCAGCAGGGCCTTGCCCAGCTCGGCGACCAGCGCTGCCGATTCCGGGTTCTGGTTGACCCCCTGGCGGAGGACCTGCACCGCATCGCCGTAGTTGGCCGTGCGTCGCAGGCTTTCGCCCAGGCCCCTGGCATAGCGCGCGTTGGTGGGATCGCGCTGCAGCAGGCTGCCCCAGTACTGGGTTGCCGCGATCCAGTCACCCGAGGCCTCGGATGCCTGGGCAGCCAGGATCAGCGAATCGACGATCTGATCCTGGGACCCATCGACACTCTCGCCGTCGTTGTAGTTGGCGCCATTGTTGCCGCCCTGACAGGCGGCCACGGCGAGCAGACACGACAGGGCAAGCATGCGGGGCAGCCGGGCAGCGGCATGCATTGGCCGCTTGGATGTCGGAAAGGTTTGAATCTGGCTGACCCCGGATACGTTTCAGCTTGGGAAAACGCGCCGCCAGTATATCGCGCCGCTCGCGCGGCACGCAAAGTGAAACCATGACGCCATCACAAGAAGCGACTATAATTCCATGGTATTGCGCCCATTAATGTCGGCGCGCGCACGCAGCGCAAGAAGAGGACGACGGCGTCATGACCACGTCGATGTACCGGCCCATAGCCCTGATGGCGGCCCTGATTCTGGGTTCCCTGCTCGCCACGGGGGCCCGCGCCGAAAATCTGGTGGTGGAAATCAACCACGCGGTGTTGCTGCGTCTCGACAAGGATGCCGACATCGTCCACATCGCCAATCCCGATATTGCCGATGTCGCCCTGGAATCGCCGCGGCTGATCTTCGTGGTGGGCCTGTCCCTGGGGCAGACCGGGGTTTATGTCCTCGATAAGGACGGCAACGAGATGCTCACCGGTTCGATCCTGGTTACAGCAAACGAGTCGGCGGAAATCACGGTCAACCGCAACACCTCGGAATTCACCTTCAGCTGCACGCCACGTTGCAGCGAGGTCAGTGTAGAGGGCGGCACCTCGGCGGGTGCCATCGATACCAGCACGTCGGGCGGCGACGACGACCTCGGCCTGACCGAATAGGCGCCGGACCGCCTGAAAGGGAGACGAGACCTTGAGGGTCCTTGTCGTCGAAAGCGATGAACTGTCATCGCGCATTCTGGCCAAGAAGCTCGACAACTGGGGCCATACTGCGACTGTGGCGCGTAGCTTGGGCGACGCACGCCGCCTGATCGAGCGCGAGAGCTTCCGCCTCATCATCACCGAGATCAATCTGCCCGACGGGAAGGGCAGCGACCTGGCGCATTACGTCCGCAGCATGCGCCGCCCGCGCTATACCTACATCACGATCCTGACCGACGTGACCGATTCCAACATCCTGCTGGAGGCGCTGGAATCGGGTGCCGACGATCTGCTGCGCAAGCCGCTCAACGTCTTCGAGATGCGCCTGCGCATCAAGGCCGCCAAACGCATGCTGAACCTGGAGGACGAGCTGCGCGAGGGTGGCGGCACCGACAGCACAACGGGGCTGGTCAACAGCGAGAGCTTCCGCCAGTTCTTCCGCGTCATCGTTTCGGAAAACCGCCGCACCAAGGCGACCGGCACGCTGCTCTATATTCATCTCAACAACTACTTCGACGTACGCGAGGCCTCCGGCTTCCAGGCCGCCGAGCATGTCATGCATGTCGTCGCAAAAGCCCTGGGCGAAATCGTGCGCGGTGCCGATCTTGTGGTGCGCCTGAGCGACGACAGCTTCTGTCTTTGCCTGCAGAACACGGACTGGCCGACCTGCAAAGTTGTCGGCGACAAGGTCATGGCCAGGCTGGACGGTATCCAGCTTGTCTATGAGAGCCACGACCTGCGGCCCAGGGTCTCGATCGAGGCTGTCAACTTCCCCGACGGCGACACTGCGGCTGATGCACTGCTGGAAGATGTGGCGCGCTTTCCCTACCCGGACGGAGAGCCGGTAAAGCCGGCCGCCGCCGACCCGCGTGCCGATCACAGCGCAGACCTGGCCGGCGCGGAGCCGCCACCGCCAGCTCCGGCGCCCCGCCCCGTCGCGCCGCCTGCGACAGCCGCCGCCGCAGTTGGCGCAGCCCGCGCAGCAGGCGATGCCTCGGACATGACCGGCCTGCTGGCGCGCGCGGGCATCGACATCGCCTCGTTCATCCGGCTTTCCGAGTTCGAGCAGAAGCAGGTCCTGAAGCTGGCCGAGCAGCTCGACGACGCAGCCAGCGCTTCCGACTAGTTGATGCAGATCGTATTCACACGTTTACCCGTTGACGCGAAGCCATGGCGTGGGTCCGGACAATCGTGATGTGCCGGGACTTGCGGCGCGTGAACATCATCCGCCGATGCGAAGGTTCGAGAGTTCCTTGCCGATGGCGCGGAAGGTCTGGGTCAGTGTCGCGGCATTGGGCGAATCGAAGTACTTGCTGGTGTCGGTCGCGCAGTCGCGCATCAGGTTGCGCGCGCTGTTGGAGCTGACCTGGAAGGTGATGGTGTAGATCAGGATGCCCTCGGCCTTGATCGCGTCGCAGACCTCGGTGGTGCGGGAATCGAGCCTGCTCTCGGCAGTGTTCGAGCGTGTCGTGCCCAGGTTGCCGTCCGAAAGGTAGCCATAGGCGCCGAAGGAGGAACTCGAGAACGTGTTCTCACCGTCGGTCATCAGGACGATGGCCTTGTTGTAGTCCTCGTCATCATAGGCAACGCCGCCGGTGAAGGGTTCGCCCGGCGACAGCACACGCCAGCCCCACACCAGCCCGACATTGATGTGGGTGATGCCGGCGGAACTCATCTCGGTGATCTTGTCCTCCACGGTGCTCTTGGTGGTGGTAAGCGGCAGGAGCTGCACCGGGCAGTCGAGATTGGGACCCTTGTAGGAGCGCACCGGCGGCCAGTTGTTGTTGCGGTCGCTGGGCTTGAGATAACCGTCCCACTTGGTCGTGTTGTTGATCGGTGCGGCATCGTTGCGGTCGCGCTCGCCGCCGCGCGCCATGACGCAGCCGCGCCAGTCGTCGGGGCTCCAGTCGTCGTTGTCGAAGGTCGATTTCAGGAAGCCGAAATCGGTGCCGACGTTGACCGTTCCGGCAAAGGGCACGACCGCGACCTTGAGAAGGTCGTTTTCCTCCTCGCGGCCATAGAGGATGTCGAGGAAGATCTGGGCTGCGTCCTTCAGGTTGTTCATCTTGGTCGTGCCCATGGATCCGGTGTTGTCGAGCACCAGCGCAACCTCCAGCCCCTTGGTCTCGCGGATCACCAGGGTCTCGGCCGAGACCGTGAGCGTGGTGACGTCGGCAATGCTCATCAGCGTCGTCGAGACCTCCGCGGTGGCGTAGATCGTCACTTCGCTATCATTGATCTCCATGACCGGCGTCGCGGGCACGCCCAGTTCGTTGGCCGGATAGTTCGCCGCAAAGAAGGCCAGCATGATCTCCTCAAGCTCGGCCCGGTCGGTGGTCGTTGCGGCACCCACCGCAAGTGCTGCGGCATCAATGGCGTAACCCAGGCGCGACTTCACCATGTAGGCCCGGCCCAGATCGATAGCGGCACCGGCGCCCAGCAGCAGGGGGATCAGCGCCAGGGCAAAGATGATCGCCACTGCGCCCTGGCGGTCGCGGAAGAAACCGGCCAGGGCGCAAGCAGGCAGCGAAAGGGCGCAGTGCATGACGGGGTTCCTCCTGGAAGCGCGCGGGGAGGTCATCGCAGTTCGACCTGTTCGACGGTGCGCGGGCGCAAATAGGCAATGTCGGTGATGTCGTAGGACCCGAAGATCAGGTCACCGAAAACCGGCACATAGCTGTAGGTGATCTGGGCGACGATCACGCTCTCGTTGGCCGTGGCCAGACCCTCGGGCAGGCTCATGTTTTCCAGCGCAGTGCCGCCCCGTCTCTGCTGCCAGTCGATCGTGACGTTGGCATCCTCGTCGGCCACCATCGAGAGCAGGCGATAGGTGGTGCCGCCGGTGTCGAACGGCGCGATGATGTTGTCGATGGCGCGCCAGATGTTGGCGATGTCGCCCGCGGTGACCGACTTCTGCTGGGCGACAAGGTCGGCGGCAGTCTGCGCCGCAGCCGTCACCTTCCTGTCGAGCAGCAGGGCGTTGCCGATCTCCACCGTGCCGAACAGCACCAGGACCAGAACCGGCAGGACCAGCGCGAATTCCAGCGCGGCCACGGCGCGGTTGTCGCGCGCAAAGCGCGCCAGCAGGCGGATCGGCGCATGGCGGGACATGGCCATCAGAAGGCGTTCTGGAACGGCTCGTTCTTGAACGCCGCCCCCGAATAGAGAATAACCGCATCCTCGCCGACCGGCGGCAGGATATGCGCCAGATAGGGCGTGACGATCGTGTAAACGTAGGCGATGCGCACCAGCACGATCTCGTCGGCATCACCGGGCAGGAATGCGTTGCCGCTGGCATTGCCGTCTTCGTCGACGAAGTCGGGGAAGGTCATGTCCCCGAAGCTGTCGAAGGTCCGCACATCG
>CALGGB010000093.1 GCA_937880925.1 uncultured Rhodospirillaceae bacterium | reverse complement strand
GCCGTCGACCGGCACCACGTCGGTATGGCCCGAAAGCACGATGCCGCCGTCGCCCTTGGCCCCGATGGTGGCGAAGAGATTGGCCTTGCGTCCCTCGTCATCGTGGGAGAGCGAACTTTCGATGCCCCAGCCCTTCAGGTAGTCCGCGACCCAGGCGATCAGTTCCAGATTGGAGTTGCGGCTGGTGGTGTCGAACGCAATCAGGCGGTCGATCATCTCTCGCGGGGTCATGGTCTGGCCGGGCACGGTCATTCTCTCCAGAAGGCGGGGGTGAACAGGACAAGCACGGTAAAGAGCTCAAGGCGGCCCATCAGCATGCCCAGGCAGAGCAGGAACTTGGCGGTATCGGGCAGGCTGGCGTAGTTGCCCGCGGGTCCGATCCTGGGACCAAGACCCGGGCCGATGTTGCCCAGGGCAGCCGCGGCGCCCGAGGCGCTGGTGATGAAGTCGAGGTCGTGGGCGGCAAGACCCAGGGTCAGCAGGAAGAAGGCGCCGATCAGGATCACCAGGTAGGCATTGACCGCCTGGGCCACCGGATCGGTGATCTGCATGTTGTTGTAGTGGGCGACGAACACGCCGTGGCGCTGCATAAGCCGGCGCAACTGCATGTAGACCGTGGCAACCAGGACATGGACGCGGAACATCTTGATGCCGCCGGCGGTGGAGCCGCTGCAGCCGCCCAGGAAGAACAGAACGAAGAAGATGGCGACCGCGAAGCCGCCCCACTCGGTAAAGTCTTCCGAGGCGTACCCCGTGGTCGTGGCAATGGCGATGACGTTGAAGCTGGTGTCGCGCAGGGTATCCCAGAAGCCGCCCGTCATGGCGCCCAGATGCATGCGCCACAGGGTCAGCAGAACAACGGCGCTGACGACAATGCCTGCGAACCACTTCACCTGGGTATCGCGCCAGAGATAGACGACGCGGCCGCGCACGAACTGCATGTAGATCACGAAGGGAAGGGAGCCCAGGACCATGAAGATCATGGCGACGATCTCGACCTGCACGTTGTCGAAGACGCCGATGGAGCTGTCGTGGGTCGAGAATCCGGCGGTGGAGACCGTCGTCATGGCGTGGATCATGGCATCGAAGCTGGTCATGCCGACGGCCCAGTAGGCCATGAAGCAGGCGACCGAGAAGATCAGGTAGATGGTGGCGATCACCACCGCGATCCGCACGGTGCGGGGCAGCATCTTTTCCTGATCGGTCGATTCAGTCTGGAAGAGCTGCATGCCGGCGATGCGCAGCATGGGAAGGACGGCCACGGCCGTGACGATGATACCGATGCCGCCCAGCCACTGCAGCAGGCCGCGCCAGACAAGAATGCCGGCCGGCATGTTCTGCAGGCCGACCATCACCGTGGCGCCGGTGGTGGTAAGGCCCGCCGTCGCCTCGAAGAAGGCGCCGGTATAATCCAGGCCGACCTCGGCAAAGGCGAAGGGCAGCGCGGCAAAGGCGCACAACACCACCCAGGACATCGTGGTGAGCAGGAAGGCCTGGCGCACGGTGAGGCCCGTGGCCCCGGTCCGGTTGGTCAGGAACAGGGCCATGCCCACGAACAGGGTGAGGAAACCGGCGCCCAGGAAGACCTTCCAGTCGTCGTTGCCCTCGATCAGGTCGGCAAGCATCGGAATGAACATGGCGAGCGCAAGCGTCGCCAGAAGGATGCCGATGATCTGGAAGATGGGACGAAGGTCGATCACGCGCTGTGCCCGCAGTCCTGCCCGTGCATGGAGCGCACCGTTAGAGCCCGAATCTGGCCTCTTGTCGAACCTGCGGCGCGTGCCGGGCCAGCCAGGCAATCATGGAAACGCGATGGCGTGCTGTCCAGCCGGAGGGCGGGTCAGGACAGCTCGCCGCTGACCGGATTGCCGATGTGGGCGAGGAACTCGCGCCGGGTGGCCGCCTTGGTGCGGAAGTCGCCCAGCATGCGGCTGGTGACCATCACCACGCCGGTCTTGTGGACGCCGCGTGTGGTCATGCAGTGATGGGTGGCCTCGACGACGACGCCGACGCCGCGCGGCTCCAGCATCTCGTTGATCGTGTCGGCGATCTGGGCGGTCAGACGCTCCTGGATCTGCAGGCGCTTGGCATAGACCTCGACCATGCGCGCGAGCTTGGAGATGCCCACGACCCGCTGGCGCGGCAGATAGGCGATGTGGCAGCGCCCGATGATCGGAGCCATGTGGTGTTCGCAGAAGCTCTCGAAGCGCACGTTGCGCAGCGCGACCATCTCGTCGTAGCCGTCGGTCTCGTCGAACGTGGTGCCCAGGATGCCGGCGGTGTCGGTGCCGTAGCCCGCGAACCACTCCTCGTAGGCGCGCACCACGCGCTTGGGCGTGTCGAGCAGGCCCTCGCGTTCGGGATCGTCGCCGGCCCAGCGCAGCAGGGTGCGCACGGCATCCTCGGCTTCATCGCGGCTGGGGCGCTCGGGGCTTTTCTTGGGATCGGACACGGTGGCGCAACTCCTCGCGCGGGTGGTCGGGTCTCTTAAACCAGGGGGTGCGGCCGGTCCAGCCGCACGGGATCAGTTGACGCGGCGCGCTTCGTGCGGGCTGTCGAGGGAAAAGGCAGGGACCACGGCATCGAAGGTCTCACCCGAGGAGGCCTGCATCTGGTAGCTGCCTGCCATGATTCCTGAGGGCGTCGAGAGCGGCGTGCCGCTGGTGTATTCAAAACTCTCGCCGGGTTTCAGCACCGGCTGCTCGCCGACGACGCCCGGTCCCTGGACCTCGTGGAGCTGGCCGCGGCCGTCGGTGATCTTCCAGTGGCGGGTCAGAAGCTGCACGGTATCGGGGCCCTCGTTGGCGATGGTCACCTGATAGGCCCAGACATAATGGCCCTGGGAAGGGTCGGACTGGCCCTCCAGATAGGTCGGGTTGACGCTGACACGGATGCCACGGGTGATTTCCTGATACATCGTCATCCTCCAGGGTCGCAACGCGCGGCCTTGATCCTACGCTATTCCAGGCCGTATAGATCAACGCGAAGCGGGTGTAGTTCAATGGTAGAACGAAAGCTTCCCAAGCTTTAGACACGGGTTCGATTCCCGTCACCCGCTCCAGATCGCCCGTTATGCGGCTTCAGCAGCGCGCCTGGGCGTCGCGCCAGACGGATTCGGGTACACCGCGTTCGGCCATGGCCTCGTGCAGGCTGCGCCCGCCGCTTTCCTGACAGACATCCAGGCCCTCCGCCACCATCACGGCCAGCATGGCGACATAGCGCCCATAGGCATCGTGGTAGGGGCTTTGCGGATCGGGATCGACGTCGCCGAGCGCCGCTTCGGCGATTTCAAGCGGCACCACCTCCATGCCGAGAGCCTTGCGGCGGGCGACCAGCAGGCGCACAGCATCGGGGTCGGCGGCGGCTACGGCCTCGCGAAACAGAGCGTCATCGGGCGGCAGGCCGTGATCAAGCAGCAGGGCCAGCGTTGCCAGCCGGTCGGTTTCTTCCTGCGAATCCGGGGGAGCCGGCTCGTAGCGATCGGCGAGAAAGCGCAACCCGATCATCTCGCGCCCGCAGAAGGTGAGGTCGTCGAGCGGGCGGGGCGTGTCCTCGAGCGCGGCGGCGCGTTTGTCCATCGGCATGGCGGCCAGCGCCTCGTAGAAGGCGCCGTCACGCGTACAGGCAATTTCCTGCCACCACAGCCTGCCGCCCCAGACGGCGGCGGCCAGCAGCGCGAGGACGATCAGCGCCAAGGGTATGCCGTGCCAGGCGAGCCATCCCTCCCGCGACATCAGCCAGAGGAAAAAGCCCAGCACGACGAGCGCCCAGAGGCCAACGGCAAGCGCACCGTAGATCGCCCAGCCGAGGTTCTCCCAGGCGCCGGTGCGGTTCGCCATGACGAAGCAGAAGATCGCCACCACTGCGAACGGGATGGAGAGGCAAAGCAGGATCAGCATCGGTCTGCGTCCCGAGCCCGATCTACCAGCCGCCACCGCCGCCTCCGCCCCCGCCGCCACCCGAAGAGCCGCCTCCGCTTGAGAAGCTGCTGCCACCTGACGAGCGGCTGCTGGGTGCGCGTGCCGAGGAGGCGATGGTGCCGCCCAGGCTGCTGCTCAGATGGGCGAGACCGCCAACTCCGGAGACGCCGGAACGCGACATGCCCAGAGGCCGGAAGTCGCGGTTGCTGCGGTACCAGGAGGGCGACCACTGTCCGGCTTCGCCCTCGGGCCCTGCCATGGCCTCGAACCGTTCGGTCCAGGCTTCCGCCACGCCCAGCGCCATGGCGTAGGGCAGGTGGCGTTCGAACAGCTCGGGTGTCATGGCAGGCTCGCCCGCCATCATCTCCAGCCGGTCCGATTCGGCGAGGCGAAGATAGTCGCGATAACCCTCGATGTGATCGAGCACCCTGCGCCCGGCCAGGGTGGGGGCCTTCATCAGTTGCAGGAACAGCACCGTCACCACGATGAGGGCGATCACGGTGGCAAACAGCGGCAGGCTGGTGGCGTAGAATATCTGGGCGCCGACGAAAATCACGGGTGCGCAGAAGACGCCGGCAAAGAGCAAGGCGGCCACCGCCGCGGGGAGGTTGGAGACCTTGCCGCGCAGGACCGCCGCCGCAGGCACGATGGCTGCCCGCAGCAGCACCAGGGAAGCCGCACCGAAGGCCAGGCCAAAGACGCCGAAGAACAGGACGAGCACGATCGCATCGGCGGTACCGGCGTCGATCACGAGCCCGGCGACCGCAAAGACCAGCGCCAGCAGGCAGCCACCCCACCAGAAGGCGGCGTGGTCCTTGCGATAGAGACCGGCGTATTCGGCCTTCACGCCGGTCGCCAGATCGCTGACCGCACGCGCCACGCTGGCCTTGTACTTGCCGTCCAGGGTGGTGCGGTGGTCGCCCGTCTCCAGCAGATTGCGCATCACGGCGGCCTCACCCACGGGCAGGTCGTTGCCGGCCTCGCGCAGGCGGGTCAGGGTGAATTCGTCATCGGCCTCGTCGATCACGAGAAAGCCCTTGGTCGCCAGGCTGGTGATCGCCACGGCAAAGGCCTCGTTCCGGCTGAGGGCCGCACCGAAACCGCCGTGCCAGATGTAGCCCGTGGCGACGGGGGAGAAACCCCTGGGCGGGCCGAAGTGGGGAATGATCGTGCCCTTGGACGGGTCGCGGCCGACGCGGAACCAGGCGACCAGAAAGTAGAGGGTGGTGAGCAGCAGCCCGGCAAGGGCGACGACCGTGCCCATGTTGTCGGCCATCAGGTAACCCAGGCGCTGCGTGTCGCCGGGTTCGGCAATCACGCCCTTGGGCCAGGAGACGGCAACGGTCAGGCCCTGGTATGGCCCCAGTGCGCGTGTCGTGTGGAAGCTGACGGTTCCGCCGCTGGCCGTGATTACGGCATCGCGCTTGGTTGCGCCGTAGTCCCCGGTATAGGCGGCGACATCGATGGCACGGGCGCCCGGCGGCAGGGTGATGGTGCCGGTCACGCGCTCGATGGTGAAGGACCAGCCGTTGCCTGTGACGTTCCAGGCCAGTTCGTCGACATCGTCGAGGAAGGCGATCTGGCGGTCTGTGCGATAGACCAGGGTGTAGACGTGGCGGCCGCGTGGGACCATGGCCTGGCTGTCGCCGATGTAGATGCGCACGCCGTTGTCCATCGATGCGGTGGACCAGGGTTCGGCCCGCCCGTCGCGCAGCACTTCCACGATCTCGAAACGGACGCGGTCGTGCAGGCCCAGAGGCCCTTCATAGTCGGTCGGGAAATCGCGGTAGATGCCATGGTTGATGTCCCCATGGTCGGCCACCACCGCAATCGTCTCCGTGACGAGCATGCTGCCGTCTTGCGCGATGACGACATCGGAATCGAAGGAAAGGATGCGTTCCCGGTTCTGGGCTTCCGAAGGCATGGTGGCCGCTGCCGCCAGCACCAGCGCGGCGATGAGCCCGACAAGGACGTGGCGCAGCATGGCGGGGTTCAGAACCTGACCTCGGGCACGGCCCGGTCGGCGGCGCCTTCAACCTCGTAGTATTCGGCCTGACGGAAACCGAAGCGGTTGGCGACCAGGTTGCTGGGGAAGGATTCGATCATGGTGTTGAGATCGCGCACCGCGCCGTTGTAGTAGCGACGCGCCATCTGGATCTGGTCCTCCAGCGAGGAGAGTTCGTCCTGCAGGTCGAGGAAGTTCTGGTTGGCGCGCAGCTCGGGATAGGCCTCGGCAACGGCAAACAGCCGCATCAGGGCGCCCGACATGGCGCTTTCGGCCTGGGCGCGCTCGGCGACGCCGCCGCCCTCGGCATCGCGCACGCGGGTGCGCATCTCGGTCACCTCGGCCAGGGTCTGCTTTTCGTGGCCGGCGTAACCCTTGACCGTTTCGACGAGGTTGGGGACCAGGTTGGCGCGGCGCTTCAACTGCACGTCGATGCCGCTCCAGGCCTCTCTGGTGCGCTGACGGCGTGCGACCAGGGCGTTGTAGATGGCGATCGCCCAGAGGGCGACACCGACCAGTACGACGATCAGTACGATGACGACGATGACTTCGAGCATGTCCCCTCCCGGAAGCCGCCCAGCAGATGTGGGGCGATCGGCGCCAAACGGCTGTGTCGACCGACACCAACGGGTGCGATCGTGCCTGCTTTTTCGCCTTTCGTCGCCCCTTGGGCTGTCCTTCAGTCCGGGAAACGACGCTTCAGGAAACGTTTCATGGCGGCCTCGCGCAGCAGGCGGGAGCCGCCCAGCACGACCTCGGCGACCGCTCCCTTGCCGTCGCGCCTGAGTGCGGCGCCCTCGCCGTGAATGTCGTAGCCGCCAGCCAGACGCACGAACCCCTTGTCGCGGCCGGTGACGGCGATCTCGGCGGCGTGGTCAAGCGGCCGAAGCAGGGCGGGATCGGCGACCAGCACGCCATCGGCTACCGGCACCAGGTCGGCGGTGTGCCACAGGCTCCACCAGCGGCCCGACCAGTCGCGCGTGCGCGCGGTTGCCGCACCGCGCTGCTCGAAGGTCTGCAGGATGTGGACGATGCCGGCGGCCCATTCGGCGGCGGGGCCGTCGATGGCGTTGGTCAGCACACAGACGGCCAGATCGCGGCCCTCGATCACCATGGTGGTGGAAAGGCCGCTCTGGAAGGCGCCGCCGTGACCGAACCAGCTCCAGTCCCCGACCTTGCTGCGCGAGACACCCAGGCCGTAGTCGGTGGCATCGGCCATGTGGGGCAGGCTCCACTGGCGCCGCGTCATGTCGCGCCGGCTGGAGGGTGTCAGGGGCGAGGAAGCCGCCGCCGGATCGAGGCTGGCGAAGAAACGCGCAAGATGACCGGCGCTGGCGACAAAACCGGTGGCCGCGGCGAGCGCATGGGTCGGGTTGTCGCCGGGCACGATGGGGCGCCTGCCCAGCGGCAGCTTGCGGCCATGGCCGGTGACGAAGGGCGTGCCCGCGGGCAGCGGCATGTCCGGGGTGATCTCGGTGAGCCTGTGGGGCTTGAGGATCGCGCGCGTGACGAAGTCGCCATAGGTCTCGCCGGTGACAGCCTCGATCACCAGACCGAGAAGACCGAAGGCGTGGTTGGAGTACTTGAAGCGCGTGCTGGCCGCGATCACGGGTGCAGCGGCCAGATCGCGGCGCAGGTCGGCCTCGTCCAGGAAAGGACGCTCGTTCTGCCACTGGCCGGCGTCGCCACCGTCGCGGATGAGCCCGGAACTGTGGGAAAGCAACTGCTCCAGGGTCGCCGCGGCGACATCGGGGTGCAGGCCTTCGACGTAGAGGCCGGCGGGGTCGTCGAGCGAAAGACGGCCGTCCTCGCGCAGCAGCATGATGGCCGCGGCAGTGAAGGTCTTGGAGTGGGAGGCGATCCGGAAGCGGTGGCGCGGGGTCAGCTTCTCGCCGGTTCTCTCGCTGGCGATGCCGAAGGCGCGCTCGAGGACGACCTTGCCCTTGTGGGTGATGGCGATGGCGCAGCCGGGCTGCTCGGTCAGCGCCATCTGGTGTTCGATCCAGGCCGGCACGTAGTCGAGCGCGGCTTTCAGCCATGACGCCATGATCGTCTCCCTTGCGCGATTCAGGCCGCGGTCGGCCGTGAGCCCGGCCAGAAGCCCTCGATGCGCGCGCCGTGCTCTACCAGCGTCGGGCGGAGTTCGTCGAAGACGGCACGGTAGCGGTAGAACGGCACCACCGGCAGCATGTGATGGATGAGGTGCAGGTTCTGCTGCAGGTAGAGGATGTCGCCGCCGGGGAAGAGGCTGATGCGCGTGTCGCTGTATCGCCCGGTCTGCGTGTGGTCGTGATGGGGGAACCAGCCGAAGGTCACCTCCATGACATGCTCGCCCACGAACCAGGGAACGAGCCAGAGCAGGAGCAGTTCCAGGCCGTAGCCGGCAGCGACTGCGCCCAATAGCGCGGCCGCCGTAAGGAGGCAGGCGATCAGGGTCTGGCGCCGTTCCGAGGCGGTGAGCTTCAGCCGCTGGCAACTGCGCCAGATCGCCACCGGGTTGAGCTGGTTGATCAGGGTCCAGGGGGTCTTCACCAGGACGACGGACCAGAAGTTGCCCATCAGGAAGGTATCGGGATCCTCCGGGCCGTTGGTTTTGGCATGGTGGATGAAGTGCGACTTCCGGTGGATGTGGAAGGTCATGAAAATGGGGAATGCGGCCAGTGTGCCGACCACGGTGTTGACCCAGCGCAGCCGCTTGTTGCGCGGCACGACAGCGCTGTGAGAGGCATCGTGGACCGGCGTGTAGACGGCGTAGAGCGCCAGCGTGCTGGAGATCATGCCCAGCCAGATCGGCACGATACCGGCCAGCGCCAGCGCACTGCCCCCCAGCCACAGGGTCCAGCAGCCGGCGAGCAGCGCGATGGTCGGCCAGGCGATGTCGGGCGTGTGCCGCCGGGCGACCTCGGCCTCGAAACGTGTGGTGGATGCGGTCTGGTTCATGGCTTCCGGTGCCTCAGGAGCGACGATAGAGGCCGGCAAGTTCCGCCTTCTGCTGGATCAGCGCCAGCACCATGTCGATGGCCGGGGTCGGTTCCTCGACGATGCGGCCCAGTTCGGCAACGACGGTGACCAGGGCGTCGATCTCCATCGGCCGGCCCTTCTCAAGGTCTTGCAGCATGGATGTCTTGTGCGCGCCCACGGCGACGGCGCCGTCCATGCGCTTCTTGACATCAATGGCGAAACGCACGCCGAGCTTCTGACCGATGGCCTGGGCCTCAATCATCATGGCGCGACAGACCGCGCGAGTGCCGGGATCGGTGCCGATCTGCTCCAGGGTCGCGCCGGTCAGCGCCGAGACCGGATTGAAGCAGAGGTTGCCCCACAGCTTGATCCAGATCTCGTCGCGGATGTTGGGTTTCACCGGCGTCTTGAAGCCGGCCTGGCGCATGATCTCGGCCAGCGCCAGGATGCGTTCGGTCTTCTCGCCAGAAGGTTCACCCAGCACGAAACGGTCGCCCTCGATGTGGCGGATGACGCCGGGTTCGGGCACGTCGCAGGCGGGATAGACGACGCAGCCGATGGCACGCTGCGGACCGATCTTCTCCCACTGGCGCCCGCCGGGGTCGACACTCTCCAGCCGCTGGTCCTTCCAGGGGCCCTCAAGGCCATGGAAGTACCACCAGGGGACGCCGTTGACCGCGGTGACGACGGCGGTGTCGGGGCCGAGCAGGGGTTGCATGGCATCGACCACCGCGGGCACCGAATGGGCCTTCAGCGCGACGATGACGTGGTCCTGAGGCCCGGCCTCGGCGGGATCGTCGGTGGCGGCGATCTGACGGACCGAAGTCTCGCCGTTTATCTCCAGAGCCAGCCCCTTGTCGCGCAGGGCGGCAAGGTGAGGACCGCGCGCGATCAGGGTGACCTCCGCCCCGGCATCGGCGAGCAGCGCGCCAAGGTAACCGCCGATGGCGCCGGCACCGTAGATGGCGATCTTCATCGTCAACCCTTCCTTCGTGTCAGGAGGCCGGGGCCAGCCCGAGCTTCTGGGCAAGGCCGATACGCTGCAGCTTGCCCGTGGCGCCCTTGGGAATCTCATCCATGAACAGGATGGTGCGCGGCACCTTGAAGTCGGCCAGGCGTTCGGCCGCGAAGGCCCGCAATTCCTTCTCCTCGGCCGATGCGCCTTCCTTCAGCACGACGACGGCGGCGACCTCCTCACCGAGCTTCGGGTGGGGCACGGCGAAGGTGACGACCTGGGCGACCGCGGGATGGTCCATGAGGATCTCGTCGACCTCGCGGGGGGAAATCTTCTCGCCGCCGCGGTTGATGATCTCCTTCAGGCGCCCGGTCAGGCGCAGGTAGCCGCTCTCGTCCAGCACGCCCTGGTCGCCGGTGCGGAACCAGCCGTGGGTGAAGGCCTCGGCATTGGCCTTGTCGTTGGCCTCGTAGCCGGCGGTGACGTTGGGACCGCGGATGACGATCTCGCCGATCTGGCCAGCCTCCAGCAGCTTGCCGTCCTCCGACATGATGGAGACCTCCGGGCCCGCCGCAATGCCGACGGAACCGGGATAACGCGGCGCGGGGGGCAGGGGGTTCGAGGCCATCTGGTGGGCGGCCTCGGTCATCCCGTAGGCCTCGATGACGGGGCAGCCGAAGGTCGCCTCCAGCTCGGTCATCACCTGGGGCGGCAGGGAGGAGGAGGAGGAGCGGATGAAGCGCAGCCTGGCCGCCTTCACGCTCGCCTCATTGCGCGGCGCACGGGCCAGGATCGCCTGATGCATGGTGGGGACCGCCGTGTACCAGGTCGGCTTGATCTCGTCGAACCAGCCGAAGACCTTGAGCGCGTTGAAACCCGGCGTGCAGTGAACGCTGGCGCCGGCACCCAGGCTCGAAAGCACCGCGGCGATCAGGCCGTGGATGTGGAACAGCGGCATGATGTTGAGGCAGCGGTCGCCCGGCACCAGTTCGAGGCTCGCCGCGATATGGGCCGCCGAAGCGCAGATGTTTGCCTGGGAGAGCGGAACGATCTTGGGCCGCGAGGTGGTGCCGGAGGTGTGCAGCACCAGGGCGGTGTCGTCGGGTGCGACGGGGCCGGTCTTCGGAGTGCCCGAAAGGCTGCTGCCGTCGGCAAGCGCCAGGCTGAAGGCGCCGGCGGGCGCGCCGTCGGCGACGCTCACCTCGGCGATCGCCATGCCCAGTTCGCGCGCGACGGCGACCGCGGGAGAGGCGCTGCCGGCCTCGACCACGAGCAGGCGTGCGCCAAGATCCTCCAGGTAAAAGCGGAACTCGTCTGCGCGATAGGCCGGGTTGAGTGGTGCGGTGGTCGCGCCGCCGGCGATCGCGACAAAGGCGCTGGCCATCTCCGGGCCGTTGTCGAGCACGATGGCGACGCGGTCGCCGCGGCCGATGCCCATGGCGTTGAGAGCGGCAACGGTAGCGGCGGCATGATCGCGCAGGCCGCCGTAGCTGAGCGACGGGCGTCCGGGGGCGCCGATGGCGGGCGCGTCGGCAGCGCCGGTGGCAAGCAAAGTGTCGATGGTCTGGGGACGGGTCACGGTTGCCTCGGGGCCTCTGGATGACAGGCGCCCTGTTTAGGACGCCGGCCCGCAATCGTCCATGGCGGCGGCAGAAAGGAAAAAGCCCGGCGCTGGTGGGCGCCGGGCTTGTCGTGGGGCAGGCCGGTTCAGCGGGTGGCTGCCGTTGTTGTGGCGCCCAGCAGGCGGCGCGGGTCGATCGAGCGCGAGAGCGCCAAAGCGCCGTCGCCGATCATCGCCTGGACCGCGGCGAGCACGATCAGGAACAGCGGGTACTCCCAGCCACCGCCTTCTGCAGAAAAGACCCAGCCGTTGCCGCTGTGGACCCAGAAGGCGCCGGCCAGCACGGGGATCAGGGCGAGCGAAACCCAGCGCACCTGAACGCCAAGGACCAGCAGGAGACCGCCCAGCGCTTCGGCGGCGAAGACCAGATAGGCGGTGAAGGCCGGCAGGCCCAGGGATTCGAAATAGGCGGCGGTCCCGGCCAGCGTGAAGACGCCGAGCTTCAGGATGACGCTGTGGGCCAGGAACATGAGGCCGAGAGAAACTCGCAGAAGGGTGGCGCCCCAGGGGGCAAGGCTGTTGTTGGTCATGGTGGGTTCCTCCGAGACAGGGTTGGCGTGCGGAGGAGATGGCCTGTGCATAAACGCATTTCGATAGCCAAGAATTGCAGTATGATCTTGCAAATATGCAAGAGAGTTGGGACGACCTGCGATTTGTGCTCGCCGTGGCCCGTGCCGGACGCCTGGATGGGGCTGCCGGCCTGCTGGGTGTCGATCCGAGCACGGTGTTCCGCCGCCTGAAGGCCTGCGAGGCGTGGCTGGACGCGCGCCTGTTCGACCGTCGTGGCGGCATCTATCGGGTGACGGGGGAAGGGCAGGCGGTGCTCGCCCAGGCCGAAGCCATGGAAGAAGCCGCATTGGCCCTGCAACGCAGCCTGGCCGGCGGCGACATCAGGCTTTCGGGTACGCTGCGCCTGACCATGGCCGATACCCTGGCTCTGGGCGCCATGCCCGGCCATCTGCGCGCCTTCCGCGACCGTTTTCCCGACATTGTCATCGAGACCGTGGTTTCCAACGCCCTGCTCTCGCTGTCGCGGCGGGAAGCCGATATCGCCATCCGACCGGGCAGCAATCCACTGCAGGGCAGCGCCATGGTGGGGCGCCGGGTCGCAACCATTGCCTTTGGACTCTATGGCGCGCCGGCCTACCTGACGCGCCATGGTCGGCCCGCCGGCCCCGAGGATGGGCTCTCGGGTCATCAACTGGTCGGCTTTGACGAAAGCCTGGCGCGGATCGGCCCGGCGCTATGGCTGGAGAAGCATGGTGCCGGGGCGCGCACGGTCTATCGCAGCCAGAGCCTGGTTCACATGGCCTCGGCGGCGCGTGCCGGCATCGGCCTTGCCCTGCTGCCCTGTTTCCTGGCCGATACCGAACCGGCTCTGGTGCGCCTTTTCATCGCGGACGGCGAGGCAGAAACCGGCCTGTGGCTGCTGACCCACGAAGAACTGCGCCATACCGCTCGCGTGCGCGCTTTCCTCGATTTTGTCGCGCCGCGGCTGGTTGCGCGGCGCAAGCTGTTTGATCCGCGCGAGCGGGACCCCATATTGACGTGAGGACGCACTACCGCGATGGTGCGCGCCAGGCGAGCCCACGCAATCGCTTCCCAGACAAAACAAACGGACGGAGTGCGGTCATGAGCTGGACCGACGAAAAAATCGAGGATTTGAAGAAGCTGTGGACCAAGGGCCTGTCGACGGCCGAGATCGGTCGCGAACTCGGCGTCTCCAAGAATGCCGTGGTCGGCAAGTCCCATCGTCTGGGGCTCAAGCCCCGGCCCTCGCCGATTTCGGGCAAATCCGCCGAAAGCACCACCGCGGCACCGGCCGCCAAGGCCGCTGCTGCTGCACCCACCAAGCCCAAGGCGGCAAAGCCCGCCAAGGCCAAGCCGGCCGAGAAGATCGGCGACATCATCGATCTGGGCCCGCAGATGTGCCGCTGGCCCTTTGGCGATCCCGGTGACGACGACTTTCACTTCTGCGGCCGCCAGGTGACGCCCAGCAAACCCTATTGCCCGGAACACTGCGCGATCGCCTACGTGACGAAGTCGAACTCGCGCGACCGTTCCTCCTCTTCGTCGTCTTCCTCATCCTCCTCGACCGCATCGTCGTCGGCCTCCTCCTGATTCCATCTGCTACCGGCCGCGACTGTCCCTAGCGACGGGCGGGCCGTTTCGGGGCTGGGGCCGCCATGGCGCCTATCGTGTGGACCGCGAACCTGCGCGCCGCTGCCTGGCTGATGGCGGCGAACGTACTGTTCGTGGGGGTCGAGGTTTTCGGCAAGCAGCTGGTCGACAACGAGTCGATGAACCCGATCCAGGTGCTGTGGCTGCGTGCCCTGTTCACGGTGTTGGCGCTGCCCCTGCTGGTGCGCCGCTCGCCCATCGCCATCGCCCGGACCAATTACCCGAAGCTGCAACTGATGCGCTCGGCCCTGCTGATGGGCGCGGGCCTTTGTTTCTTCTTCTCGCTGCAGGAAGTGCCGCTGGGCGATGCGGTGGCGATCGTCTTCGTCTCGCCGCTGTTCATGACGGCGATCGCCTTCTTCTTCCTGAAGGAACTGGTCGGCTGGCGCCGCTGGATGGCCTGCCTGATCGGCTTTGCCGGCGCCCTGCTGATCATCCAGCCGGGCATGGGCGTGCGCCACTGGATGTACCTGCTGCCCCTGGGCGATGCCCTGTTCTCGGCGATCTACGCCATCCTGACCCGGCGTATCGGCCTCGCCGATTCAACCAGCACCAGCCTGTTCTACAGCGTGCTCGGCATGGCCACGCTCTTTGGCATTCCCATGATCTGGCTCTGGGAGATGCCAAGCGGGGAGCAGTGGCTGTTTCTGCTGGGGATCAGCATCTTCGGCCTGATGGCCCATTTCAGCCATATCCGCGCCTATTCGGAGGGCGAGGCCTCGCTGCTGGCGCCGCTTTCCTACATCCATGTCGTCTTCACGACCTTCACGGCCTTTGTCGTTTTCGGCACCCTGCCCGATCCGATCGCGGCGGGCGGCATCGTGCTGATCGTGGGCGCCGGTCTCTACATCCTGCACCGCGAGACGATACGGCGCGGCCATCCGCGCCCGGTGCCGCCGCCCGGTCCCGAGCCACAGCCGCCCGTGCATCAGTAGGACAGGGCCCCTGGTCACTCTAGACTGCTCTCAGACAATGGCGGAGTGCGGGTTATGACGACGGATCTGAAGCTGGTCAGCGCAGAAGTCTGCCCCTATGCGCAACGCACGCGTCTTGCGCTGCTGGAGAAGGGGCTGGACTGCGAAATGGTCGAGATCGACCTGCGCAACAAACCCGCCTGGTTTGCCGAGGTCTCGCCCTACAGCAAGGTGCCGGTGCTGCTGCACGGTGATGTGCGCGTCTGGGAATCCAACATCATCAACGAATACCTCGACGAGGCCTTCCCCGCGCCGCCCCTGACACCTTCGAGCGCAGCGGAACGTGCCGCGATGCGAATCTGGATCGCCCACGACGACGTCAAGTTCGTGCCGGCGACCTACAAGGTGCTGCTGGCGCGCGATGAACCCGAGAAACAGCAACTCTACCGGGAGACCATTCTGGGTTGCCTGCGTTTCATGGAGCGCGAGGCACTGGCGAAACGGCGCTCAGGCCCGTGGTGGATGGGTGACCAGCTCACGCTCGCCGATCTTGCCATCTACCCGCACATGGAGCGACTGGCCATGCTCCGGGAATACCGCGGCATCGAACTGCCCGAGGAATGCGGCAGGCTGCGCGAATGGCTTGCGGCGATGCAGGAGCGCTCCGCCGTGCGCGCGACCATGAAGGACGATGCCTACCACATCGCCGCCTACGCCAAGTACGCCGACGCATCAGCCAACGGCACCACCGCCGCCGACATGCGGCTCTAGCGTTCTAGTAGCTGATGGCGGTGACTTCGAGTTCGCGTTCGCCCTTGGGCGTGGTGAAGACCACGTCGTCGCCCACGGTCTTGCCCATAAGAGCGCGCGCCAGGGGACTGACGATGGAGATGCGGCCCTGGTCGAGATCGGATTCGTGCTCGCCCACGATCTGGTAGCTCGCTTCCTTCTCGGTCTCCAGGTCGACCACGGTGACCTGCGCGCCGAAGGCAACGCGGTCGGTGGGCTGGCGGCGGATGTCGACAAGCTGGGAATCGCCGATGATCCCCTCGAGCTGGCGGATGCGCGCCTCGGTCATGCCCTGGCGCTCCTTGGCCGCGTGATATTCGGCGTTTTCCTTAAGGTCGCCATGACCGCGCGCCTCTTCGAGCGCGCGCCCGATCGCGGGCCGCTCCTCGTTCTTGAGCCGCTTCAACTCCTCCTGGAGTCGCTCGTAGCCTTCCGGCGTGATGGGCGAAGGCACGTTGGTTCTCCTGCTTGCCTCGAAATGACAAATGCGTCCCTGCGTCCGTATTGGCATCGCCGGAGCGATGCGTCAACGACGGGCGAAGTGACCGACCAGTTCCAGATGATGAGACCACAGGAACTGGTCAAGGGGGGCAAGGGAAAGCATTTCATAGCCGCCGTCGGCCAGCGTGCGGGCATCGCGGGCAAAGCTGCCGGGATGGCAGGAGACATAGGCGACCGTCGGCACGGCGGAGACCGCCAGCGCCTCGGCCTGGGCACGGGCACCGGCGCGCGGCGGGTCGAGCACCACGGCATCGAAGCGGGCGAGTTCGGCGGCATCGAGCGGGGAGCGTTCGAGATCGCGCTGGGTCGCGCGGAAGGTATTCCGCTGGGCTGCCATGGCGGCCTGGCGCGCGGCCGCAACCATGGCGGCGACGCTTTCGAAGGCCTCGACGCGCCGCTGTGGGCCGAGCGCGAAACCCAGCAGGCCGCAGCCGGCGAACAGGTCGGCGACCGTGCCGGCGGCCGGCAGGATGGCGTCCAGGCGTGCGCCGATGGCTGCTTCGCCCCAACCCGTGGGCTGGACGAAGGCGCCGGCGGGCAGGGCGACCTCGACCGCACCGGCGTTCAGGCGGGGCGTGCGGCGGTCGGCCAGCAGGTAGGGCGGGCGGCCCTCCTCGCGCCAGGCGATGCGCGCCAGGTCGGTACGTTCGGCGATGTCGGCGAGGTCGAAGCTCTCGTCGGGCGTGGGCGCGCGGCACGCGATCACCATGGCATCGATGCCGGCCAGGGTGCGCGTGACCTCCAGTTCGAGGACGCCGCGTTCGGAGAGGACGCCGGCCAGCGCGCGGGCTGCCGGCAGCAGCTCGGCGTCGAGCACGGGGCAGTTGGCGGGAATGACGAGGTCGTGGCTGCGCGCGGCGCGGAAGGCAGGCGCCAGGCCCGTGCGGGCGGGAGCCAGGGCGAACCGCGCCCGGCGGCGTGCCCCCGGAGGGGCGCTTTCCAGTGGCAGCAGCGGCGGATCGGCAAAGCCGCGCCGGCGCAGGGTTTCGAGCAACTGGTCGTGTTTCCAGGCGGCATAGGCCGCAGGCTCCAGATGCTGCACGGCGCAGCCGCCGCAGACGCCGAAATGGGCGCAGGGCGGAGCGAAACGCTGCGGTGCTGCCTCGAGAATCTCAACGAGAACGGCCTCGCGGCCTTCCCCACGGGGCTTGCCGGGGCGCACCAGCACGCGTTCGCCGGGCAAGGCACCGGCGACGAACAGGGGCTGGCCCTCCCAATGGGCGATGCCGTCGCCGCGCGCTCCCAGCGCGCCGACATCGACCGCGACGGTTGCCTGCTTGCGGCTCATGGGCGTCCTTCCCCGGCAAGGCGGCCCAGATGGGCCAGGCAGGCCCTTGCGGCGGGCCGTCCGCGGCCGCGCCGGGTCAGGCGGGCATAGAGCGGGTGCGGGCTGAGGGCCCAGCGTTCAGTGGCGACCACCAGGTTGCCGTTGGCCAGGTAGCGGTCGATCAGACCGCGCCAGCCCAGGGCCAGGCCGCGCCCGGCCGCGGCAGCCTCAAGCAGATAGACATAGTTGTCGAATCCCAGCCGTGCCGGTGGTGCCCCGGGCACGCCGCACTGGGCGAACCAGTCCTGCCAGGTCATCCAGCCGCGGCTGCGCCGCGTCATATCGAGCAGGGTGAGATCGGACCAGCCAGTGACCGGCCCGTCGAGCATGGCGCGATGGCGTTCTGCCCAGGCCGGGGCGCAGACCGGGGCAACCGCTTCGGGCAGCGCCACAACGCGGTCCTCGGCCGGGCCTTCGCCAGCCTCATAGGCCAGAACCAGATCGATCCCCGCGTCGGGCACGGCATCGATCAAGTCGTAATCGGCGGTCATGACATGGATACCGGTCTGGCCGCCCAGAGCCTCCTGTAGGGCCTCGAAGCGGGGCATCAGGTAAAGGTGGGAGATCTCGTGGGTGCAGGCCAGGGTCAGGTGGTCGTCGGCCCCGCCGCCGGCGATCGCCATGGCGGCCGACTGGATACCCTCCAGCCCGGTGATTACGGCACGATGGAACTGCTCGCCCTCGCCGGTCAGGCGCAGACGCTTCTCGCTGCGGTCGAAGAGGCGACAGCCCAGACGCGATTCCAGGGTCGCTATATGGCGGCTGATCGCCGACTGGGATGTGGCAAGTTCGTCGGCCGCCCGGCTGAAGTTGCAGAACCGCGCCGCGCTCTCGAAGGCGAGAAGCGCGCTGGTCGAGGGAATCCAGCGACGGCGTATCATATCAATTCGGATATAGACTGCCTGTGCAGAAGGCAATCAACTTCGCGCGAATTCTGGGCTAGAGTCACCTTGCGTTCGAGATGAAGGAGTTCGTCATGGTCCGTCTGGTCAGCTTCGAAGCCGCCGTCGAGGAACGCGTGCGTTTCATCGAGGAAACGCCGCGCGCCGAGATCGTGGAACGCACGATCGCCCGCCTGGAAGCAGGCGAGGACCCACGCGACCTGATCGCGGCGGCCGCACTGGCGGTCTCGCGCTCCTGCGAGCTTCCCGCCGACCACCACGGTGGTCCGATCCATCCGGTCGCCGGCATCCATGCCGTGATGGGCCTGACCGCACGTCTTGCAGACGCGGCCGGGAACTTCCCCGTGCTGCAGTGCGTGGCTCTCGCCAACAAGCACACCAACCTGCCGTCGATGGGTCCGGCCGCCATGGTTGCCTTCGACGACCTGAAGATGGATGTCGATGGTGAACGTGCGCTCAAGCGTCTGGCGGCGGCCATCCACGATCACGAGCCGCGGCTTGCCGAGCGCGCCGTGACGGTGGCATGTGCCAAGGCGAGCCGCGGTCAGATTCTGGAGACGCTGCTGCCCGAGGCAATCAAACGCAACTCGCTCGATGACCACTACTTCCTCTACTGCATCTACGCCATGCGTGCGCTCGATGCGATCGGCTGGGAATACGCCCCGATCCTGCTGCGCCCCGCGGTGCGCTACCTGTCGCGTCACCACTCATTCGACGCCTACGGCGAGTTCACCCGCGAGATGGTCGAGGAGGGCATCGTCTTCTACGACCGCCATCACGAACTGGAAGCGCTGGTGGCAGCCTACGGTCTGACGCCGCAGCGCGTGCCGCAAAAGACCGGGCCGCACGAGGAAGCCGCCATTACCGCGCTTGCCGACGAGATCGGCCGCACCAAGATCATCGCCGACCTGCCCGAGGCCATCGCGCGCGCCATGGGCAACGGCCTGTCGCTGGAAGGCACGATCGAGGGCATCTCCATCGGTGGCGGGCGCATCTTCCTGCGCTCCCATTCCAACAATCCGTTCGATGTCCACATCCACACCGGCGCTGCCGCGCGGCGTTATCTGATCGGCTTCGAGGAGGTTTCGTTCACCAACAAGGTGATGAGCCTGCTGGGCTGGCCCTGGACCTATGAGGTGCGCTACCTCGACGCGACGCTCTCGTGGGACTGGCAGGAAGGCCATGGCGCGCTGGAGGAGGCCTCGGCCCCCGCGCTGCTGGAAGCGATCGAAACCTGTGTGCTGGGCATCGAGGGTTACGACGTCACCCGGCTGGAAGTCGGGATCAACGAACTGGTCGCCAAGGACGGCGTGCGCGAGGCCGTGCGCCTGGCGGAATCCTATGTCCGGGCAGGCTATGACCCGCAGGCGCTGTTTGCCCTCACCGGCCGCCTGGTCTGCCGCGAGGACGCGAGCGAGATGCACGCCTACAAGCTGCAGCAGGCCGCCTACGAGGAGTACCGGGCCTGCCGTGCGCCGCACAACTGGGTGCATGCGGTTTCGGCGGTCAAACAGGTCGCGGTGGCAGCACCCACCGGGCCGCATCGGGTCTGGCCCGAGATCGCACAGCGGCTCGCCGCCTGAATTCGCAAGAACTGGCGCTTGGGGCCGTCTCCGGCTCGCAATCTCGTGCGAGCTGTCCTATATGAGCGCCATCCCCGCCACCGATTCCGGGTTTTGCTGCCTGGCGTGCCGCCGCCGCTTCGGGCCGTGACAACCGGGTTCTAGGAGCTGTCGATGACGAAGCTGACGGTCAAGGTCAACAAGATCACCCAGGAAGCGGAAGACATCCGCTCGTTCGAACTGGTCGATCCCGATGGGCGGCTGCTGCCGATGTTCACGGCCGGCGGCCACATCGACATGGAACTGCCCAACGGCATCGCCCGGCAGTATTCGCTGTCGAACGATCCGCGTGATGTCGACCGGTATGTCATTGCCGTGCTGCGCGAGACGGCCGGCCGCGGCGGCTCGGCCTACCTCCACGACAACGTGAAGGAAGGCGACACGCTGACCATCGGCACGCCGCGCAACAACTTCCCCCTGCACGATGGCGCCAAGCACCACATCCTGCTGGCCGGCGGCATCGGCATGACGCCCATGCTGGCCATGGCGCGGGAGCTTGCCACCCGCGGCGAGAGCTTCGAGATGCATTACTGCACGCGCTCGCCCGCCAAGACGGCCTTCCTTGACGAGATCAAGGGCTCGGCGTTCGCCGACAAGGTGCAGTTCCACCACGACAACGGCAATCCGGCCGACGGCCTGGACATTGCCGGTCTGCTGAAGAACGTGCGCGAGGGCGCGCATATCTACTACTGCGGTCCGACGGGTTTCATGCATGCCTGCGAGCAGGCAAGCGCGCACTGGCCCAAGGGCACGGTGCATTGCGAGTACTTCTCGGTCGATCCGACCGTGACCCATGATGCCGACGAGGCCTTCCAGATCAAGATCGCCTCGACCGGCCAGGTCTTCGACGTGCCCGCCGACAAGTCCATCGTCGACGTGCTGCGCGCCAACGGCTTCGATGTCGAGACGATGTGCGAGGAAGGCATCTGCGGCACCTGCGCCACCGTCATGCTCGATGGCGAGGCCGACCACCGCGACTTCGTGCTCGACGACGAGGAGAAAGCCCGCGGCGAATTCATCATGGTCTGCTGCAGCCGGGCGAAGTCGCCCCTGCTGACGCTAGACCTCTGAGAGCATTCCCCTCTCCCACAAGGGGAGAGGGGCAGGGAAAAATCAGAGCGTCACGCCGCCATCCACGACCAGGGTGTGGCCGGTGATGTAGGCGGCGCCGGCGGCGAGAAACAGGATGGCTTCGGCATAGTCGGCGGGAACGCCCGGGCGTTGCAGCGGGATGCGGGCGATACGGTCGGGCATCAGGTCGTCGGGCCAGCGGCATTCCCAGGGGCTGTCGGTGACGCCGGGAGCAATGGCGTTGACGCGCACGTCAGGGGCGAGGCCCTTGGCGAGCGCCTTGGTCATGTTGATGAGCGCGGCCTTGGTCGCGGCATAGGCGGTGGAACTGCCCGTGCCGGTGATTCCGGCGACCGAGGCGGTGTTGACCACCGCGCCCCTGGAGGCCTTCAGCGCATCGGCGGCCGACTGCACGCAGCGGTAAGGGCCGACCAGATTGACCGAGAGCACACGGTCCCAGAAACCCTCGTCGATGCCGTCGAGATCGGAGGCCGCAACCGGCTGCCTGGTTGCGGGCGTGCCGGCGTTGTTGATGAGGTGGTCAAGGCCGCCGAGTGCGGCGATTGCCTGGCTCACCATGCGCCGGCAATCCTGGGGATCGCCGACGTTGCCGGCCGCGGCGATGACATCCAGGCCCTCGCCCTGCAGGCGCGCGACCTGCTTCTCCAGATTGGGATTGGAGGGCAGGTCGTTGAGCGCAACCTTCGCACCGCAGCGGGCGAAGAGTTCAACGGTGGCAAGGCCGATGCCGGAAGCAGCACCCGTAACCAGCGTGCGCTTGCCGGCCAGATCGGCCTTGATCACTGGGTGCCTCGCAGACTCAGCATTTTGCGCGCCTCGTCGGGCTCGGCGGGCCGGGCGCCCAGAAGGTTGATGATGCTGACGGCCTTTTCCACGAGCTGGGCGTTGGTCGCGAGCACGCCCTTCTCCAGGTAGAGGTTGTCCTCCAGGCCCACGCGGACATGGCCGCCCAGGTTGACGATTTCGGCGACCATGGGCATCTGCGCCCGCGAGATGCCGAAGCCGGCCCACAGCGCACCCTCGGGCAGCAGGCCCTTCATGTAGGCGAGCGATTCCGGCGTCGCCGGCGCGCCCCATGGCACGCCCAGGCAAAGCTGGAACATCGGCGGGGCGGCGATCAGGCCGTCGGCCACCATCTTGCTGGCGAGACGGGCGTGGCCGGCATCGAAGACCTCGAGCTCGGGTTTGGTGCCCACCGCGTTGATGCGCTTGGCCATGACCTCCAGATGCTGGGGCACGTTGACGAAGGCGCGTTCGCCGAAGTTCATCGTGGCGACGTCCAGGCTGCAGACCTCGGGCAGCAGTTCCTCGACATGGGCGGTGCGCTCCTCGGGCTTGCGCAGGGCGCCGACCATGCCGTTGGCCATGGGATCGTTGTCGGACGGCATGAAGCCGCCGCCCGGTCCCGTGGTCAGGTTGATGACGATGTTGCTCTCGCTGTCGCGGATGCGCTTGACCACCTCGGCATAGAGATCCTTCTCCATGGAAGGCTTGCCGGTCTTGGGATCGCGCACATGGATGTGACAGATCGTGGCGCCGGCCTTGCCGGCGTCGATGGCGGCATTGGCGATCTGCTCGGGCGTGACCGGAACCTTGTCGCTCTTGCCCGTGGTGTCGCCGCCGCCAGTGACGGCGCAGGTGATGATGACCGGTCGCGACATGGAAGGCCTCCGTTTTTCGATTCCCTGGTTCGGGGCCGATCCTAGCCTTTCCTGGCCTGTGGTACAGCCTCGTATGGGCAGCTTATGGTGCGCCCGCAATTGAGGAGCCGACCATGGACGAAGCACGATTCGACGGTTGCGCGGTTGCCGTGAGCGGAGCGGCCCAGGGCCTGGGCGCGGCGGTGGCGCGCATGCTGATCGCGCGTGGCGCGCGGGTCTATGGCGGAGATCTTGATGCAAGGGCGCTGGCGGCGACCGCCGCGGCGCTGGGCGAGGCCTTTGTGCCTGCACCGCTTGATGTCACCGAGGAAGACTCGATCCTGGCATGGCGTGATAGCGTGATCGCGCGGTCCGGCGGTATCGACGCTCTGGTCACCTGCGCGGGAATCTATCCCTTCGAAGGCACGCGCGAGATCACCGTGGCGGGCTGGGACCGCATGTTCAATGTCAACTGCCGGGGCACCTTCCTCACCGTGCGCGCCTTCATGGATGATCTTGCCGGGAGCAGGCAGGGCAGGGTGGTGATGATTGCCTCGACCGATTCCTACATCCCCAAGCCGCTTTATCCCCACTACGCCGCATCGAAGGCGGCGGTACGCAGCCTGGTGCAGACCTTCGCCCTGGAAATGGCGCCCGGCGGCACACTGGTCAATGGCGTCAGTCCCGGCGCGATCGCCGTCGAGCGCGCCCACCGCGACGGCTGGCTCGACCGATGCATCCCGCGCATTCCGCTGGGCCGCGTCGCAGAACCCGACGACATCGCCGAGGTCGTCGCGTTCCTCGCTTCGGCGGCAAACCGTTTCATGACGGGTGAAACCGTTGTCGCCAGCGGCGGCGAAGTCATGGCCTGACGCCGGTGAGTAAGGACCGCCTGCGCCGCGCCCTGCTGCCAACCTGGCCGCCCGAGAGTGTGTCGGAGGCCATGCTGCTGCTGGTTTGCGCGGCGGCGCTGGGCCTGCTGATCGAGCTCTGGGCCCTGCCCGGCGGCGCGATCCTGGCTCAGCCCCGGGTCGATGACGCCGCGCTGGCGCTGCTGGCGGCGCTGGCGCGGCCGATGGCGCTGGGCCTGCTGCTGGCGCTGGCCGCGCGTACCATTCTTGTCATCCCGTCGAGCCTGGCGCTGGGCCTGGCCGCTCTGCTGCTGGTCGGCACCTGGCCCGCGCCGCTGGTTGAGGCGTTCACGAATCTGCCGACCGGCGCGCTGATGTGGCTGACGCCGGTCTGTGTCGCCGTCATGGCCCTGCCTGCCGCCCGGCTGACACGGGCGCGGATTTCCCGGGTCCTGTTGCTGGCGTTCTGTTCTGCGCTGCTGACCGCCGCCGTGGCGCATTACGACATGGCCCATGCCTGGCTGCTGGATGCGGTGGGTGGCGCGGTGCGTGGCGCCCTGGTCTTCGGCATCAGCCATGCCCGACGGGAGGCACTGGACAGCCTGCCGCTTCTGGCCTTCTGCCTGCTGGGCTGGGTTCTGCTGGGCGGCGCTGAAGCAAGAAGGCTGATCGCGGCGGCTCTGCGCGGAACAGCCTGGCCCTGGCTGCTTGCGGGTTCGGCCTGCCTGACCTGGGGCTTTCTGGTCCATGGTGCCGCGCTCGACGCCGTGCCCGGTATCATGCTGCCGCCCGCGATCTACGCTCCGCTCGGACTTCTAGGCGCCCTGGGTGCAAGCCTGGTGCTGGCCAGGGGCTGGCAGGCGCGCCGCTCCGGTGCGGCGGGGGATGCAGCCACCGGTGAACTCGGAATCGTCGCTGTCTGCGGGTTGGCGCTGGCCTATCTGGCGGGGCTTGGGTCGCTGCTTGCCGTCACCCTGGCCGGAGGGCTGATCGCAGCATCGACCCTGCCTGGCGCCAACGCCGGGCCGGGCCGGGCCTTGCGGTTGGCTATCGGGGCGCTCTGTGCTGTCTGCCTCTATGGCGCCGGGGCAATGGCGGTGCCCGGCATTGGTCTGCCTGTTGTCGATGCCCTTACCCTGGCTGGGCTGCTTGGGGCCGGCACCGCCTTTGCCGGCCTGGCCTTCTCGGCTCGCTCGCGGATGGCTGCTGCGTTCTGGCTTGTCGTGCTGTTCGTGGCGCTGGCCCTGCTGGCCCTGGGCGGGGGTCGTGGCGACATGGTCGGCCTGTGCGGCGCGCTTCTGGGCGTGATGCTGCTGTTCTTGCTGCTGCCCGGTAGAACATCAGCGGGTCGTCTTGGCGATGCGGCGCTGTGTTGTCTTGGGCTGTTGGCCGCGGCGACCGCAGTTTTTCTCGCCTGATCCGGCGCCCCGCTTCAGAGGCCCGCGCAGAGAACGTCGAGATCGCCATCGTAGATCGGTCCGGCCCCGAACAGGGCCGCGCCCAGGCCTGCCAGAACCTCGCCCGAATGCGGGCTGACCTTGGGATCCAGAAGATCGCCGACAATGTAAACCGGAGTGAGCAGGCGCAGGAACGACCGGTCGACCGCCTTGGGATCGAGCTGGACGTCGATGGTCTGCTTGCCAAGGTCGAAGCTGCCGTCGGTGACGATGACAACATTGTCCAGGGCGACCGCGGATTGCTGCAGCGTGCCGATGCCGTGTTCGAAATCGACGTTGACGACGATGCAGCGGATTGTCGTCTCCTCTGCCGGATTGAACAGTGAGGAAAGCAGGGCAGAGAGGATGTTCTTGGTCAGCACCGCGACCGCGCCTGACTTGACCCAGCCGTCCCCGCGCCTGAGCGCAACATGACCGTAGAGGTCAGACAGCATCTCGCCCGGCGTGGCGCCTTGGGTATTGATGTCGAGGTTGAGCGCCACTTCGCCTGAAGCAGCTTCGGCGATGCCTGCCTCGCGCAGCAGCTTGTCGGAATCGATGTGATTGATCACAACCTGGGTCGTCAGGCGTGTCTGTGCGTCCCGGGGCTGGAGCGTGATCGTACCTGCGACGCTGCCGCCGAAAACATCGGCCTGCAGATCGTCGATGTGCAGCGTGTCGCCGGCGATGGTGATGCGCGTGCCGACGTTTTCCAGGACGTTGTCGGACCAGTGGATCTCGTTGGCATCAATGCGCAGGTCGAGCGCCAGATCGGGCATGGTCCAGACCGGCAGGCTGCTGGCGAGGATGTCCTTGAGGCTGCGCTCCTCTGCTTGCGGCGTGGTACCGGTCGCATCGTCCGGGGCGAGGAAGTCATCGACGGTGACGACCCGGGAGACAAAACGCGCCGTCACCTGCTGTGGCGCCGCATCAAGCGATAGATTGAGCGAACCCTGCAGGTCGGAGCCGGCAAGCTGTGTTTCGTCGAGCTGGAAGGCGACATGGTCGGAAAAGACCTGAACCGTGCCCTGTGTGGTCAGCGGCAGGGGCTGCGGCATGGTCATGCCGAACTCGGCGAGCGCGGTGCGGATGTCGTCTGACTTCAGCCGCATGGTCACGGGACGGGCATAGACCGCCAGCGACGGCGTAATGCTGCGGGCAATCTCGAAGTCCAGGCCCAGCAGGGTGCCGTGCGCGTCCAGGTTCCAGGGTGATGGCGTGGCGATGAGATCGACCAGCGGCACGAAACTGAGCGCCAGGGTGATAGGAATGCCGCCGAGCACGATCTCCTCGGTGCCCGAAATCGGTGTGTCGGGGGCGGCGTTGAGTTCCAGGCGGTGAAACTCCAGGGCTTTGGCATCCTTGCCGATCTTCAGGTTTCCGCCATCAAGACCCAATTGCGCCGTTGCCTCCTCTGCATATTCGCGCAGCGTGGTGCCGTGGGAATCGAACGCCAGCGCGACGCGGTCGACATGCCCGGTCAGCAGGTTCTGAAGGCCCATGTTGCTGCCGATGTCGTGGGGATCGACATCGCTGGCGACAAGACTTGCGGTTAGCGCCGGTCTGGTCTGCGAGGCATCGATGGCGATGGCAATGTCGGCGCGCGAGCCCATCACCGTGGTTTGCCCGTCCGCCAGCGAAAGCACACCCTGGTTCAGCAGAAGTCGCGCCGCAACAGCGTCGAACGTGACAGGTGCGACGACCAGACGCTCGACGTCGAGGGCGATGTCCAGCGCGACGCCATCGAGATCACCCTGTTCCAGGATCAGCGCGTCGATATCGGTTTCCGTTTCGTCGCCGCCTCCAAGTGCAAGGATGAGGCGCGGCCCCGAAAGGGAGCCCGAGATCGATGTCTCGTCCGGGCTGTCGACGATATCCAGGGTGCCTTCCAGGCTGCTTTCGCCGACGCTGGCATCGATCCAGTCGAGCCGGAAACCTGCGTCGATGTCGGAGAGATGGAAGTAACTTTCGATGCGGCCGTCCACGGGCACGTCGATATCGAGCAGGCTGTTGATCGGCGCAAAGCTGGTGGCGCGCAGCAGGCCCTCCAGGCGCAGACCGCTTGCCGTGTCGGGATGCATGATGACACCCACCAGATCGATACCGATCGCTTCGTTACCCACGTGAAGCTCCAGCGGCCAGCCGTCGCTTCCCGAGACGAGCTCACGCAACTGCCCTGTGGTGAGGAACAGGCTTGCGTCATTGCCGTCGATCGTGCCCTGGGCCTGGGCCGTCAGATAACGCTCGGTGCCGGCGGCAATGGTGAAGGTTTCCAGTTCGGCGCGGGTCGCGCTGCCGTCCAGCCAGCGCGCCGAAAACTGGACATCGCGGGCTGCGAGATCGAGTCTCAGACTTGCCAGCAGATCGCGCAGCGTGGCGCCCCCGGCCTGGGCATCCAGATCCATGCCACCGCCGGCCTCACCGAACAGCGCAAGGTCGGGACGCACTCGGCGCAGCAGGTTTGCCAGGGGCAGGCGGTCGGCATGAAGGCTCGCCGCGACGCTGTTGTCGCCTGCGCTGGCCCGCAGGCTCCCCTCCAGCCGTTCGCCATCGATCAGGGCTATCAGCGGGTCGATCGCCAGTTCACCGTCCTTCAGTTGCACCGGTACCTCGATCTCGCTGAGGACGAGACCGCCCAGATCGTGGCGAGCGATTGCGAGCGCAATGTCGAGGTCCATGCTCTCCAGGACGCCGTAGGGCACCGGGATCGCAAGCAGTTCGCCGAAGTTGACGGCATCGCCCCCGCCAAGGTCCGGCAGACTGGTGAGATGCAGGCAGCCGCTGACCGAGAGGGGGCTGGAGGCCAGATTGGCCTGGAGGTCACCCATCGCCTCGAAGCTGCCGGCGGTCAGTTGCAGTTCCGACACCGCGATCCGATCAAGGCCGGCATCAAGATGGGCAGAGAGGGAAAAGGGGGCGTCGATGCCATTGGCCAGCCCCAGGGGCTCGAGCAGGCTGTTGAGGTCGCTGCCGTTGGCATGGAGCGCGAGGTTGGCCGACGGGGCGGTGGTCATTCCCTTGAGGACGCCGCTGGCGCTGGCCGTGTTGTTGCTCTGGGTCAGCGTGATCTCCACCGGCCAGGAACTGCCGGCCAGCAGGGTTTCCAGTCCGGCGCCGGTCGCGCTCAGGGCAAAGACCGCGTTGCGATAGGAAAGGCCGGCGTCCAGGCGTGTGATGCCGTCTCGCTCTGTCTCCAGGCTCAGGGTCTCGATCGTCACGGGCAGGCTTTGCTGGCCGCTTTCGATGGTGAGGTTTTGTATACGGACGCCGAAATCACCTGCGAGCATGGAGAGGTCGGCCGGGGCGACGGCCTGAGCCGCGGGCGCGGCCTGCTCCTGGGCGGCCGGAAGGCCATCCTCCTGGGTGTCGCCGATGGCATCGGGCCGGACGACCACGTCGCGCATGCCGATGTAGGAAAGCACAACCTGGCCGCCCAGCAGGGCGCGCGGGTCCAGCCGCACCACGAAGCGTCCGGCCTCTGCCAGCGATGGGCCGCCTGGCTCACCGGCGATGGTCACGCCCTCGGCTGCCAGCGCGGGCCCGCCCTTCCAGCCCAGGGTCAGGCGCCCCTCGATGACGACCTGCCGGTCCAGGGCTTCGCTCAGGGCATCGGCGATCGTCGGGCGCAGGGCATCGGCGCCCAGCACGACGAGGGCGAGAACGGCCGCCAGCGCCAGGCCGACGATGCCTGCCGCCGTCCAGGCGCACCAACGCATGGTTCGTTTCACGCTACCTGTTTCTCCCTTTCGCCCCGTGTAGTCTATGCCGCGAAACCCGCCTGGGACTACAGGCCCCAATCGTTCCCGCGCGTTGGCGGGCGGTGCAGGATGGGGCATCAGGCAGGAGCAGGACAGGAGAGAAGCCGGCCATGCAGATCGTTTACAGCGCCGATCACGCCCGCCACGACCCCAAGAGTTTCATGGTGCGGGGCCGCATCGGCCCGGCCTCGGAGGTCCCCGAACGTGCCAGGGTGCTGCTCGAGGCCGTGTCGGGCCAGGGCCATGCCATCGTCGATGCGCGGGCCCATGACGGCAGTGCGCGGGGCCGCGTCCATAGCCCGGACTATTTGAGCTTCCTTGAAACCGCCCATGCCCGCTGGTCGGCGCTGCCCGGCGCGGGCGAGGAGGTGATGGCCAACGCCTTTCCCGGTCGCCCCGGCGCGCTGCGGCCGCGTCATATCGTGGGCCAGGCGGGTTACCATCTGGGCGACGGCGCCTGTCCGCTGGGGCGCGAGACCTGGCAGGGCGCGCTGGCCTCAAGCGAGGTGGCCCTGACGGCGGCCGATCTGGTGCTGGAAGGGCAGAAGGTGGCCTATGCCCTGTGCCGGCCGCCCGGCCATCACGCCTTCCGCGACATGGCCGCGGGGTTCTGCTTCCTCAACAACGTGGCGATCGCCGCCGAGCACATGCTGCCGGCGGTGGCACGCGCTGCGGTACTTGATATCGACATCCACCACGGCAACGGCACCCAGGCGGTGTTCTGGGAACGCGACGACGTGCTGTTCGTCTCCATCCATGCCGATCCGGCGGACTTCTACCCCTGGTTCTGGGGCGATGCCGGCCAGCGTGGCGCCGGCCAGGGCACCGGTTTCAACGTCAATCTGCCCCTGCCGCTGGGCACGCAGGACAGTTTGTGGCTGGAAACGCTGGATACCGCTCTGGACCTGATCGGCCGATTCGCGCCCGGTGTGCTGCTGGTCTCGCTGGGACTGGATGCCCAGGAGGGTGATCCGGTGGGGGGATTCCGCGTCACCACCGACGGCTTTGCCCGCGCGGGCGAGGCGCTGGGCGCGTTCGCCCGGGAGCGCGACCTGCCGACCGTGCTGGTGCAGGAGGGCGGCTATCTCTGCGACAACCTGGGCCGCAACCTGGCGGCGGCGCTGGCGGGGTTCGAGACAGGACGGGGTTAACTACCTGATCCAGAAACGAAAACGGCGGCCCAAGGCCGCCGCTGACGCAACAGGACCGAAATCAGGTTCAGCCGATACCCAGATTGGCGAAACGCTTGTTGAAGCGTGCCACCTGGCCTTCGGCGTCGAGCATGCGTGCCGAGCCGCCAGTCCAGGCCGGGTGGGACTTGGGATCGATGTCGAGCGTCATCGTGTCCCCAGCCTTGCCCCAGGTCGAGCGCGTGGTGAACTTGGTACCGTCGGTCATGACGATATTGATTTCGTGGTAGTCAGGATGGATGTCGCTTTTCATAGCGCGGCCTCCGCAAACAAGGCGCGCCTTATAGGCCCGCGCCGGGCCGAGAGCAAGCCCGCAGGAAGGGCGATCTTTGCAGCCTTGAACGGCCGCCGCGCTTGGCGCGGGCGGGACCCCCTGATATAGGGGCCAACGTGCTGACCCCGCGACGAAATCCCGATACCGGCAACGGTTCCAAAGACGCGAACGAACGGCCCAAAAGCCGCAACTTTGCCGATCTGCGCCAGCTCGCCCGTTATCTCAGCCCCTACAAACTGCAGGTCGCCGGGGCGCTGGTCGCCCTGGTGGTGGCCGCCGGCACCGTGCTGGGCCTGGGCGCCGGCCTGCGTGCCCTGGTCGATGAGGGACTCTCCCAGGGTGACACCACCCTGCTCGACCATGCGCTGATCGCGCTTCTGGGCATCGTGGTCCTGCTCGCCTGCGCCAGCTACGGCCGATTCTTTCTGGTCTCCTGGATCGGCGAGCGAGTCGTGGCGGACCTGCGACGCGATGTCTTCTCCCGCGTCCTGGTTCAGCCGCCGGCCTTTTTCGAGACGGTGCGCACCGGAGAGGTGCTTTCGCGCCTGACCACCGATACCTCCGTTCTGCAGACCGTGGTCGGCTCCAGCCTGTCCATGGCGTTGCGCAACGTGCTGCTGCTGATCGGCGGTACGGTGATGCTGGCGGTGACCAGCCCGAAGCTCACCGGCATCGTCTTCCTGCTGGTGCCGGTGGTGATGGTGCCCATCATCGTCTTCGGGCGCCGGGTGCGGCGCATGTCGCGCCTGTCGCAGGACCGCATTGCCGATGTCGGCCACCGCATCGACGAGACGCTGAACGGCATGGCGACCGTCCAGGCCTTCGCCCAGGAGCAGGCCGAAAGCAAACGCTTCGCGGGTGCGGTTGAGGATGCCTTCGAGGTCGCCGTACAGCGTATCCGGGCGCGCGCCATGCTGACGGGCACGGTCATCCTGCTGGTCTTCGGCGGCATCTCCGGCGTGCTCTGGATGGGCGGTCACGATGTGCTTTCCGGGCGCATCAGCGGCGGCGACCTTGCCGCCTTCGTCTTTTATGCCGTGGTCGTTGCCGGTTCGGTGGGCGCGATCAGCGAGGTTTATGGCGACCTGCAGCGGGCGGCGGGTGCCGCCGAGCGCCTGGTCGAACTGCTCAACGCCCAGCCCGCCATCGCTGCACCCGCCGATCCGGTGGAACTGCCGGGGCCGGCGCCCGGCGCGGTGGCGATGGCCAAGGTGCGTTTCGCCTACCCCGCGCACCCCGAGACGGCGATCCTCGACGATTTCGAACTGCAGGTCGCCCCGGGCGAGACGGTGGCGCTGGTCGGTCCCTCGGGCGCGGGCAAGAGTACGGTCTTCCGCCTGCTGCTGCGGCTTTACGACCCCGAGCAGGGTACGGTCAGCGTCGACGGCGTCGATGTGCGGCGTGCCCGCGTCGATGCCCTGCGCGGCCGTCTGGCGCTGGTACCCCAGGAGCCGGTGATGTTCGGCACCAGTGTCGCCGACAACATCCGCTACGGCCGCCCGGAAGCCAGCGACGGCGAGGTGCGTGCGGCGGCCGAGGCGGCCTTCGCACTGGAGTTCATCGAGAAGCTGCCCGATGGTTTTGCCACCTTCGTGGGCGAGCGCGGCATCCGACTTTCCACAGGCCAGCGCCAGCGCATCGCCATTGCACGCGCGATCCTGCGTGATTCTCCGATCCTGCTGCTGGATGAGGCGACCAGCGCGCTCGACGCCGAGAGCGAGCAGATGGTGCAGAAGGCGCTGGACGTGCTGATGACCGGGCGCACGACCCTGGTCATTGCCCATCGCCTGGCGACCGTGCTGAAGGCCGACCGCATCGTCGTGGTCGACGGCGGACGCATCGTCGCCAGCGGCACACATCAGGAACTGGTTGCCGAGGGCGGCCTCTACGCGCGCCTTGCCGAACTGCAGTTCGACGCGGGCCGCGAGGCCCTGGCGGCGCAATCGGATACCGCGGACGCCTGAGCCTGCTCCCGCTGACTACCGGCCGTTTTCGGGCTACGAAAGCAACCGGTGTTTGACTATGCTGCTGCCCGTGTCAATCAGAAGGGGTGCGGGATGATCGTGACGAACATCGAGCAGGTTCCGGGCAAGCGCGTGACGCGGCACCTGGGGCTGGTCAACGGCAACACGGTGAGAGCCAAACATGTCGGACGCGACATCATGGCGGGCTTCAAGAACCTCGTGGGCGGCGAACTGAAGGGCTACACCGAACTGCTGACCGAATCGCGCAATACCGCGATGGAGCGGATGATCCAGGAGGCACAGGCACTGGGCGCCAATGCCGTGCTCAACGTGCGCTTCTCGACATCCACGATCAGCCAGGGTGCAGCCGAGCTGATGGCCTATGGCACCGCGGTGGTGCTCGAAGACGAGGCCTGAGATGACGCAACTCATCATCTTCGTGGCCCTGCTGGTGGGCGGCTACGCCATCGGCGCGTTCAACGAACGGCGCCACTATGCCTCCATCCGCCGCCGCGAGGAGGAGATGCGCGGGCTGATGCTGTTTGCCTCCCGCGACATGCCCGAAACCCATGAGGGTTGGCTGGTCATGGGCAACACGGTCGTCTCGATCGACTATTTCAAGCGCTTCATCACCGGCCTGCGCCAGCTCGTGGGCGGTCAGCTCGACGCTTATGAATCGCTGGTCGAGCGCGCCCGGCGCGAGGCGATCCTGCGCATGAAGAGCGATGCGTTGACCCGGGGGGCGACCCACATCGTCAACGTCAAGCTGGAGACCTCCCGCGTGTTCTACGACGATCGTCGCCGCAGCACGGGATCGGTCGAGGTCCTGGCTTATGGCACGGCGATCCGGGCTGCCGACCAGGTGTGATCTTCGAGAACCCCAGGATACCCGAAGGCATCAATTCGGGCAGGCGCAGGCCGCTGCGCGACCTGGCGGTCCTGGGCGGCGGCGTGGGGGCGCTGCTTGGTCTGACCGTCGTGCTGTTCCTGGTGCTTGCCCAGCTTCTGGGCCCTTCGGTGCCGTTCTCCTGGGAGCGGGCTCTGGCGGGCAGTGACGACCCGCACCGGGTCCCTGAGGGACGTCAGAAGGTGGCACTCGCGGCGCTGGGGCAGCGCGTCGCCGCGGCAATGGACCTGCCCGACGGTATGGAGATTGAATTTCACCTGCTCGATCTCGATACGGTGAATGCCTTTGCGACGCTCGGCGGCCATGTCTTCGTGACAACAGCCATGATCGGCGCCCTGCCGAATGAGAATGCCCTGGCCTGGGTCCTTGCCCACGAGATCGCTCATGTGCGTCACCGCGACCACATGCGCGGGGCCAGTACGGGAATGCTGCTCGGTCTGCTCGGCGCGGTGGTTGCGGGGGACAGCGGCATCGGAGATCTGGTGGTCGGCAGCGGCGGCATGGTGGGCGCCCTGCACTTCAGCAGGCAGCGCGAAGAGGCCGCCGACGCCGCGGGACTGCCCGCGCTGCTTTCACTCTACGGCCACGTCGGCGGCTATCGCGATGCGCTGGACGCCCTGCGTCCCATGGCCGAAGCCGAGGGCGAGCCGCCGGTCATGCTGGCAAGCCATCCCCACCTGGATGTGCGTGAGGAGCGGCTTGAGGCCCTGGTCGCTGCGCAAGGCTGGCCGGTTCTGCCTGACCGTGTGCCGCTGGCTGCCGAGCTCGGGATGTAGGCCTGCTGCGTCAGGCCGGTCAGGCGCCGGGCAGAGCGAGCCAGCCGCGGTAGCGGATGAGGCGCAGCCCGGCGGGCAGGTCGATGGTGACGTCGAAGCCGAACCTTCCCGCCGGATCAAGCCGCTCGCGGCCGCTCGCCTTCAGGCCGAGCCAGCCCGGCAGAGGCAGCCCGAACAGGCGGTTGCGGCCCGCGACATAGTCGATGCCCTGCGCACCGGCGGTCACGGCCATCTCGACGGTCAGGGCCCCGAACCGCTCGATGACACAGCCAGGCGCGCCATAAGCCAGGCGCGAGGTTTCGTGATGGCCATCGAAGTTGCGGCGCCAGGTTTCCTCTTCAGACGAGATGGCGAAGGTGACGGCGATGGGCAGCGTTTCGCCCGCCGCGGGCAGCAGGCGCAGGCGTGCGGCGATCTTGGCGATCAGGTTATCGCCATGCTCCACGGTGCCGATGCCCGCGGCTGTGGTCGTGTGGCTGAGCTCATGCAGGGCGCGGATCGCGGGAGGAACGGTATCGAGTGCTTCGCCGAGGATACGGCGGAAGAGCGAGGGCGGGGCTGTGTCCTCCAGCATGGCTTCGATCGCCAGGTCCTCGAAGAGATCGGTGATTGCCGCGAGCGGCACCTCGGCCATGCAGGGCCGTGCGCCAGGACCGGGCCCACGGCCGGCCAGGATCGCCAGCGCCAGAGCGACCGCGGGCAGCACAGGCACCATCGGTCCATCGCCCCGGAGGGCTTCCAGGGTCCAGACCACATGACGCGGACGGCCATCCTGGCCCAGCCCGGAAAGCGCGACGCGCATGCCGCCGCTGTCGCTGCCCAGACGGCGTGTGCATTGCGCAAGGAACAGCAGAAGTCCGGTCAGGCATTCGGGACGTTCGAGCCAGCCCCAGCGCACCGGCCAGGAAAGCAGCCACAGGCCCCAATGATGCAGGGCCAGTTCCAGACCGGCATGGAAGCTGACGCTGCGCAGACTGGGATAGCGATTGGGCAGAAGCACCAGATCGGGCACGTCGCAGGCCGCGACCCGGCGTTTCCCCAGGGTGCCGATGGCGATACGGCGGCTGTCCTGCCAGCCCGTCACCTCGCGCCAGTCGCCATCCTGCCAGCGCGCTATCGGCCGGCCGATATAGGAGAGAATGGAGGCGATGACGGCACGGCCCCGTGGTGCGTCGTTTCCCGGCGCGATGGCGATCTCGACCGCTTCCAGACGGGAGAACCGCCGGGCGAGGTGATCGATCACGCTGGAGGAAAGGCCGGGCACCGAACTCGCCCCGGCGATCACCGCCACGCCCGCCTCACGGGCGGCGCGGTCCAGGGTGCCGATGGCGGCCACGTCCTCCCGGGCGTCCGAAATGTCGATATAGGGCACGCCGGCGGCGATGCAGGCGCGCGGCATGGCATAGTCGCGCTGCTGGAAGGGGCCGCAGGTATCGATCACCGCAGCGGGGCGGTGATTGGCGAGCAGGGCATCGAGGCCGGCGGGCAGTTGCGCCGCAGCGGTTTCCACGCCCGTTTCAGCCGCGAGAGCGGCCAGACGCTCCGCATTGCGCGCCACGGCAAGGACGCGCGCGCCATGGCGCACCAGCAGGCGGCAGGCCCGGCTGCCGAAGACGCCGGTCGCGCCCAGGACCATGACCGGCCGTGCGGTCATGGTGCCGGGTGCGGCGGTGGCGGAGGGTGTCGTCACCGCATGAGGTGGCCGCCGTTGACGTCGATCGTGGCGCCGGTGATGAAGTCGGCCTCATCGGCGGCCAGGAACAGGACGCAACGGGCGACGTCCTCGACCTTGCCGATGCGCCCAACGAGGATGTGGTCCTTGACCAGATTGTCGATCCACTCCTGGGGCGCGACGCGCACCATGTCGGTATCGACGTATCCCGGCGCGACGGCGTTGACCGTGATGCCCTTGGCGGCGCTTTCCTTGGCCAGCGCCTTGGTGAAGGAGACCATGGCACCCTTGGCCGCGCCGTAGCTGGTCTCGCCGTAGCTCGGCGCAAAGGCGGAAAGCGAGGCGATGTTAATGATGCGGCCGAAGCCTGTCTGGCGCATCGGGTTGATCACCTGGTGGGTCATGTTGAAGAAGCTGTCGAGGTTGGTCGCGATGACCTTGTGCCAGAGGGCGGCGTCCATCTTGTGCAGGAACTTGTCGGGCGAGATGCCGGCGTTGTTGACCAGCACCTCCACGGGGCCGAGATCGGCAACGACCTTCTCGACGCCCGCGACGCAGGCGTCGTAGTCCGAGACATCCCACTTGTAGGTCTTCACGCCGCTTTCTGCGGCAAGCGAGGCGGCCGCCCCGTCATCGCTGCGGTAGTTCGCGGCGACCGTGTAGCCGGCCTCTGCCAGCGCCTTGGCGATGCCCCGCCCGATGCCCCGCGAGGCTCCCGATACCAATGCTACACGTCCCATGAATGCCACTCCTGCTGGTTCAATTGTTAGGTTGTCGGCATTCTAGGCAGGAACGGGGCGAGGGAAAGCCATGACATCGCTGATAGAAGTCGTGCGCGCCGGCGACGTCGCACGGGTCGTGCTGACCCGCGCGGAGAAACGCAACGCGCTCTCGGGCGCCCTGATCGACGGGCTGACACAGACGATGGCCGGTCTTTCACGCGAGGACGACCTGCGCTGCGTCGTGCTGACCGGCGCGGGAACGGCATTCTCGGCGGGCGCTGATGTCTCCGAACTGGGGGCGGTGACCGCCGCAACCGCTGAGACCTTCATCACGCGCCTGCATGGCGCCTGTCGCGCGGTGCGAGATTGCCCGGTGCCGGTCATCGCGCGGATCGACGGCGCCTGTCTGGGCGGTGCGCTGGAACTGGCGGCATCCTGTGATCTGCGGGCGGCGTCGGTGCGCTCCACCTTCGCCATGCCCGAGGTGCAGATCGGTATTCCCTCCGTGATCGAGGCTGCCCTGCTGCCGCGCCTGATGGGCTGGGGCAGGGCCGCGGAACTGCTGCTGACCGGGCGCGTGATCGATGCACGCGAGGCGCTGCAGGCCGGGCTCATCGAACGGCTGGCCGAGCCGGATGCGCTTGATGGCGTGGTGGCCGAATGGACCGAAGCGATCTGTGCTGCAGGACCGCGTGCGATCCGGGCGCAGAAGGCGCTGATGCGGCGCTGGGAAGGCGGGCGCGAGGATGCGGCGATCGCGGAGGGAATCACGGCGTTCCGCGAAGCCCACGGCAGCGACGAGCCGCGCAGCAAGCTGCAGGAAGCGCTGGCGCGCCGTGGCCACCGGCGACCCCGGCGGGAAGACTAGGACTTCAGCGTTTTCCGCGCAGGCTGTCCTCGATGAAACCCAGCAGGGGCAGCCAGTGGACGGCGGTTTCGATCGCGGGACGGGTGTTGACGTCGAAGAGGCTCAGGCCCTGGACGGCGAGTTCGCCGTAGATCGCGCGGTCGGCGATGCGCCCGGCGGCCTCGTGGCCGACTTCGGCAAGGAAGGCCTCCAGGCGGTCGGCGGCACGGGTATGGGCGCGTACCCGGTTGGCGACCAGCGCCAGGCCCTTGCGCTGCTTGCGGATCGCCTTGATCTCCTCGATGCGGGCCAGGAAGCGACGCGTGGCGCTTTCGTCAAAGACGGAGGGCAGCACGGGTACCAGCACGACGTCGGCGAGATCGACCAGGGCCTCCGACTGCGCCGGGGTCATGGCGGCGGGAGCGTCGATCACGAGGCGGTCGATGCCCTTGGGCACCTCGCCCTGGCGCTTGGTCCAGTTGAGGCCCTGCACGACGGGAACGCCCTCGGGGCGCATCTGGCACCACTGCAGGCTGCTCTTCTGGCGGTCGGCATCGGCCAGCGCCACGGCCTTGCCGGCAACGGCAAAGGCGACGGCGAGATTGGTGGCCAGCGTCGTCTTGCCGCAGCCACCCTTGATGTTGGCGACCAAAACGGTGCGCATGTGGCGTTCCCAACGCGAATCGACAAGCCTCAACCTCGCCCGATATCGCGCCGGCTTCTACCCCGCGGAGCGCCGCGAGCGCAGTTTGCCGGTGGATGGCTCAGTTGCCGTCGCGCGGTACCGTCTCGCTCCAGGAGCGCGAGAAGACGCTGGCGCCGTTCTCGAAGGCCTCCAGCTCGGCGCTGAAGTGAAAGTCGGCAGCGTCGGCCCAGAGCTCCTGGCGGGTGCGGATCTCGATGGCGATGCCATCCTTCTGCCAGGTGTCGACGCGTTCGGTGCGCGAGCGGGCGGTGGCGGGATCGCCCTCGACGATGCTGTGCCAGTTTTCGCCGCGTTCGCCCTCGATCTCGCCGGTGTCGTCGTGCCGGTTGAGGCCACTGTCCTGGACCTGATGGGTCATGGTGGTGCTGCTGGCAATGTCACGCAGCACCTCGCGGCGCAGGCCCTGGCCCTTGGCGACGGGAGTCATCGCACTGCCCGGACCGTTCACCGGCGCGCCGAAGGGGGCGAAGGTCCCGTCGGGCGCGTCGGGGCGGCGCACCGGCAGTTCCAGATGGCAGCGTCCGGCGAGCAAGGTCAGCGTCACCGCCTTGGGCGAGGGCCAGACGAGGGGGAAGTAGGTCGAGGAAACCGATACGGCGATGCGGTGCCCGGCCGGGAAGGCATGGCCGATGTCGTCGATCTCGACCCGCACGGTAACCGGTTCGCCCGGTACCAGGGGATCGCTGCGGTCCATGCCCCTGCGGCGGTTGAGGTTGAGCACGCCGTGGTGGACGCGGGTCGAAGCGCCCGAGGGGGCGACATCGTTGAGGCGCACGGCGACGAAGGCGTTGGGCCGGTCGCTTGCGAGCGTGAGTTCCACGATGGGCGCGCCCAGGATCTCGGCGGGCTCGGCCAGGGGTTCGGAGACGAAGACGAGGCTCGCAGCATCGTCGCCGCGCTGGTCGGAGGAGAAGGTGCCGGGCTCACCGTGATGGCAGAGCATGGCCTGATGGGTACCGGTGGCCTGCAGGGAGCAGAGCACGAGCGGCGTCTCGTCGCCCGGCTTTTCATCAAGGCGACCGGGGTTCATGGCGAAGACGCGGGTCTCGATGTTGGGGCTGGGCCAGGACGGTTCGCCCACCCAGCGGCCGGGCCGCTCGGGATAGACGGTGGCGGGCGGAGCGCTGTCCTGGATCCAGGCGCGGTACATGGGTTCGTCCATGATTCCGGTGTCGATACCCTTCAGCCAGTGGTCCCACCAGCGCACGGTCTCGCCCAGGAAGTCGATGGCCGGGCCGGGGTGACCCTTGTTGGGGTACTGGTGCGCCCAGGGGCCCGAGAGACCCTTGCGCGGGCAGGAGAGGCCGGCGAGCAGGCGCGGCACGGCCTCGTTGTAGTTGTCGGCCCAGCCGGAGACGGCATAGACCGCGCATGCGATCTTCGAGAAGTCCTGGTTGACGCTGCCCTGCTGCCAGTAGGCGTCGCGACGCTGGTGGCGCAGCCATTCCAGGGTCCAGGGCGTATCGGCTTCCAGGCGCGCCATCCACATGTCGCGCCAGTCCTCGCCTACCAGCTCGGGATCGGGCGGCAGGGCGTTGATGCCGAACATGACGCCGCCCCAGCCGATATTGTCCTTGATCAGGCAGCCACCGTAGTAGTGGACGTCGGTGGCGTAGCGGTCGTCGGTGGAGCCGATGGTGATGATGGCCTTCAGCGCCGGGGGGCGGCGCGCGGCGATCTGCAGGCCGTTGAAGCCGCCCCAGCTGATGCCGATGATGCCGACCGCGCCGGTGCACCAGGGCTGCTCGGCGATCCAGGCGATGACATCGCAGCCGTCGAGCTGCTCCTGCACGGTGTACTCGTCGTGATAGACGCCCTCGCTGTCGCCGGTGCCGCGGATGTCGACGCGGATGCAGGCGTAGCCGGCTTCCGCGACCGGCGGGTGGTTGGTGCGATCACGGCCGCGGGTGCCGTCGCGCTTGCGGTAGGGCAGGTATTCCAGGATCGCGGGAACAGGCTCCTCCTCGGCATCAATCGGCAGCCAGATCTTGGCCGCCAGGCGCGTGCCGTCGGGCAAGGGAATCCAGCAGTGTTCGATCTCGTGGATCGCGCGTGGGTTGGCAACCAGGCTGTCGGTCATTGTTGTGCTTTCTTCTCAGATGCCGTCGCGCGGGATGGTCAGATCCCAGCTGCGCTCAAAGATGCGCTCGCCGTTGTCGTCGACCTCGATGCTGGCTTCCAGCCGGAAAGCACTCTCCGTGCAGGACAGGCGTTGGGTTGTCCGGGATTCGACGTGCCAGTCGCCGCGCCGCCGGCCCATGGTGAAGGCTGACCACTGGGTGGCCGATGTGGGGTCGCCCTCGACGATGCGGTGCCAGATGGAGCCGTCACCGTGGGTCTCCATGTTGATGTCCTCGATGCGGTAGGCGCCATCCTTGCGCGGCAGGCGCACGATGGTCTCGCCCGTATAGGCATCGCGGTGGATGTCGCGGGTGTTGGGCGGGCCTTCGCGCAGGGTCGTTACCGGGCCGGCTTCGCCGCCAAGGGGCGGGCCGTAGTCGGGGAGGTCGGCGTCGGCGGGATCGGCCGGGCGCACCGGCAGGCGCAGGCGGCTGGCGCCCGCGTGGATGGTTAGCGTCACGACCTCTGGGCTGGGCCAGACCAGCGGCCAGTTGGTCGACGAGATCGAGAGCGCGATGCGATGGCCGGGAGCGAAACGGTGCGCGATGTCGTCGATCTCCACGGTGACGGAACAGGGTTTGCCCGGCTCCAGCGGATCGGTGCGGTCCATGCCGTCGCGCCGGGTGAGATTGAGGATGCCGTGGTGGACGCGGGTCGAGGCGCCCGAGGGCGCAACGTCGTTGAGACGCACGGCGACGAAGGCGACGGGCTTGTCCGAGGCAATCACCAGATCGACCAGCGGGGCGCCCAGGATTTCCACTTCTTCGGTCAGGGGCTCGGTGACAAAGACCAGGCTGGCGCCGTCATCCTCGCGCTGGTCGCTGGGCCATTCGCCGCCGCTGCCGTAGCGGCCGAGTTCGCCCTGGGTGAGGCCGGTGGTCTGCATGGAGCAGATCGGCAAGGGCGTTTCCGGCCCGGCCACGTCATCGAGGCGGCCGGGGTTGAGGGCAAGCTCGCGCCACTGGGTGCGCGGGCTGGGCCAGGTCGCCTCGGCGACCCAGCGGCCGGGCAGGGTGGTGTATTCGGTGCGCGGCGGGCGGCCGTCGCACATCCAGGCGCGCAGCATGGGTTCGTCCATGATCCCGGTGTCGATGTCTTTCAGCCAATGGTCCCACCAGCGCAGACATTCCTGCAGGAAGCCGATCTCCGGGCCGGGGCCGCCGTCGTGGGGATAGACATGCGCCCAGGGGCCGATCAGACCTTTCCGCGGGCAGGAAAGCCCGGCCAGCATGCGTGGGATCGCCTCGCTGTAGTTGTCGCCCCAGCCGTTGACCAGGAAACAGGGCGTCTCGATCAGGGAGAAATCCTCGCAGACGCTGCCGTGGCGCCAGTAGTTGTCGCGCCGCTGGTGCTCCATCCAGGGGATCGCCCAGGGCTGGTTGGCTTCCAGGCGGTCCAGCCACATGGCGCGCCAGTCCTCCCCGACGAGTTCGGGATCGGGCGGCATGCCGTTGAGCGCGAACATGTAGGCCGACCAGTCCAGATTGTCCTTGGTCAGGCACCCGCCGTAGTAGTGGACGTCGGTGGCGTAGCGGTCGTCGGTGGAGCCCACGGAGATGATCGCCTTCAGGGCCGGCGGGCGCAGGGCGGCAAGCTGCAGGCCGTTGAAGCCGCCCCAGGACTTGCCGATGATGCCCACCTTGCCGTTGCACCAAGTCTGTTCGGCGATCCATGCGATGACGTCGCAGCCGTCCTGCAGTTCCTGGGGCAGGTATTCGTCGTGACAGACGCCCTCGCTGTCGCCGGTGCCACGCAGGTCGACGCGCAGCACGGCATAACCGGCCTCGGCGATGGGGACATGCAGGTTTTCGTCGCGGCCCCGGGTGCCGTCGCGCTTGCGGTAGGGGATGTACTCCAGGATCGCGGGTACGGGCGTGTCCTGCGAACCCTCTGGCAGCCACATGCGCGCGGCCAGACGGGTGCCATCGGGCAGGGGGATCCAGAAATGCTCGACGTCCCGCAGGGTCATCGGCACTGCGACGATGCTGGCCATGGTCTTCTCCTTGTTGCGCCCCGGCTCTGACGGCCGTTCCAGCTTTTCTTCAGATGCCCTCGCGCGGGAAGCTCTCGTCCCAGGTGCGCGTGAACACCGGTGTGTCGTTCTCGAAGGCCTCGATCTGGGCCTCCAGGCGGAAGCTGTCGACGGTGCAGGTCATGCGCTGGCGGGTGAGGATGCGCAGGGCGATGCCGCCGCGTGCATAGAGCGTTTCGAACGCCGTCCAGGCCTCCGCCGAGAGCGGATCGTCCTCGGCGATGCGGTAGAAGACATCGCCGCTTTCGCCCAGTTCGCTGCCGATGTCGTCGAAGCGATGGTGGCCGCGGTCGCGCACGATCTGCACCGTCACCGCCTGACGGGCGGTGTCGCGGGTGATCAGGATGTTGTTGAGGCGGGGTTCGCGCAGGGTGGTCATCGGCGTACCGGGGCCGCTGACCGGCGGGTCGAAGGCGCGCAGCTCCGCATCGGCGGGATCGGCCGGGCGCACCGGCAGCTCCAGGCGGCTGGCGCCGGCGACCACCGTGAGCGTCGCCATCTCCGGCGAGGGCCAGACCATGGGCCAGTATGCCGAACTCACCGAGACCGCGATGCGGTGTCCGGCGGGGAAGGCATGGGCGATGTCGTCGAGTTCGATGCGCACGCGGTAGCGCTCTCCGGGCACCAGGGGCGCGATGTGCTCGCGGTCGTCGCGCTGGGTGAGGTTGAGCAGGCCGTGCTGCACACGGGTCGAGGCGCCAGAGGGCGCAACGTCGTTGAGGCGCACGGCGGCAAGGGCCACGGGACGGTCGCTAGAAATCACCAGCTCCACCACGGGAGCGCCCAGAATCTCGGTCCGCTCGGGCAGGGGACCGGAAAGGAAGATAAGGCTGGCGCCATCGTCCTCGCGCTGGTCGCCGGGCCATTCGCCGCCGCTGCCGTAGCGGCCCAGTTCGCCCTGGCTGCGCCCGGTGGAGAGCATGGAACAGATCGCAAGTGGCGTTTCCGGGCCGGGGGTTTCCTCCAGCCTGCCGGGGTTCATGGCGAGATGCCGCCATTGGATGCGCGGGCTGGGCCAGGACTGCTCGGCGACCCAGCGGCCCGGACGCTCGGTGTACTCGCCGCGCGGCGGCACATGCTCCTGCATCCACACGCGGTACATGGGTTCGTCCATGACGGCGTTGTCGATGCCCTTGAGCCAGCGGTCCCACCAGCGCACGCATTCCTGCAGGAAGCCGATCTGGGGACCGGGCAGCCCGGTGTTGGGATAGTCGTGCGCCCAGGGGCCGACGAGCCCCTTGCGCGGACCCTTCAGGGTGGCCATCAGGCGCGGCACCGTCTCGGCGTAGTTGTCGGCCCAACCGTTGACCGCCATGACGGGAATCTCGATGGCGCCGATGTCCTCGCACACGCTGCCGTGGCGCCAGTAGGCATCGCGCCGCTGGTGGGCCATCCAGCCGATCGCCCAGGGGCGGTTGGCCTCCAGGCGCTCCAGCCACATGGCGCGCCAGTTCTCGCCGACGATTTCCGGGTCGGGCGGCAGGGCGTTGTGGGAGAACATGACGGCCGACCAATCGATGTTGTCCTTGGTCAGGCCGCCGCCGTAGTAGTGGACGTCGGTGGCGTAGCGGTCGTCGGTGGAGCCGACGGAGATCACCGCCTTCAGGGCGCGCGGGCGCAGGGCGGCAAGCTGCAGGCCGTTGAAGCCGCCCCAGCTGATGCCGATCATGCCCACGGCACCGCTGCACCAGGGTTGCGCGGCGATCCAGGCGAGAATCTCGAGGCCATCGGCCTGTTCCTGGGCGGTGTATTCGTCGGTGAGGATGCCCTCGCTGTCGCCGCTGCCGCGGATATCGACGCGCAGGCAGGCGTATCCGGCCTCGGCGACGGGCTGGTGCATCAGGCGGTCGCTGCTGCGGCAGGCATCGCGCTTGCGGTAGGGGATGTATTCCAGGATCGCGGGAACCGGATCGGCCTCGGCGTCCTCGGGCAGCCACATGCGCGCGGCAAGGCGGGTGCCGTCGGCCAGGGGAATCCAGAGATGTTCGATCTCGCGCACGCTACGCGGGTTCGCAACAATGCTGTGCATGAAAAGGACTCTCGAGGCAGGTGCTCCAACCTAGCAGGAAAGGGCCCGGTGAGGCGACCGTCTGGCCTGATTTCAACCGGCAATCAGGCGAATTTCCGGCTCGCCCTGATCGAAAGGCCAGCGTGGACGCGCCATCTTGTGGAAGACCAGATTTCCGAAGTCGGGCGCAACCACGCCGGGCGCGGCGACATGGATGATGGCATTGGCGATAGGGGCGAAACCGGCCTGGAAATGCTGGGTCGACTTGACGATCACGATGTGGCGTTCAGTGGGCTCGATACCGACATTGCGGAACAGATGAGGTGAATAGGCCTGGGTGCGCGCGGTGGTGAGAACCACGTCGATGCCGCTGCCGTGAATCGCCACGCAATCTCCCAGGCCCGATTGCGCTGTCCCCAGGCTCTGCTGGGCGTCCCTGGCCAGGCCTGTGACCGTGACCTCCAGATCCAACGGCTGGCCCGACAGAGGGCACATCTTGCCGCCGAAGCGCAGGGGCAGGGTGGCGCCCAGCCCGGCATCCATGCAGGTCCGCACGGCGATCGGGTCCCATAGCGGGCCGACCGCCAGGTTGCCGATACCGCGTTCCAGGGCGCGCGCGATCATCCAGGTGGAATCGCCGGGCGCGCCGCCGCCGGCGTTGTCGGACTTGTCGGCCAGAACGACGGGGCCGTGTTCCATGGCCAGCGCCTGGTCGAAGGCTGCGTCGATCGAGACGTAGGGCGCTTCCGTGCGTCCGCGCAGGGCGGCGACCTCGCCGGCAAGGGTGGTGGCCAGGACGCGGCCGTGCTCTGGCCGGTTGTCGGTTACCACCAGCACGCGGGTGCCGATGTCGGCGACGTCGCCATAGGGAAAGCCATGACCCAGGGAGACCGAGAGAACCCCGTCCCTGCCTTCCAGCGCGCTCATGCGGTCTACCAGGGCGCGCACCTCATCCAGGTTGGTGTGCATCATGACCAGAATGCCCGTATCGACCAGGGTCATTTCCGGGCGGATATCGCCGCGGGCCGTCGCCATCAGCAGGTCGATCAGTTCCTCTGCGCGCTCCAGGATATCGGTATGGGGATATTCCTTGTAGGCGACCAGGACATCGGCGGCCTCGATCATGAGCGGCGTGAGATGGCAGTGCAGATCGAGTTCGGCGCCCAGCGCCACATCCGGACCGACGATCGCGCGGGCGCGGGCCAGCATGTCGCCCTCGCAGTCGTCGTAGCCCTCGGCAATCATGGCGCCGTGCATGTAGAAGGCCGCGACGTCGACCGGCATGGCGGCGCGCAGCTGGTCCAGAATCCCGTCGCGCAGGCTCTCGTAAGCCTGGCGCGTGGTGATGCCTGCCGGCTCGGCCATGGTGCACAGGCCTTCGACCAGTTCGTGGTTGCCCTGTGCGGCGCGTTGGCGGGCCGCAACCAGGGGTGCGCCGGCGAAGGTGGGGTATTCGGGATGGCTGCCGGCGGGAAACCACTCGCCCTCGCGGAAACCCTGCTCGGCGGTCGGGAACGGGGCGAAGGTGTTGGTCTCGGTGCCCAGACCGGCGACGAAGAGGCGCATGGCGAACCCGCTGTCAGAGAAGGGTGGCGAGCCAGGTGACCCAGGCCCAGGTGAGGACGACCGAAACAACCGTAACCGGCAGCATGATCCAGGCGAATTGCCAGAAATGGAACGGCTGCCTGCCGAACCGTTCGGCTTCCTGCACGACAATGACATTGCTGGCCGCGCTGATGATGAAGAGGTTGCCCGCCAGCGTCGAGATGCCCGCCAGCATCATCAGGTTGGGCACCTGCCTTTCGGCCAGAAGCTCCAGATAGATCTGTACCAGCGGCACGTTGGAAAAGACCTGGCTGGCCCAGAAGGCAATTCCCGCCGTGACACCGTGCTCCCCGAGCTGTGCTCGGTGGTTCCCGAGCATGGCCTGAAGCGCGCCCGATTGCAGCAGGGCGCCGGTGACGACGAACATGGCGACGAAGAAGGCAAGCGTCGGCCAGCCCAGCTCCAGAAAGTTCCGGCGCCGGCGCCTGCCGAACAGATAGACGGGCAGGCAGGCAATCAGGCTGGCCAGCCCCAGCGGGATGCGGACGCCGGTTGCGAGCAATCCGCCCAGGCTGTCGGCGCAGACCAGGTTGACCAGCAGGGCCGTGGCGAGCCAGGCCGGCCAGGTGCGAGGGAGGTCGTGCGGCAGGGCCAGGGTGGCGGCGTCATCGGGCTCACGATCCGCCTCAGCCAGAAGGCGGCGCAGCCAGAGATAGACGAAAGCCAGCGACAGCAGGGCTGGCACACCCAGCCACAGGGCAAAGGTGGTGACGGGCGAGGATAGTGCTCCGGCGGTTGCGATCAGAATGTTCTGGGGATTGCCGACCGGCGTGGCCATGCTGCCGACCGTTACCGCCGCGCACAGGCCCAGCAGCGGCACGACTGGCCGCCAGCCCCTGGCGCGGGCGAGCAGCAAGGCAATGGGCGTGCCGATGGCGGCGGCGACATCGTTGGTAAGCACCGCGGCGCAGAGCGCCATGGCGAGGATGAAGGCGAGGA
>CALGGB010000092.1 GCA_937880925.1 uncultured Rhodospirillaceae bacterium | reverse complement strand
GTCGAAGGCGATCTCCACCGGATCGCCCGGTGCGACCAGACCCAGGTTGTTTTCGCTCAAGTAGGAAACGATCCAGATATCGCGCAGGTCGATGAAGGTCATCACCGCCTGGCCGGCGCGCGCCTGCTCTCCCGGCGCAAGCTGCAGGCCGGTGATGCCGCCTTCGGAAGGCGCAACGATGGTGGTGCGCAGCAGGTTGAGGCGGGCGCGGTCCAGTTCGGCGAGCGCGGACTGGATCAGGGGATTGTCGGCGCCCTCGGGCCCCAGGGCCTGCTGCGCCTGGACAAGGTTGGCCTCGGCCTGGCGGACGCGGGCGCTGGCGGCGTCGAGCTCGGCCGTTGCCTCGTCGCCGCGCGCCGCGGCATAGACGCCCTGGGCGACCAGCTCCAGGGTGCGGGCCGATTGTTCACGGGCGTTTTCGTAGTTGGCGCGGGCCTCCGAAAGGGCGGCCTGGGCCGAACCGACACCGGCGGTGCTGGCCCCGATCGACTGCCCTGCCTGGGCGAGCTGGGCTTCGGCCGCGGCCACGGCGATCTCGTAGTCGGAGGGGTCGATCTGGAACAGCACATCGCCGGACGCGACCCGGCTGTTGTCGCGAACGGCGACATCGATCACCGAGCCGGAAACCTGCGGCGCCACCGCGACCAGATAGGTCCGGATGTAGCCATAGGGCGAATAGGGCGTAAGGCGGTCGGCAAAGAGGTGATAGACGAAGAGCACGGCGGCGATGGCGACCAGCGCGATGGCGACCTGGCGGCCCCGGTCCTTGCGTTTTGCCGGTGCCGGAACTGCTTCGGGTGCGGCTTCGGATTCCTGCGGCGCTGCAGTCTTATCTTCGCTCAAGGTTCCGCCCCCCGGTTTGTCCCGATTTGGTTCGCATAGCACGTTGACCGCCGCCCTAGAAGCGCATGGTTGCCCCGCTCGCAGGTGATCCCGATTGCGTGAGCGGAGGCCCTGGCGCGTTGAAGATCACGGCGGAGACTGCCAACCTGCCCGCCAAACTACAGGGGCGATCAGCATGGCGGCTGCCGAAACGACGGCCATAGCGGCGGGCAAGTTCAGCGATCCGGCAATCACGGCCAAGGGCGAGCGGCGCGCCGGCGTGGCGCTGGCGCGGCTCGACACGCTGTGGATCAACACGGGCACCCTTTGCAACCTGACCTGTGCGGGCTGCTACATCGAATCGAGCCCTAAGAACGATCGCCTCGTCTATATCTCCGCCGCCGAGGTCGCCGCCTATCTCGACGAGATCGCCAGCGATGACCTCGGTACACAGGAGATCGGCTTTACCGGCGGCGAGCCGTTCATGAATCCGGACTTCCTTGTCATGGTCACCGATGCGCTGGAGCGTGGCCATCGCGTGCTGATCCTGACCAACGCCATGCGTCCGATGATGAAGTGCGCCGACGGTCTGCTCGATCTCCAGCGCCGCTATGGCGAACGCCTCACCCTGCGCGTCTCTGTCGACCACTACGCCAAGACACGCCATCAGCTCGAACGCGGCGCGCGCTCCTGGGACCCGATGATCCGCGGCGTGCGCTGGCTGGCCGAACACGGCTTCACGGTGCATGTCGCAGGCCGCACCCGCTGGGCCGAGGACGAGGCCAGCCTGCGCCGGGGCTTTGCCGGTCTCTTTGGCGAGCTCGGCCTCAAGACCGATGCCGACGACCCCATGGAGCTGGTGCTGTTCCCGGAGATGGACGAGACCGTCGAGGTGCCCGAGATCACCGAGGCCTGCTGGGGCATCCTGCATGTCGATCCCGGCGCCATGATGTGCGCCAGTTCACGCATGGTCGTGAAGCGCAAGGGTGCTGATCGCCCCGCGGTCGTGGCCTGCACCCTGCTGCCCTACGATCCCCAGTTCGAACTGGGCCATACGCTGGCGCAGGCCGCGGGCGAGGTGAAGCTCAACCATCCCCATTGCGCCAAGTTCTGCGTTCTGGGCGGGGGTTCCTGCAGCAAGGTCTGAACCGCCGTCACAATGTGGCACTTCGGTGGCAACCAAACCGCCGGTTGCAAGTTGAATCCAGGAACGCCGGGAGCTGGATCATGCAACACGCCGTGGAACACCGTTATCTGGGTATTGTTGCCGCGCGCGCCGCGGTTGCCGAGGGGTTGGGTCGCATCATGGCGCGGGGTTATCTCCAGGCGGCCATGGCGGCCTGCGCCCTGGTGGCCAGCGCCGATGGCGAAGTCGGCCTTGAGGAGCGCTACGCGATCGATGCGGCCATCAAGCGCGATCCGCTGTTGGCGCGCTTCACGCCGGCTCAGGCGGTGTCCATCCTCGACGAGCAGCTCTTCCGGCTGCGCGGCGATCCCGCAATGACCCGCGAAAACCTGCTCCATAGCATTGAACGCGCCGGCCGCCGCCCTGACCGGGCGGTCGCCCTGATGCGCCTGGCCTGGAGCGTCATCGCCGCCGACGGCAAGGTGCGCCGCGCCGAACTGATCGAATTCGAGATGCTGTGCGACGTGCTTGAGGTCGACTGCCAGAGTATCCGCTCTTGCGTCCTCAGCGTCTGAGCGGCGATCGGATGGGTCCGGGTCAGATCGTGAAGATTTTGCCCGGGTTCATGATGTTCTGCGGGTCCAGCGCCTTCTTCAGCTGACGCATCACCGCCAGGCCTTCGCCGTGTTCGGCCTGCAGGAAGGCCATCTTGCCGAGCCCCACGCCATGTTCGCCGGTGCAGGTGCCGCCCATGGCCAGTGCGCGGTGCACCAGGCGGTCGTTGAGGCGGGTGGCTTCGGCCAGTTCGGCCGGGTCGTCGGGGTCGAGCAGGAAGACGAGGTGGAAGTTGCCGTCGCCGACATGGCCCGCCAGCGGCGCGATCAGCTTCGATCCGGCAAGGTCCTTCTTGGTCTCGACGATGCACTCGGCAAGCCGGCTGATCGGCACGCAGACGTCGGTCGGCCACAGCTTGCAGCCCGGCCGCAGCGCCTTGGACGCATAGGCGACGTCGTGACGCGCCTGCCACAGCTTGTTGCGGTCCTCCTGCCGGGTCGCCCAGCGGAATTCGCCGCCGCCGAACTCGTGGCAGATCTCGCCCACCCGTTCGGCCTGTTCCTTCACGCCGGCCTCGGTGCCGTGGAACTCCAGGAACAGGGTCGGCGCCACGGTCAGGTCGAGCTGGCTGTAGCGGTTGACCGAATCGATCTGCACCTCGTCCAGCAGTTCGATGCGCGCCACCGGAATGCCGCTCTGGATCGTCAGGATCACCGCGTTGACCGCGTTCTCGATGTCGTCGAAGGAAACCACCGCGGCGCTGGTCGCCTCGGGAATGCCGTAGAGGCGCACCGTGATTTCGGTGATGACACCGAAGGTCCCCTCGCTGCCGACCATCAGGCGGGTGAGGTCGTATCCCGCCGAGGACTTCCGAGCCCGCCGGGCTGTTTTCACGATGCGCCCGTCGGCCATCACGGCGGTCAGCGAAAGCACGTTCTCGCGCATGGTGCCGTAGCGCACCGCGTTGGTGCCGCTGGCCCGCGTCGCCGTCATGCCGCCGATCGAGGCGTCCGCACCGGGATCGACCGGGAAGAACAGGCCCTGATCACGGATGAAGGCGTTGAGCTGCTTTCGCGTCACCCCGGCCTGCACGGTGGCGTCGAGATCGGCGGCGTTGACCTCCAGCACGTTGTTCATGCGCGTCATGTCGACGGTGACGCCGCCTTCCACGGCGACGACATGGCCCTCCAGCGAGGTCCCGGTGCCGAAGGGGATGACCGGCGTGCCGTGGGCCGCGCAGACCTTCACGATCGCGGCGACCTCCTGCGTGCTCTCGGGGAAGACCACGGCCTGGGGCGCCTCGGGCTCGTGCCAGCTTTCGTCGTGGCTGTGCTGCTCGCGCACCACGTCGCTGACGCTGAAACGCTCGCCCATCAGGGCGGCGAGTTCCTCGAGGGCGGCCGGGGTGGCGCGCTGGGGCAGGGCGGTCATGCGAATTGCTCCAAGTGTCGAGAGTGCCAACTATAGAGGACGATTCGTCGTCGGGAGAGGCCGATTGCGCCGAATCAGACCAGACCAGCGCAGGAAACAGGGAGAGTTCGACTTGCCCGCGTACCGGACGATCATCGCTGCGACACTGGCTCTGGCGGTGGCGCTTGTCTCGGCAATTCTCACACCCGCCTCTGCGCAAGTTGACCCAATCGTCTTGCGACCCATTCTGACGGTGGAAGAGCTTGGCGCCATCGAGAACCGTCTGCGTGAGCATTACGGGGACAGCGCCGAACCGGCAGAGGTCGAGCGCCTCGAACGCATCACGCGCGGCCTCGATGTGACGTGCCCGTCAGAGCCTGCCGCTTTCCTTCCGATGCCGGATTGGCGCTTCGAGCTTGTCGCGAATCCCCAGGTGAACGTGATTGCCTTGCGCAATGGCTTCGTGCTGGTGACCGACGCACTGCTGCTCGGGGACCTGGACGATTCCGAGATCGGCTTGATCCTGGGCCAGCAGATGGCTCTGGCCTGCGGCGATTGGATGGCCTGGGCCGCGGGACCCACGGTGGCCCCCAATCTCTACACCCTGATGTTGAAGCGCTACGCTCTCGGCGAGCTTGCCGGGCAGTTGGCCGACGGGAAAGTCTCGCAGGAGGAATTCGCAGCGGAGATGGCGGCGCTGGAGGAAATGGAGAGGGCATATGCCTCGCAACTTCCCGATCCGCTCGATCGGCTGTTCGCGCGGCTCATCCTCGAAGATGTTGCCGCAGTTCCTGAAGAATTCGAGCGTGAAGCCTGGACGCTCCTCGTCGGCGGCAGCAATGCTCCGGGCACATTCCAGGTCGCTTTCGATGCGGCCTGGCACAAGGTGGCCCGTCTGGGCGATGGCTCCGCCCGGCGCTTCGTGATGCGCCATGGAAACATGTGGCTCCTGCTCGGAGCGGCGACGCAGCCATAGTCTTTCCTGTGCGTGACCACCCTGGGTGCGCCTTCTCCCGTGGGCGTGCTAGCGTCGCGCGCTTCTTTGGGGAAATACCATGACCGAGCCGACCGATCTGATGCGCACGTTTCCGGCATCGCCCGAAACCCAGGTGACCATCGCCAACATGCAGGAAGGGCCGTTCAACCGCTGGGCCTTCCGCAACCTGCGGCGGATGCTGCCCACCGGGAATGTCTGGCGCGGCACCGGGCCGGTCGCCGTGCTCGATCCCGCGCCGCTCCATCTCGATGACGTCACCTTCGAGGATCAGACCGGCGAAAGCCTCACCGTGCGCCATTACCTCGACAACGGCTTCATCGACGGCTTCGTCGTGCTCCATCGCGGCCGCATCGTCTTCGAGCGTTACGGCGACGGCGTCGAGGCGCACGAGCCGCACCTGCTGATGTCGGTCACCAAGTCCTTTGCGGGTTCGCTCACGGGCATCCTCTGCGAGCGCGGCCTGCTGCATCCCGACATGGTCGTCACCGACATCCTGCCCGAGCTTGCCGGCTCGGCCTATGACGGCGCCCTGCTGCGCCATGTCCTCGATATGACCGTCGGCATGGAATACGACGAGAACTACGAGGACCCGATGAGCGATGTCGCCCTGCTCGATGTCGCAGCCGGCTGGCGCCCGGCGCGTCAGGGTGCGCCCGACAACCTGCGCGCCTATTGCGCGACCATGCGCAAGGCCGGGCCCCACGGCGAGACCTTCCACTACGTCTCCACGAACACGGATGTGCTCGGCTGGATCATCGAACGGGTCAGCGGCACCGACTTCGCCACCCTGCTCAGCCGGGAGATCTGGCAGCCCATGGGCGCGGAGTTCGATGCCTACGTCACGCTGGATCGCCTGGGCGCGCCGCAGACCGATGGCGGCCTCTGCGTCACCACCCGCGATCTCGCCCGGTTCGGTCAGCTCCACCTGCAGCACGGCGTGATGAACGGACGCCGCATCGTGCCCGAAAGCTGGATCCGCGACTTCCGCGACAACGGCGATGCCGCCGCCTGGGACCGGGGCAACTTCGCGCCCACCATGCCCGGCTGCCACTATCGCTCGAAGTGGTCACGGACCTGAAGGACCCGCATCGGCCCTGTTTCGGCAGCGGCATCCACGGCCAGTCGGTCTTCGTCGATCCCGTCGCCAGCGTCGTCATCGCCCAGCACGCCACCCATCCGGTGCCGGTGGAGGGCAAGTACTTCGACGACATCAACCGCGCCTGCAAGGCGATCGCCCACGCCCTGATGTGAGCGTCACCGCGACCAACTTCCAGGACGCGCCACACAGCGCCTGGGGGTTCCACCATGTGCCGGAACTGCTGCCTGTGGCGACGGTCTCGCGCGGCGAGGGGCCGGTGTGGGAGCTGCCGCGCCATGATGTCGGCCTGGGCGCGCTGCAGGTGCCGCTCGCAGGCGGGCGCAGCGCCATGCTCGCCGAACTCGATGCCGCGAGCGATGTCGACGGCATCGCCGTGCTCCATCGCGGAAGGCTGGTCCACGAGGCCTATGGCAACGGCATGGCGCCGGGCGACAGCCACATCCTGATGTCGACCACCAAGTCCTTCACCGGCACCCTCGCGGGCATCCTGATCGATGGCGGCGCGTTGGCGGAAACAGGTCGCGTCACGGACTTCCTGCCTGCCCTGAAGGGTACCGCCTACGAGGGCGCCACGGTGCGCCACCTGCTCGACATGCGCGTCGGCCTCGACTTCTCCGAGGACTATGACGATCCACAAAGCGACTTCGCCTACATGGATGCTGCCTGCGGCTGGCGCCCGCCGATCCGCCCCGGCGCGCCCGACTGTCTGGCGGACTTCCTGCCGACCATGCGCGCCCGCCCGCCCCACGGCGGGCCGTTCCACTATGTCTCGCCCAATGCCGTGGTGCTGGGCTGGGTGCTGGAGGCCGCGACAGGCGAGCGGTTCGCCGATCTGTTGTCACGGCTGATCTGGCAGCCCTTGGGTGCGGAGTTCGACGGCCATCTGGTGCGCGACAGCCGGGGTGCCAGCCAGACCGAGGGCGGTCTCAACGTCGCCCTGCGCGATCTTGCTCGTTTCGGCGAACTGCACCGCCTGGGCGGCGCGGTCGGCGGCCGCCGGATCGTTCCCGCCGCCTGGATCGCCGACATGCAGACCAACGGCGATGCCACGGCCTGGGATGCCGGTACCATGGCCGCCATGATGCCCGGCCACCGCTACCGTTCCTGCTGGTACGTCGACTTCAGCCACCCCCACCGCCCCTACTTCACCGCCGGTGCCTTCGGCCAGAGCGTCTTTGTCGACCCTGTGGCCGAAGTCGTGGTTGCCCGGCTAAGCTGCTTTTCCGGCGATGAAGATGCGCGGTTCGAGGAGATGTTCCGCACCTTCCACGCCATCGCCCACGCCCTTCACGGCCCAAACCTTCACGGAGGATGACATGCCCGAGCACGACCTGATGAAGACCTTCCCCGCCGAGGGCGACACGATGGTGACCCTTGAGAACTGGCGCACGCCGCCGTTCAACCGCTGGGCCTTCCAGCATGTCAGCGAACTGATCCCCAGCGCGCCGATCTGGCGCGGCACCGGCCCGGTGTGGGAGCTGCCGCGCGCGGCCGAGGATCTCTCGCAGATCACCTTCAGGAACCACGCCGACAAGAAGCGCACGGTTGCCCAGTTCCTCGACGACACCCAGACCGACGGCTTCATGGCGATCCACCACGGCTGCATCATCGCCGAGCAGTACCGCAACGATCTGGCCGCCCATCGCCCGCACATCCTGATGTCGGTCTCGAAGTCGATCACGGCGCTCGTCGTCGGCATCCTGGTCGAGCAGGGCAAGCTCGATCCGTCGCAGGGCATTACCCACCTCATCCCGGAGGTGAAGGGTTCGGCCTTTGCCGACTGCACGCTGCAGCACCTGCTGGACATGACTGTCGGTACCGACTTCACCGAGGATTATCTTGCCGCAGCCGGTCCGATCACTGATTACCGCGAGGTCTCCGGCTGGAAACCACCCAGCGCCAAGAACAAGTCGGGTGATCTGCGGAGCTGGCTCTGCACGCTCAAGAAGAAGGGCAAACACGGCGCGGCGTTCCACTACGTTTCCCCCTGCACCGACATGCTGGGCTGGGTGCTCGAGCGGGCCTCCGGCGTGTCCTACGCCGAGCTGGTCAGCCGTGAGCTGTGGCAGAAGATCGGCGCGGAGTTCGACGGTTATGTCGCGGTCGACCGTTTTGGCGCGGGCCGTGCCGCGGGTGGCGTCTGCCTCACCCTGCGCGACCTCGCCCGTGTCGGCCAGATGATGCTGGAAAACGGCCAGGCCAACGGCCGCCAGGTGGTGCCCGTCTCCTGGGTCGCCGACAGCCGCTTCAACGGCGACAAGAAAGCCTGGAAGGCCGGTGAATCGGCGGCAGGCAACCCCAAGGGCAGCTACCGCAACAAGTGGTGGGTCATGGGCGACGACCACGGCGCCTACACGGGCATCGGTGTCTTCGGCCAGTACCTGTGGATCGATCCGGCCGCCAGCCTGGTCATCGCCAAGTTCGCCAGCCAGCCGCTGCCGACCGACGAGGCGGTCGACCGCGACACCGCCCGCTGCTTCCAGGCCATCGGCAAGGCCCTGGCGCCGTGAGTGCTGCCGTGCGGGCGCTGACGGCGGCGGACGCGGGCTGGTTCCTGCCGCTCAACAATGCCGCGGTGCCCCACGTCAATGCACTCGACGAGGGGGCGCTGGTCGCCCTGCTCGGCGAGGCGGCATGGACCGCGGCGGTGGAGCACGAGGGCCGCGCGGCCGGAGGCCTGATCGCCTTCGGCCCCGGCGCTTCCTATGCCAGCCCGAACTACCGCTGGTTCGATGGCCGCCACGATGACTTTCTCTATGTCGACCGTGTCGTGGTCGATGCCGCCTGCCGCGGCGCCGGGCTGGGCAAGGCGCTCTACCGCGCCCTGCGCGACCATGCCGCAGGCCGCACGGAGCTGCTCGCCTGCGAGGTCAACGAACGCCCGGCCAATCCCGCATCGCTCGCCTTCCATGAAGCTCTCGGCTTCCGCATCGTCGGGCATCAGGAAACCGAAGGCGGGACCAAGCGTGTCGCGCTGATGGAGATGGCGCTGCCGGCCTCACCTCAGGGGAAATAGACGTAGTCCGAATTGCAGACGTTCACGTCGTAGTATTCCAGGGCATAGCCGTTGGAATCCTCGACCTTCACGTCGAAGAAGCAGTGACCGTTGTAGCCCGTCAGGGTGATCGGGATCTGCATGCCCGGCATCAGCACGTCCTCGCCCAGCACGTCCTGGTCCCAGCTTTCGGAGTAATTGGGCGAGACATGGATATACCAGACCGCCGTGGAGCCGTTGTTGACCACGGTGATCTGCTCGCCGCCGCCCTTGTTCGTGGTCGGCGTGCTGGACGGAAAATACACGGTGCGGACGTTGCACAGATCGACGTCGTAATACTCCTCGGCGTAACCCTGGCTGTCCTCGACCTTGATGTCGAAGAAGCAATGGTTGCCGTAGCCGTTGAGGTAAACCGGAATCTTCATGCCCGGCATCAGCACGTCCTCGCCCAGAACATCCTGTTCCCAGCTATCGGAACTGTTGGGCGAGACATAGATGTACCAGATCGCATTGCTGCCCTGGTTCACTACCTCGAAATCCTGGATGCCGGCACGGGCGCCCGATCCCGGAGCCATGGCGGCAAGCAGCGCGCCGGCGCATGCGATCGTGAAAAACAGGCGGCGGATCATGGCGTGGTTCCCCTCGTTGCCGGTCCCGGCTTGTTGTCGCACACAGTGTAGCCAGCACGCACAGCGCCGAAAACCCGCGTTGCGCCTGGTACCGTACCGGAATTGATCGCGATCACATTGCAGCAGGCGGCAAGGGGGTGCCAAGCTGGCGCGCAAGCCGAGAGAGGAACGCCATGACCATCACGCTGATCCGCAACGCCGACTGGGTGATCGCCTGGGACGAGGACGAGGATTGCCACGTCTATCTCCAGGGCGCCGATGTCGCCTTCGACGACGACCGCATCATCCAGGTCGGCGGCCAGTTCGAGGGCACGGCCGATTTCGAGCTTTCCGGGCGTTCGCGCATGGTCATGCCGGGCCTGATCAACATGCACACCCACCCCTCCACGATGCCCGCGTTCAAGAGCGTGCGCGAGGAGCTGGGCAATCCGCAGCTCTACCTCTCCGCGCTCTACGACGGCTGGAACCTCTTCACGCCCGCGCCCGAGGACAAGGTCTGGGCCGCGCGTTACGCCTATGGCGAAATGCTGCTCTCGGGTGTCACGACCTATGTGGACATGTGCTTTCCGTTTCCCAACTGGGTGGATGCCGCGGCGGCATCGGGTCTGCGCGCCTTCCTGGCCCCGCTCTACCAGTCGGCGTCCTGGCGCACCGACAACGGCCATGAGCTGAAGTACGACTGGAAGGACGACGACGGGCGGGCCGACATGGAGGAGGCGGTCGGCGTCATCGATGCCGCCATGGGTCACAACAGCGGGCGACTCGCCGCGGTCGTCGCGCCGATGGCGATCGACACCTGCTCGCTGTCCCTGATTGGCGACAGCCTGGCCATGGCGCGCGAACGCGGCCTGCCGTTCCAGCTCCACGCAGGTGAAGCCATGATGGAGTTCCTGGAGATCACGCGCCGCCACGGTGTCAGTCAGGTGCAGCTTCTGGCCAAGGAGAGGATGCTGGGTCCGGATGTCACCCTGGGCCACGGCCTGTTCCTCGATCACCATTCCTGGCTGCACTGGTCGACGCGGGCCGACATCGGCCTGATCGCCGACCACGGCACCTCGGTCGCCCATTGCCCCACGCCCTTCAGCCGCTACGGCATCACGCTGGAGCACTTCGGCAAGTATCTGGAAGCCGGTATCAACATGGCGATCGGCACCGATACCCATCCCCACAACATGCTGGAGGAGATGCGCACGGCGGCCATCATGTGCCGGGTTGCCGCGCAGAACATGCATGCGGTCAGCACCGCCGATATCTTCAACGCCGCCACCGTGGGCGGCGCAAAGGCGCTCATGCGCAACGACATCGGCCGCCTGGCGCCCGGTGCCAAGGCCGACCTGGTCACCATCGCGCTCGACGAGGCCAGCATGATGCCGGTCTATGATCCGATCCGCAGCCTGATCTACACCGCCGCGGACCGTGCCGTGCGCGATGTCTGGGTCGACGGGGAACGTGCTGTCGAGAATGGGCGTTTAACGACCATGGACATGGGTGAGGTGGCGCACCATCTCTCCGAGGTTCAGGCGCGCGCGCTCGAAAAGGTGCCACAACGCGACCGGCTGAAGCGCCATGCGCTGCAGGTCGCGCCGCTCACGTTCCGCACGCGGCGTCACTGAAATCCCAAAAGGGGGAAACCATCATGGAATACACAGGCGGCATTCTCGGCCTGATCATCCTGGCGCTGGATATCTGGGCCATCGTCAACGTCGTCCAGAGCAGCGCCTCCACCGGCGGCAAGGTGCTCTGGATTCTGGGCATCCTGATTTTCCAGGTGATTGGCTTCATCTGCTGGCTTCTGTTCGGGCCGCGCGGCGCTTCTCGCGCCTGACAGCCAACCGGCTGTAACCGTCACGCGATGGACTCTGGGCGACCTGTCGCTGAAATGTCGCGCGCCTGTGGCTTGTAACCCCCGGCACTTGTCCCAAATGGACGAGGGCACATTCAATGAGACCTAACAAAGGGGGAAACCATGGCGTTTCAACTCCCGGAGCTGCCCTATGCTCTGGACGAACTGGAACCGCACATGTCGCGCCGCACGCTGGCGCTGCACCACGGCAAGCATCACCAGGGTTACATCGACAAGCTCAACGGCCTGGTCGAGGGCACGGGTTTTGCCGAGCGCGAGCTGCGTGAGGTCGTGCAGGAGACCTGCGGCAACGACGACCTCAAGGCGGTCTTCAACAACGCTGCGCAGGCCTGGAACCACGCCTTTTTCTGGCTCAGCCTGGCGCCGCGCGGCGGCGGGGCGCCGATCGGCGAACTGGCCCTGGCGCTGGAGCGCGACTTCGGCGATCTCGCCAGCTTCAACAGGCAATTCAAGGAAGCCGCGCTCGGGCAATTCGGCGCGGGATGGGCATGGCTGGTGATTGATGCCGGTCATCTGCGCATCATCACGACGTCGAACGCCGACACGCCGGTCGCCCATGGTCTTCAGCCGCTGCTCACCCTGGATGTCTGGGAGCATGCCTACTATCTCGACCACCAGAACGACCGTGGCGCCTTCGTCGACACCTATCTGGAGCAGCTCGTGAACTGGGAGTTCGCTGCCGCGAATTTCGAGGATGCCGGCGAGGGAAACTGGAAGGCCAACCGTTACCGCGAGGTGCGCGAGGCCTTTGCCGAAAGCGGTCTCGGCGACCAGAACCCGGGCTGACGCCTGCGTCGTAGCCGGACCAGTCTCGGCAACGATCCAGGGCCCCGTTCGTTATCCGTCCAAAGAGCGGTCAAAGCCGCTACATCCCAAAATACGAGGAGCGACATCATGACTTTCAAACTGCCTGACCTGCCCTACGCCAAGGACGCCCTTGAGCCGCATATGTCGAAGGAAACCTTCGAGTATCATCACGGCAAGCATCACGCGACTTACGTCTCCAAGCTCAACGACGCCGTCAAGGATACCCCGATGGCCGACTGGGATCTGGAGCGCGTGATCCATCACGCCGACAAGGAAGGCAAGCAGGGGCTGTTCAACAACGCCGCCCAGCACTGGAACCACAGCTTCCAGTGGAAGTGCTTCTCGCCCGATGGCGGCGGCAAGCCTTCCGATTCCCTGGGCCGCCAGATCGAGGCTGATTTCGGCTCCTACGACGATTTCGCCAAGAAGTTCACCGAGGCGGCGACGGGCCAGTTCGGCTCCGGCTGGGCCTGGCTGGTGATCGAGGCCGGCAAGCTGAAGGTCACCAACACCGGCAATGCCGACACGCCCATCGTGCATGGTCAGCATCCGCTGCTGACGCTCGATGTCTGGGAGCATGCCTATTACATCGACCATCGCAACGCCCGGCCGAAGTATGTCGAGACCTTCCTCGACAAGCTGGTGAACTGGGAGTTTGCGGCCGAGAACTTCGCCAACCAGGGCGAAGGCAACCAGACCGGCGCGCGTAGCTATGGCGACGCCCAGGAAGCCTTTGCCAAGAAGCAGAAGGCTTCCTGATCCTGGCTGATGCCGGCCCTGGTGCCGGTACGGTACTCGCGCCCCGTACGGCTTCCGTGCGGGGCGCGTTGCGTTTCGGCGTCAGCCGTCGGTGAGGACCGGCATGAAGTGATTGCGGATGTCGCCTTCCAGCAGGTCGAAATCCCGGTCTCCGGGGGTCGAGAGCAGGGTGTAGCCCAGGTCATCGTCGTTCCAGGAGCGGGACACGAACTGGCCCTGGTCGCGCGGCAAGGGGCCCGCGGGCCTGCCGTCGGTACGCATGCGCCAGACATAGATGCCGATGCGATCGGCCGGGTCCGAGATGTTCTGGTAGAGGTACATCACGGCTTGGCCGCCGGTGCCCGGCAGCAGACGCGCGGTGAAGAATTCGAAGCCCTGTGCGGCGAGGTCCGGCGGTGACAGGTCACGGCCCAGCGCCTCACGCACGCGCGGCAGGAAATCATCAAGCTGCTCGTGGCTGAACTGGAGCGGGGCACCGGGTTCATCGATGTAGAAGGAGAAGGCCGTCATGGCATCGCTGTAGGCGATGTCGTTGTCGGTCAGGCGCGGCACCATCCTGTCGTAGCCGTACCAGCCCAGACCCAGACCCAGCAGGAAAATCATGCTGGCGGCAAGCGGGCGCGCCAGCTTGCGCAGCGGCCCGCGGGCGGACGCCTGCCGTGCGGGGCGCCGCTGCTGCGCAATGGTATCGAGGTCGCCGCGGGCTGCATCGAGCATCGCGCCCAGCCGCTGGGGCACGTCGCGCTCGAGCATGCGCTCGCCCAGACGGCGCAGCGCAATGTCGTTGGCCATCAGTTCCACGATCCGCACCGCTTCTTCGGAATCGGCCCTCAGGGCGGCCATGACGTCCTCGCGGGCCTGCCCGGAAAGGCGCCCGTCAAGAAGGTCCAGGAGCTGCTCGTCGTCTATTCTGTTGCTGTGTTCCATGGTCATTCGCTCGAATCGGGCAGCATGCCCGTCCCCTGCAGCGCCTGGCGCAGGGTTTCACGCGCTCGTGATAGGCGCGACCGCACGGTACCGATGGGTATCGCGCAGATTTGCGCCGCCTCCTCATAGGCGAACCCCTCGACCGCAATCAGGACCAGAATTTGCCGGTGCTCGGGTGAAAGGCCACCAAAGATCCGGCCCAGCTCGTTCAGGGACACATCGGCCTCCTGACTGGCGGCCGCACTGCCTAATGTTCCGGCCTCGCTCGTATCCGGAACGAAAGGCGCCCGGCCTTCCCGGCGCACGTCATTGAGGTGCACGTTGCGCAGTATGGTGAACAACCATGCACGAAGATTGGTTCCAGGGGTCCATGAGTCGATTTTGGCGAGCGCGCGGGCCAGGCATTCCTGGACCAGATCGTCGGCACGGTCACGGTCGCGGCACAGGAACATAGCAAAGCGACGCAAGCCTGGAATCTCAGCTTCGATGCCAGCCAACACATCAGCCATCGCTCACGATGTCCCCATACTCCCCGTAACGACACTAGCACACGGCAGGTGCCTTGCGGCATACAACGATGCTGCCGGCGGCCGGTCGTTCAGTCCTTCCAGGCCGCAAGCGCGCCGCGTGCCGCGGCTGCACGGTTGGCGACATCGGCGTTGTCGCGTTCACCCTCGACCGTGCGCTTGGCCAGCGACACCGTCATGTCGAGATGGCGCAGCAGGGCCTGTTTGTGCTCGTCGTCGCGCACGAAGGGAGCAAGTTCGCCCACCACTTCGAGGAGACGAACGATGCCCGAGACATTGCCCGCCAGATTCTGGCGGATCGGGTTGTAGGCGGCATCCAGCAGGCCTTCGAAATCGACGCGGTCGCGCACCAGGCGGACGGTGCCCTTCTCGTCGGCAAAGCAATGGGGCGGTGTGCTGCGCTTCATGGCATCGGCCAGGGCGCCGCCGAGCTGATCGATGGCGGCGATGGCGGTGTAGGTGTCGTTGATGCCTGGCGAGAGTGCGCGCAGGGCGATCTCGACCATGGCCTTGATCGAGTATTCGATGTCCTGGGCCGCGGTGCGTACCGAGCCGATGACGAGGGCGCCGGCGATCTCGGCGGCGTCGTCCTCGCTGAGGCGGTCGTGGGGAGAGACCTGGCCGATCGGCCCATCCTTGATCACATAGTGTCCCGGCCGCACGTCCAGGCGCAGCCGCAGGTCACGGTCACAGGCCAGCTTGACCAGACGGCTGGTATCGACCGCCTGGAGATAACCGGAAGCATCGGCCAGCAGGAGGTCGCCGTCGTCGGCATCGGCCCAGTCCGGCCGCTCGGGCTCCTCGAAGCTGCCGGCCGGGGGAAAGGCCGCTGGAATTGCCGCGCACAGTTCGGTGTTGACCCGGGCCAGCACATAGTCGGCCTGCATGTACTGGGCGGTGTGGTGGAGGAAAAAGATCAGGAGAACGAAGCATCCCAGCACCAGCAGGATCGAGACAGCGACCGCCGTGGGCGGGATCGGGTCGGGGGTCATCGCCAGGGTCAGCAGGGCGTGCACGAAGGTGGCGACGAAGGCGCCCAGCACCACCTGGTTGACCTTGTCGCCGGTGAAGGCCTGCAGCAGGCGCGGTCCCAACTGCTGGCTCGCCCGGCTCAGCGCCAGCAGGACCATGGAGAAGACCAGCGAGGTAACGGTGATGATCGAGCCCACCGTGGTGGCAAGGATCGTGCGCGTCGCCTCGGGACTGGCGGCGATCAGCTCGTGTTTCTTGAAAAAGCCTTCCAGCCCCTTGATGCTGGCGACATCGCGTGTCGCCACGACCAGCAGCACCGCACCGATGATCATCAGTGCCGGCACGAACCAGAAGCTGCGCGTGATGCCATAGCGCAGGACGTCAAACCGGGAGAGCAGGTAGCGGGTCACGAGGGCGCCTCCGCCGCGGCATGGGGCAGGCGCCGCAGGCTCGATGGCAGGGCGATGGCCAGGGTGAACAGGATCAGCGCGCCGGCCTGGTGCAGGGCGCCCAGCCAAACCGGCACCACGGCGAGCAGGGTGGCAATGCCCAGGCCCGCCTGCACAAGCACCATCAGGGCCAGCAGGTTGGCGATGGACCGGCTGCGCCGCGACAGGGGCAGGCGGCGCGCGAATGCCCACAGGACCAGGGTGGCGACAACCGTCGCCACGGCCAGCACACGATGGTCGAACTGCACCGCCACGACGTTCTCGAAAGGATTGCGCCACCAGGGCTCGAGCTGGCCCCAGTCCACCGGCACCAGATGGCCGCCCATCAGGGGGAAGGTGTTGTAGACCATGCCCGCATCGAGGCCGGCGACAAAGGCACCCGAGACCACGGTCAGACTGACGAGGGCGAGCAGCCAGCCGGCTGCCCGGCGCAGGCCCGGCACCCAGTGTTCGCCCGCGCCGTAGGCCGGGGCATGGCGCAGCGAAAACACCGTCCAGACGATGGCGCCGTAGATCAGGAAGGCCAGACCCAGGTGCATGGCCAGGCGGTACTGGCTGACGCTGGGCCGGTCGAGCAGCCCGCTCTGCACCATGAACCAGCCGACGCCACCCTGCAGCCCGCCCAGCACGAAGATGACGCCCAGCTTCCAGGCCAGCGTCCGGTCGAAACGCCGCTGCGCCAGGAAGACCAGGAAGGGCACCAGGAAGACGATGCCGATCACACGGCCGAGCAGGCGGTGGGCGTATTCGTAGGCAAAGATCGTCTTGTAGTCCGACAGCGCCATGCCGGCGTTGATCTTCTGGTACTCGGGCGAGGCGCGATAGGCGTCAAATTCGGCCTGCCAGTCGGCCTCCGAAAGCGGCGGAATCCAGCCCGTCACCGGCTTCCAGTCGGTGATGGAAAGGCCCGATTCTGTCAGCCGCGTGACACCGCCCAGCACGACCATGGCAAAGATCAGCGCGGCGACGATGATCAGCCAGACCGCGACCGGCCCCTGGTTGCTGGTGCGCGCTGGCGTCATCACACGATTCCCGTTTCGGCCATGGCCTCGCCCGTCACCAGCCGGCGGCACGACAGGCGTGAAAGATCAATGGAGACAAAGGCGCGGTCGAGGATCAGTTCGGCGATGGCGCGCCCCGCCGCGGGTGCCTGTTGCAGGCCGTGGCCGGAAAAGCCGCACAGCACATGCAGGTTCTGCGGCCCCTCGGGATGGGGGCCGGCGAGCATGTTCTCGTCCAGCCGGTTGATGTCGTAGAGCCCCGCCCAGGCATTCTTCAGGCGCAGGGCTTCGAAGGCGGGGCAGCGCGTGGCCAGCATCGGCCAGAGCACCGCGTCGAAATAGTCGTAGTCGACCTCCAGGTTCTCACCCTCGGGTTCGTCCTCGATCGAGCGGCCGGCGATGTAGCCGGCGCCCTCCGGGCGGAAGTAATGGCCATCGGGCGAGATGGTCAGCGGCAGGCGCTCAAGGGTTTCGCGAATCTCGAAGTAGAACACCATGCGCCGCACCGGGGCGACGGGCACGGCAACCCCGGCGCTCGCCAGCAGGTCGCGCGACCAGGCGCCGGCCGCGCACACGAAGCTGTCGGCGCTGATCTGTTCGCCGCCGGCCAGGGCCACGGCGCGCGCGCCCGCGCTGTCGCAGGCGATGCCCAGCACCTCGTCCCTGATCATGGTCGCGCCCATGGCCGCGACCTTGCGGCGCAAGCCCATGAGGATGGCGTGGGGGTCCATCCAGCCGTCCTCGGGCCCGAAGGAACCCAGGGCGATGTCATCCAGATTCAGCGATGGGAACCTCTGCGCCAGGGCGTCGCGGTCGAGCAGTTCGTTGCGTGCGCCCTTGCCCGACTGCATGGCGTTGATCGCTGTGGCGGCTTCGCGCGCGCCCTCGGGCAGCAGAAACAGGTAGCCCCATTGCTTCAGACCGATGTCGGATTGTTCGCCCTCCACCGCCATGACCGTGCCGAAGGTCTTGTAGAACGCCAGGCCATAGGCCGACATGGCGACGTTTTCGGGCAGGCTGAACTGCAGGCGCACGCCGCCGGCCGAGCGCGGCGTGGAGGCGCGCGCATAGGTCGGGTCGCGTTCGATCACGGCGACCTTCAGACCGGGTTCGCGTTCGAGCAGATGGAAGGCTGTGGAGAGACCCATCACGCCGCCGCCGATAACGGCGACATCGAAGGACGGATTCACGGCTGATCGCCCATCTGCCACTTGCCCGCCGCCTTCAGGGCGTCGGCAACCTCCGGCGGCATGTAGGTTTCGTCATGCTTGGCCAGCACCTCCTCGGCGATGAAGGTGCCCCCGTCCATGCTGCCGGTGGCGATGATGCCCTGACCCTCGCGGAACAGGTCGGGCAGCACGCCGGTGTAGCGCACGGGCACGGCTTCGACGAAATCGGTGATGACGAAGGCGGTGGTGATGCCGTCGCCTTCCTTGACCACGCTGCCTTCCTCGACCATGCCGCCCAGGCGGATGCGGGCGTTGTGTCCGGCCTCGTCGGCGGCGAGGTCCGAAGGCGAATAGAAGAAGGTCACCTTGTCGGAAAGCGCGGTGAGCACCAGGGCCGTGGCCACGGCCAGACAGGCCAGGCCCACGCCCAGGATGGTCATGCGGCGCTGCTTGCGGGTCATCGTCTGGGGCGCTCCCGCTGGCTTTCCAGGATGGCCAGTTCGGCCTTGCGCCTGGACAGGCTGCGCAGGCTGACCACCAGCAGGCCGCCGAGAATGGCAAGGGTCACGCCATAGGCGGGCCAGACGGTGGCGGCATATCCGCCCATGTCGAGGAAGCTGTTCACGCCATCCATATAAGCGGCTGCTCCCCGTGGCTCAACTGCGGCCGGCGGCGCGGGCGCGTTGCAGCACCTCGATGCGCCGGGCCAGAAGCTCGCTCTTGATGCGCACCAGCAGCAGCACGACGAAGAGCGCGTTGAAGCCGATCCCGGTCAGCACCAGGGGCCAGAGCATGGCGTTGTCGATGGTCGGGCCGTCCATGCGGAAGACGCTCGCCCCCTGGTGCAGCGTGTTCCACCACTCCACCGAATACTTGATGATCGGCAGGTTGATCGCACCGACGCAGGCCAGGATCGCTGCGGCCCTGCCGCCCCGCTCGCGATCGTCGAAGGCCGCCGCCAGGGCCATGTAGCCCAGGTACAGGAAGAACAGGATCAGCACGCTGGTCAGGCGCGCATCCCAGACCCACCAGGTGCCCCAGGTCGGCTTGCCCCACAGGCTGCCGGTGATCAGCGCCACGGCGGTGAAGCAGGCGCCGATCGGCGCGCAGGCCCGCGCGGCCAGATCGGCAAGCTGGTGTTTCCAGATCAGGAACGACGCCGAAAGCAGCGCCATCACCGCGTAGCAGGCCATCGCCATCCAGGCCGCCGGGACATGGATGTACATCACACGCACCGTGTCGCCCTGCTGGTAGTCCGGCGGCGAGAAGGCCAGGCCCCAGACGACGCCGGTGCCGATCAGGCCGACCGTGAGCAACACCGCCCAGGGCATGATCGCATTGGCGATCCGCTGGAAACGGGCCGGGCTGGCAAGGCTGTGCAGGAAGGAGGGCAAGGGTGCGTTCGTCCTCAAGTGTGCGGTGGCTACCTAGCGCGAAGGGGCGCGGCGGGCCAGAGCATCGTGTTCACAATGCAGCGCGGTCATTCCAGCGCCAGGCGCAGGGCCGCGGCGCCGCCGAAGGCGCCCACAGGCAGTGCTACGGCCAGCAGGGCCGCCAGAATCAGCAGGTGCGGGGCAAGCGGCATGCCGATCAGCACCGCTTCGACCGCCGAAACCCCGAAGATCAGCGCCGGCAGGAACAGCGGCAGCACCAGCAGGCCGATCAGCGCGCCGCCGCGCCGCGCGCCCAGCACCAGCGCCGCACCGACCCCGCCCAGCAGGCTCAAGCTTGGCGTGCCGATCAGCAGGCCTGCGATCAAAGGCAGGTAGGCATCCCCCGGCAGGTTCAGCATCAGGCCCATCAGCGGCGCGAGCAGGGTGACGGCAAGGCCGGTCATCAGCCAGTGGGCGATCGCCTTGGCCAGCACCACCAGTTCCAGCGGCAGGGGCTGGAGGGCGAGCAACTCCAGGGTGCCGTCCTCCATGTCGGCGCGGAACAGGCGGTCGAAGGAAACGGTGGCCGCCAGCAGGGCGGTGACCCAGATGATGCCCGCCGCGATGCGCCCCAGCAGTTCCGGCCCCGGTCCCACGCCGAAGGGAAAGAGCGTGATCGCGACCACGAAGAAACCCAGGGTCAGGGCGGCCTCGCCGCCCCTGCGGGTGGCCAGGCGCAGGTCGCGGGCGATGGTGGCGAGAAAGGCATTCACGGCGCCACCGCGAAACCGGAGAGATCCAGGCTCTGCGCCCCGGGCAGGTCCAGCGCATCGTGGCTGGCGATCACGGCGAGTCCGCCGTCGGCCCTGTGGCGCGCGATCATGGCCGAAAGGCGAGCGAGCGAAGCCGTGTCGAGCGTCACTGTGGGTTCATCCATCAGCCAGCAGCCGCCCCGGGTCAGGCCGAGGCGGGCAAGGGCCAGGCGTCGTCGCTGACCGGCCGAAAGCATGGCGGCGGGCAGGTCGGCCAGATGGCCGATGCCGACTTCCTCCAGCGCTTCGTCCACGCCCCGTGCCGCTGGCGTCAGTCGGGCCCAGAAAGCCAGGTTCTCGGACACCGAAAGCTGGGGCTTGATCGCGTTGTCGTGGCCCAGCCAGGCCAGCGCCCGCCGCCAGGGCGCGGGTTCCTCGGCGGTGTCCTTGCCCTGCCAGAGCACGCGGCCCGCGCGCGGCGGCAGCAGGCCCGACAGAACGCGCATCAGGGAGGTCTTGCCGCTGCCGTTGGGTCCGGTCAGCAGCAGCGCCCCGCCCGGGGCCACGGCAAAGCACAGCTCGGCGAACAGGGTGCGTCCGCCCCGCTCGCATGTCAGGTGGTCGGCGACGAGGCCGGCCGGCTGCGTCTCCGCCGTCATGGCGCGCACTCTACAGGCGGCCCCGTTCGGGGGTAAACTGAAGCCGACAGCGGTTGTATAGAAAGAATTTGCTTTCTAAACTGTGCCATCGACTCGGAGGTTGCCATGGACGAGGGCTGGACCAGGACGATTGCGCTGGAGGATCTGAAGGCCAAGGGCCGCCACGTCTTCCGCCAGGACGGGCGCCAGATCGCCATCTTCGACACCGAGAAGGGTGTCTTTGCCTGCAACAACCGCTGCCCGCACGAAGGTTATCCCCTGCGCGAGGGGACGCTGGACGGCGACTGCAAGCTCACCTGCAACTGGCACAACTGGAAGTTCGATCTCGCCACCGGCGAGAACCAGCGCGACGGCGACCGCCTGCGCGTCTATCCCGTGGAGGTGCGCGACGGCGAGGTCTGGATCGAGATCGTCGATCCGCCGGTGGAAGAGCGCAAGGCCAAGACCATGGCCGATCTCGAAACCGCCTTCCGCGATCACGACTACGAACGCATCGCCCGCGAGCTTGCCCGCCTGGTGCAGGTCGGCGCCGATCCCACCGAGGCCGTGGCCGCCGCGATTCACTGGTCCCACGACCGCTTCGAGTTCGGCTGGTCCCACGCCTATGCCGGTGTCGCCGACTGGCTGCGCCTCTACGACGAGCGCGCGCACGAACCCGAGAACCGCCTGATCTGCCTCCTGGAGGCCATCGGCCACATGGCCGACGACACCCTGCGCGAGGAGGTCTATCCCTATGCGCAAGGCAGCGACCCCTGGGACGAGGAGGCCTTCGTCGCCGCCGTCGAGGCCGAGGATGAGGAGAAGGCCATCGCGCTCACTCGCGGTGCGCTCGCGGCCGGCAATGCCTTTGCCACGATGGAGCGGGGCCTGACACGCGGCGCGCTCGCCCATTACAACGACTTCGGCCACGCCCTGATCTACGTGCCCCATGCCGGGTCGCTGATCACCCGCCTGGGCGAGGGGGTTGCAGAGCCGGTGCTGCTCTCCCTGGTGCGCGGCCTTGCCAGCGCCTTCCGCGAGGACCTGATTCCCGAATTCCGCGGTTACGCCGATGCGCTCGCCGCCTTCGGCACCAAACCCAACGGCGCCGCGCCCCCGGCTGGAGAATTCCTCAAACTGAACGCCAACAAGGCGGTCGCCTTCACCGCCGAACACGGCACCGCGCCAGCCAGCGACCTATTCCGCAGCCTTCTGGCGGCCAATGCCACCAACATGCTGACCTTCGATCTCGGGCACCTTGGCGACCTCGACCAGCCCTATGGCAGCGACTTCGGCTGGCTCGATCTGACCCACGGCCTCACCTTCTCGAACGCCGTGCGTAACCAGTGCGGCCGTTATCCCGATCTGTGGCCTGCGGGCCTGCTGCAGATGGCCTGCTTCAGCGGCCGCAACATCGGCCACGGCGATGCCGGGGTCGATCTGGAAGACTGGAAGGTCACCGATCAGGACGCTTTCTTCGCGCAAGTCGAGGAAACCCTCCTCGACCATCACCAGGATGAATACATCGTCTCTGTCCACCTCTTGAAGACGGCGCTGGCCGTGCGCGATCTCGTGCGCAGCCAGGAGGCGGGCGAAGCCGGCGACATCGCCATGGCCGCGCTCAACCGCCTGCTCCACTCCCCCATCCGCACCAAGATGGTCCGCCGCACCGCCCGCCAGGCGATGCGCTTCGTCGCCACGGACGTGTAGGCAACCACCTCCCGTCATCCCGGGGCCGCGCGCAGACAGCCGCGCGAGAGCGCTGCCTTACCCGGGAAGCGGGATGAACTCTTCCTCGTCGCCCGGCACTTTGGAGAAGCGGCCATCCTGCCAGTCGGTCTTGGCCTGTTCGATGCGCTCCTTCGAACTGGAGACGAAGTTCCAGAAGATGTGGCGCGGGCCATCCAGGGGCGCGCCGCCGGCGAGCATGACGTGGGCGCCTTCGGGGCCGGCCGAGAGCACGACATCACTGCCATCCTCCAGCACCGCCATGTCGGTGGGGTTGAGCGCCCTTTCGGCGATGGTGAGGCCGCCGCCGACCAGATAGACGCAGCGTTCGCCCAGCGTGGCGGGCAGGTTCAGGCTGCCGCCGGGATCGATCCGGCCTTCCATGTAGAAGAGGTCGACGACCGTCTCGAAAGGCGCCGGGCGGCCGTAGGCGCAACCGGCGATCAGGCGCAGTTCGGCGTCGTCCTGACGGAACACGGGCAGGCGGTCGGCGGGAATATGCTCGAAGGCGGGGGCATCTTCCTCGTGGGCCAGCGGCAGGGCGACCCAGGTCTGGATGCCATGCAGACGCCGTTCGCGCTTGATTTCTTCATCGCTGGTGCGCTCGGAATGGACGATGCCGCGGCCCGCGGTCATCCAGTTCACCGCGCCGGGACGGATGGGCAGTTCGCTGCCCAGGCTGTCGCGGTGCAGAATCTCGCCCTCGAAGAGATAGGTGACGGTCGCCAGGCCGATGTGGGGATGGGGCCGCACGTTGATGCCTTCGCCGGGGGGGAACGTGGCCGGCCCCATGTGGTCGAAGAACACGAAGGGGCCCACCGTGCGCCGCTCCACCGCCGGCAGCACACGGCGCACGGAAAAGCCGCCGAGATCCTTCTCGCGCGGACTGATCACGACCGCGATGACACCGTGGGCCGGATGGCAGACCGGCTCCTGCGCCGGCCGCCAGCTCACGACGGCCTCGCGGTATCAGCCCTGGCGGGCGCGGATCCAGTCGGCAAAGGCCGGCAGGAAATCGCCTGCGATGAAAGAACGCGTTTCGTCATGGATCAGCTTGCCTTCCTCGAAGCGGTCCTGGGCCGAAGCAATCATGACTTCTGGCACGTTCATGACAAGCCCATCGAGGAAGACGAACACCTGGCGCAGGTGATAATGCGCCCGCGCGCCGCCGAACCCGCTCATGCTGGCGCTCATCAGGGCGATCGGCTTGCCTTTGAAGGGCTGCTCGGGCGGGCGAGAGGCCCAGTCGATGGCGTTCTTCAAAAGGCCCGGCACCGAGTAGTTGTATTCCGGCGTGGCGATCAGCAGACCGTCGGCTTCCTTGATCCTGTTGCGCAGTTCCTCCACCACCGGGGGAAAGCCCTTCTCGCGGATATCCTCGTTGTAGGGAGGAATCTCGCCCAGGCGCGGCCAGGTCTGGATCTCCATGCCCTCGGGGGCGTTCTCGGCGGCGAAGTCGAGCGCGGCCCGGTTGAACGAGCCCCGGCGCAGGCTGCCGCAGAGTCCCAGCACGTTCAGCGTTTCGGCCATGTTGCATTCCTTCCCTTGGTGATGGCGCTACGGAGCAGATCCCGCACGGCGTGAAGCCACGCGGCAGCGCAACGCGCAGCCGATGTCACAAGGTCAACGCCCCGCAGGACGCAGCGTTCCGGGAACTACAGCGGCGGCACCAGGATGACGCGGCCGTCGAACTCGTCGTCGGGCCGGGTTGCCGCCAGGTGGGCGATAGCGGCACCCAGGTCGCCGCCGCCGGGCGGCAGGCTGGCGATCCCGTAGCAGCGCACGCTGTCGTGGTGTTCGGCCTCCAGGCGGCGGCGCACGTCCGAAAGCGCCTCTTCCAGCTTGCCCATGCGCGGCGTGCCTTGCGGGTCGACGACCACGATCATGCCGTGGCCGCGCGGCGCCATCACGGGCAGGGCGGCCTTGACCAGGCCGCCGCCGACCGCGCCGCTTTCGTCCATCAGCAGCACCAGCACGTCCAGCCCGCCGCAGGTGCGGGCGATCTCGGCGACCATGGCCCTGGCATCACCGCCATGGGGATCGACCTCCTGGATCGCCACCGTGCCCCAGGACTTGCGGATGTCGGCGGCGGCGGCGTCGGTGCGTTCTCCATCGGGGTCGAGCATCACGACCGTCGCCCCGTCGCGCGCGACATGCGCGGTGATGGCGCTGCCCACGGTGCTGCCGGCGAAGGTGACGGCCCCGACGAATCCCGCAAGCCTCTCCATCGCAATCTCCCCGAAACGGTGCTGAAAACCCGGCAGTAAGGCACCGCCGTATGCCATGCTATCTACGCGCGCGAACAAGGCGTGGTCAACGCACGGTCATTTGCGTTCGGACCCAAGCCGTACCATGTTGCACTGCAGCGACCTCGGGGGTCGCCACTCGCCATCGATGGAGAATCCGACGTGACCAGTCTCGACAGCTTCGGCGCCCGCAAGACCCTGGATGTGGGCAACAAGTCCTACAGCTACTATGCCCTGGAGGCCGCCGCCGGACTGGGCGACGTCGCGCGACTGCCGATCTCCCTGAAGATCCTGCTGGAGAACCTGCTGCGCCACGAGGACGGCGACACGGTCACAGCCGACGACATCAAGGCGCTGGCGAAATGGACCGAAAAGCGCACCAGCGACCGCGAGATCGCCTTCCGCCCCGTGCGCGTGCTGATGCAGGACTTCACCGGTGTTCCCGCCGTGGTCGATCTGGCCGCCATGCGCCAGGCCATGGGCGAGCTGGGCGGCGATCCCGACCGCATCAATCCGCTGTCGCGCGTCGACCTGGTGATCGACCATTCCGTGCAGGTCGACGCGTTCGGCACGCCCAAGGCCTTTGGCCAGAACGTCGAGCTGGAGATGGAGCGCAACAAGGAGCGTTACCAGTTCCTGCGCTGGGCCCAGACCGCCTTCGACAACCTGCGCGTCGTGCCGCCGGGCACCGGCATCTGCCACCAGGTCAACGTGGAGTATCTGGCCCGCGTCGTCTGGGACGAGGGCGAGGATGTCTGCCCCGACACCCTGGTCGGCACCGACAGCCATACGACGATGGTCAACGGCCTTTCCGTGCTGGGCTGGGGCGTGGGCGGCATCGAGGCCGAGGCCGCGATGCTCGGCCAGCCAATCTCCATGCTGATCCCGGAAGTGGTCGGCATGCGCCTTACCGGCAAGCCGAAGGAAGGCACCACCGCCACCGATCTGGTGCTCACCGCGACGCAGATGCTGAGGAAGCGCGGTGTCGTCGGCAAGTTCGTCGAGTTCTTCGGCCCGGGCCTGGAGCACCTGACGCTGGCCGACCGCGCCACGGTCGCCAACATGGCGCCCGAATACGGCGCCACCTGCGGTCTTTTCCCGATTGATGAGCAGACCACCGATTATCTCGCCTTCTCGGGCCGCGAGCCCGATCAGGTCCGCCTGGTCGAGGCTTATGCCCGCGCCCAGGGCCTGTGGCGCAGCAAGGATGCGCCCGAGCCGATCTACACCGACACCCTGGAGCTCGATCTGGGCGAGGTGGTGCCGAGCCTTGCCGGCCCGAAGCGCCCGCAGGACCGTGTAGCGCTGACCGATGCCGCCACCGGCTTCCAGAAGATCGTTGCCGACTATCGCGGCGCCCACAAGGCCGATGCCGCCGCCGACATGATCGACGAAGGCGCCCCGGTCGAACCCGGCATCAACCAGAGCCATGCCGTCGAGGGGCAGGACTGGCGCCTGAACGACGGCGCCGTGGTGATCGCGGCGATCACGAGCTGCACCAACACCTCCAATCCCGCCGTCATGGTCGCGGCGGGCCTGGTCGCCAAGAAGGCCCATGACCTCGGGCTGAAGGTCAAACCCTGGGTCAAGACCTCGCTCGCCCCGGGCAGCCAGGTGGTGACCGACTATCTCGACAAGGCGGGTCTCACCGAGGCGCTCAACGCCCAGGGTTTCGACCTGGTCGGTTACGGCTGCACCACCTGCATCGGCAACTCCGGCCCGCTGCCCGAGCCGATCCACAACGCCATCGAACAGGGCGATCTCGTCGTCTGCTCGGTGCTTTCGGGCAACCGCAACTTCGAGGGCCGCGTCCATGCCCTGACGCGGGCCAACTACCTCGCCTCGCCGCCGCTGGTCGTCGCCTATGCGCTGGCCGGCACCATGGCGCTCGACATCAACAACGAGCCCCTGGGCGAGGGCAAGGACGGCCCGGTCTATCTGAAAGACGTCTGGCCCACGAACGCCGAGATCGAGCAGACCATCCGCAGCGCGCTGGCCCCCGACATGTTCGAGCGCCGCTACAGCGACGTCTTTGCGGGCGACGCCGAATGGCAGGCTCTGGATGTGCCCAAGGCGCGCACCTACGCATGGGCCGACGATTCCACCTACATCCGCCGCCCGCCCTATTTCGACGGTATGCCCAAGCAGCCTGCCGCCATCACCGACATCACCGGCGCGCGCGAACTGGCCCTGCTCGGCGACTCCATTACCACGGACCACATCTCTCCCGCCGGCTCGATCGCCAAGAACAGCCCGGCGGCGGCCTATCTGGTGGAGCACCAGGTCCGCCCGAAGGACTTCAACAGTTACGGCGCCCGCCGCGGCAACCATGAAGTCATGATGCGCGGCACCTTCGCCAACATCCGCCTGCGGAACGAAATGGCGCCGGGCACCGAGGGCGGCATCACGGTCCACCAGCCCGGCGGCGAGCAGATGCCGATCTACGATGCCGCCATGCTCTACCAGGCCGAGGGCGTGCCGCTGGTCATCGTCGCGGGCAAGGAGTACGGCACCGGCTCCTCGCGCGACTGGGCGGCCAAGGGCACGGTCCTGCTCGGCGTGCGCGCCGTCATCGCCGAAAGCTTCGAGCGCATCCACCGCTCCAACCTGATCGGCATGGGCGTCCTGCCCCTGCAGTTCCGCGAGGGCCAGAGCCGCGAGACCCTGAAGCTCGACGGCACCGAGGTCTGGGACATCACGGGCCTGGAAGCCGGCCTCAAGCCGCGCATGGAAATCAAGGCCACCGTCCACCGCGCCGACGGCAGCAAGGAGGAGGTCACGCTCGACTGCCGCATCGATACCGGCAACGAGGTCGAGTACTACCGCAACGGCGGCATCCTCCACTACGTCCTGCGCCAGGCCGCCGGCACGGCCTGATCCGCCGGGCTCTCCGCCCGCACCGCACACGCGCCGCCCGCCCTTCGCACAGAGGGGCGGGCGGTTGCGTTTCGGAGATCGCGGTGGGCGCGAAGCCTCAGGGTATGTCGCGGTCCAGGCCGCGCGGGATGCGCTTTTCGGGGTCGTAGAAGGGCAGGGGAACGACCGTGCAGGGCGTCGTCTTGCCGTCCTGGCCGGCGAGAGTCAGATCGCGGCCCTTCCAGTCACCGGCCTCTGCGAACTGGACATAGCCGATGCCGCACTTCTGGAAGGGCGACCAGGCGCCCGCCGTGATGCGCCCGACCGCCTTGTCGCCGTCCATCACCGTGTCGCCGCTGTCGGGCGTGGTTTCGGCGCAGGTGATGCCGAGCAGGCGGGTGCGGTGTTCGCTGATCGCGCGCAGGGCGTCGCGGCCGATGAAGTCGGCCTCCTTGTCGAGGTCGACGAAGGCGCCCAGGCCCGCTTCCCACGGGTTCATGGTGATGTCGAAGTCGGTGATGTTGTCGAGGATGCCGCCTTCCAGACGGCGGCACTCGAAGACGTCGACCGAGGCGTTGATCATGCCGTGGGGCTCGCCGGCCGCCATCAGGTGATCCCACAGGGCGCGGCAGTCGGTCTTGTCCCATTCGACATAAAGCTCGTAGCCCAGCTCGGCCGTCCAGCCGATACGCGAGACGTAGACCTGCTGGCCGCCGATGTCGAAGTAACCGGCGTGGAAGTAACCGAGCTTGTCGCCGACCGCGCCGCCGGAGGCATCGCGGATGATCGCCGGCGAGGCCGGCCCCTGGATCTGCAGCACGCGGGCATGGGGGTCGCTGATGGTGACGTCGAAGCCGGCGCTGTGGGCCAGCAGCCAGGTTTCCAGCGCGCCGTCGGGCTGGACGTACCAGAAGCGGTTCTCTTCCAGGCGGAAAAGAACGCCGTCCATGAACAGGCCGCCCTTGTGGGTGCAGGCGATGGCGTAACGACCGCGCCCTTCCTTCAGGGTGGCGATGCGCCGCGCGAAGACACGCTCCAGGAAGGCCACGGCATCGGGGCCGGAGATTTCCACGGGGCGCTCGGGCACGTCGCTGATGATCGCCTTGCGGCGCAGCGCCCAGTAGCTCTCCTCTGCCGGCACGCCGTTGGCCACCGTATAGAACCGCCCGGCATAGACGCCGAAGACCATGTCGGCGTCCGAATGGCAGTCGAAGAAGGGCGAGCGCTCGAACCGCCGTCCGCTGATGCGCAGGGTGTTGGTGGTGTCGGCGTGGACCGAGGTGCCCATGGCGGATTCTCCAGTGTTAAGTTTCGCTGAGTGTCGTGGCGGGAGGGCCCCCGGGGAATTCATATGATCTGCGTTCAACGTTCAGATAAACTGAACATTCGATGAGCTCTCCGCTGCCCTCCCTCAACGCCCTGCGCGCCTTCGAATCCGCCGCGCGTCACCTCAACTACCGCCGCGCCTCCGAGGAGCTGCATGTCAGCCCGGGCGCGGTGAAGCAGCTCGTCGCCAAGCTGGAGGAGAGCCTGGGCCAGCGCCTTCTGGTGCGGCAGGGGCGCTCGCTGGCGCTGACCCCCGCGGGTGCCGCCGGCCTGCGCCAGCTTTCCCCGGCCTTTGCCGAGATCGCCGCGGCGGTGGAGGCCATGCGCCCCGGCACCCTGCGCCGCCGCCTGATCCTTTCGGTCGAGCCTTCCTTCGCCACGGCATGGCTGGTGCCGCGCCTGGAGGATTTCCGGCGGCGCCATCCCGGCATCGACGTGCTGGTCGATACCGCCCTCCAGCTTGTCGATCTGGAACGCGGCGATGCCGATGTCGCCATCCGCTTCTGGAAGGGCGGCGATCCCGATCTGCTCGCCCACCGCCTGGTGGCCGAGGAGCTCTCGGCCTATTGCAGTCCCGCCCTGGTGCAGGGCGAGAATGCCATCACGCGGCTCGAGGATCTCGAACGGGTGACGCTGCTCCACTGGGACCTTGCCGGGCTGCCCTGGGCGGGCGGCACGCGGCGCTGGGTCGGCTGGGCGCCCTGGCTGCACCGGCTCGGCGCCGGCCACATCCGCCCGGGCGAAGGCCTGCGCTTCAGCGACTACAACCTCGCCATCCAGGCCGCCATCGGCGGGCAGGGGGTGATGCTGGGCAGCCTGCCGCTGTTCCGCGACCTGGTCGATGCCGGGCTGCTGGTCCGCCCCTTTGCCGAAAGCGTGGCGACGGATCTGGGCTACGACCTCGTCACCACCGCCCGCGCCGCGACCCGCCCGGAGGTCGCCGCCTTCTCCGACTGGATCACCGCCATCGCCCGCCGCTGAGCGCGCCCGCAAATCGCCACGGCGCGGTCCCGAAAGCGCCGCGCAGCGAGGGCAATCTGCCGCCCTTGGGGAGCCGGGCGACGCCTCCCGGCGGGGTGCTTGTGGAGGGGAACCGTTGCATCGCAATGACGTGCATCTGCTGTTCGCGCCGGTCGCCATGGTCCTTGCGATCCTCGTTGCGACATGGGGCGGGCCCCTGGTGCAGGTGGCGGTTCTGGTCCTGCTTGTCGGCGCGGCGCTCCGCTGGCCAGCTCCGGTCGCACGGCTGCATCCGGCGATGCGAGCCGTCGCGCTGTTCGGCCTCTTCTTCGTGTTGCAGGCCGGCTGGTATCTCGGCAGCGGGACAACCTACGGACCCGCGTGCCGGATCGTGGATCCGCTGCCGGGCGATGCGGAGCTACAGGAGCGCCTTGCCGGCTCCGTCCCGGAAGATGCCAGGTCTTGCAGCGCCGCCGACCTCCAGTGGCTCAGGAACGGCTGGGTCTACTATCGCAACCCGGCCCGGGACGTCTGGCCCTATGCGACCATCCATCCCTACAGTCCGCTGGGCCGATGGATCGTCGGCATCGAACAATGGGTGCATCCGGAATGGTGAAGGAATCGCATCCCTTGCTCGATCGTCTGCCGCCGGCGCACCCGAGTTCCGTCCATAGCGGACTCCACAAGTGGGTCGTGCTGGTATCGGCGGTGATGGCGGCCGGGGTGCTGGCGGTTGCGGTATTGCCGGTGTTCAATCTTCTTCTCGCGTTCTTTGACGCCGACGAGGACTGGCGCAACCGCATCCTCATCGTCTGGGCCACGACCTGGCTGCTGCCCTGGCCGGGAAGGCCCAGTCTGCCGCGGCGCCTGGCGCTCTCCTCGATCGCCGCGCTGCTCGTGCCGGTCATCGTCCTCCTGTCCCTGTTCGGCGGCTGGTTCGACGTCCTCGTCGACCTGTCCTGCCGCCCTGGAAGAGCTACCAGATTCCATGGCGGTAAGAATCCCGACGCTGCGCCGCTGAGCACGCCCGCAAATCGTCATCGCTCCGCCCCGAAATCGCCGCGGCGACCGCCTATCCACGCATCGTCAGGATGTGGTCGAGAGGGGAGTCGTGCGCTGGCGCTGGCTACATTGGTTTTATGCGCCTGTTGCCCTGGTCGTTGCGATCCTCATCGGGGGTCTGGGCGGCGGGCTTGCCCAGGTGGCCGTGTTGCTTGTGCTCGTGGGCATGGCGATACGTTGGCCGGCGGCGGTACGGCGCATTCATCCGTTGCTGCGGGGGGGCCGCACTTCTGTGCCTTGTCACTGCCCTGCAGGTCGGTTGGTTTCTCTTCGGATGGACCGCCTACCATCCGGCTTGTTTCCACTCCGGTTTTGGCCCTTCCCACTACCAGCTCATGGGGCCGCTCTCGCCCGAAGCCGTGGACTATCTGACCCGCAACGAGGACCAGTACTGGCGCCGTGGCGGAGAGACCGGCGTGCTGATGAATCCTCTCAAGGGCATGATCCAGGGGGAGTATTCCTGGAACAACACGACGCAGGCCGCTTTCGGAATCGCCGCCGCTTATGGCCTTCGTCACAGCCATCGTCTGCATGCATGTCCGGCGCGGGTGCCGCCATCGTCTTCTCGGAATCCGTGCAGTTCGTGATTGCCATGTTGGCACGGGCCATGGTCGATCAGGACATACGCAATTCCCTTCTCGCCGTCTGGCTCACGGCCTGGCTGCTGCCATGGCCGGGAAACCCCGGCCTGCTGCGGCGCATACTCTGCACGACGGTCATGATGATCGCCATTCCCGTGGCCGTCGGCGTCTTCCTCGCCATCCGATAGGCGCGTTCGATGAACCGTTGTTCCGGCCGGCGTCACTGCGCGCAGCCGCCATCAGGGCGCCGGCGGCTGCGCCTCCTCGAAGCGCCAGTCGGTGCCCTCGATCACGATCACCGCGTCCTGGGGCGTTGCAAGGTCGAGCAGGGTTTCCGGATTGAGCCCGGTCAATGCGGTGACCAGCATGCGATTGAAGACGCCGTGCGCGATCACGACGTGGCGCGCGGCATGATCGCGTTCGGCGGCCCAGCGCCTTGCGCGGGCCAGCATCTCAACGTAGCTCTCGCCGCCGGGCAGGGGGTTGCGGAACTTGTCGCGGTAGCGCTCGGTCCAGGCTTCGGGCTCGTCGCCCTTGATCTGCGTGAAGCTGCGCCCTTCCCAGGCGCCGTGGTCGAGTTCGGCAAGCCGCGCGTCGTGGCGGATCGCTTCAGCATCGCGGCCCAGGACGCGGGCGACGATGGTGGCTGTCTCGCGCGCCCGGCCCAGCGTCGAGGACCACAGCGCCAGATCGGCGGTATCGCCGGCCAGGGCGGCGATGCACCGGCCCATGGCGGCGGCCTGGGAGCGGCCCAGCGCCGTCAGCGGCGAATCCTGCTTGCCCTGCAGCAGGCCCAGCCGGTTCCATTCGGTCTCGCCGTGGCGCATGACGAAGAACATCGTCGCGCGGCATGGCATGAAGTCGGACAGCCGTCCAGCCGCCGCCGCGGCACGCCTGCGACCATAACCACAACGTGAGTTGTCGGTGACCCACCGCCTGACCACACTCTGGCCCATGATCCGCCTGTTCCACGCTCTCATCGCGCTCGCCCTTTCGGGGCTGGCGGCCACCGCATCCGCGCAGGCGCAGGATGAGCGGCCCGTGGTGATCGAGCTCTACACTTCGGAGGGCTGCAGCTCCTGCCCGCCGGCCGACGCCCTGCTCTTCGATCTGCGCCAGCGCCCCGGGGTCATCGCGCTCGCCTTCCATGTCGACTACTGGGATTACCTGGGCTGGAAGGACCGCTTCGCCCTGCACGAGTTCACCATGCGCCAGCGGGCCTATGCCCGCGCGCTGGGTTCGCCCATGGTCTATACGCCCCAGATCGTGGTCGACGGCGCCGCCCATGTCGTGGGCTCCAACCGCGCCGCGGTCGATGGCGCCATCGAGGAGGCGCGCGCCAACGACCACCTGCTCGACATCGGCCTTTCCTGGGCCGCCGACGACTCCCTGCTGATCTCCATTCCCGCCGCCGACTACGACGGCAAGGCGACCATCTGGTTCGTGCGTTATGCCGAGGGCGATGAGACAGAGGTCGCCGCCGGCGAAAACGCCGGACGGCTGCTCAAGCACGCCAACATTGTCGAGGAGATCGCGGCGATCGGCATGTGGGACGGCCGCGCCATGGTCATCAACCTGCCCCGTGAGGCGATCGCCCGCGGCCACGGCGACGAGGCCTTCGGCTGCGCCGTGCTGATCCAGCCCGAGGGCCTGGGCCCGATCCTGGCCGCCCGCGAGATCGACTGGGCTTTCTAGGGCCAGGGCAGCGCGGTTTCAGCCCAGCACGGCTGCGGCCTGTTCCTTCTCCCAGCCGCCGTGGCGCATCGCCGGCATGTCGGCCGCGGCAAACCACGCCGCTTCGGGTTCGCCGTCAGGCTCTCCCGAGGCACGAACGCCATAGTGAAAAACGAGATGCCAGCCGCGTCTGCCGCGGAAGGATTCGACGTGATGCAGCAGGGGTGCGTCGCAGGTGACACCCTGCAGTTGCGCAAGAGCTTCGGCGGCGGCGTCATCGGGATGGGTGAAGGGAGCAACATCCTTGCCCGGCAGCCACCACTTGGAGTCCTCGGGGTCGTAGCGGACCAGCAGCACGCGGCCTGCGCCGTCTTGCACCACGAGATTGACGATCACCTGGGTCGCCACCGTGTCCTTCGTCATCGTCTGGTTCTCCATCGTTTGTCGTGACGTTCGATTTCGGATGTCAGCCAGGCGCGCTCGGCATCGAGCAGGGCGCGTTCGCGGCG
>CALGGB010000091.1 GCA_937880925.1 uncultured Rhodospirillaceae bacterium | reverse complement strand
ATGCCGGCCTTGCCCATTGCAGCCTTCACGCGAGCCATGCGCGCCTCGTACTCCTCCAGCGCGAAGGGCAGTCCGAACGGCAGTTCCGCGTCCCAGTCCCGTGTTGTCATGTTTGCTTGTCCTCCGTGGTGACAAGCTAGCATGATGCGCCGCAGCCGGACTATTGAATCGGCATGCAAACCGGCCCCGGAGCGTCGATGACCCTCAACCACCGCCAGCACACCCTCGACCATTGCCAGCCGCAGATGGAGGTGCCGTTTTCCATCGCCGAGTACCGCGGCAGGCTTGATCGTGTGCGCGCGCGCATGGCGGCAGACGGGGTCGATCTGCTGTGGGTCCAGGCGCCGGAGGGGCAATGCTGGCTCTCGGGCTACCAGGCCGAGTGGTACATGGCCCAGAGCCCGATGAAGTGGCCGCCCTGCAGCGGCATCGCGGTCCATGTCGACCACGACCATTTCATCCACTTCGACACCGTGGGCGAGATCGTGATGTCGCGTTACGCCACGGTCTCGACCGACACGCGCATCTTTCCCGCCAGCGACCCGATCAAGCGGCGCGACGGCATCGCCTTCATCGTTGATGAACTGAAAGGCTCGGGCTGGCTGAAGGCCGGCACGCGGGTCGGTCAGGAGCTGTGGTCCTACCGGCCCAACCCGGCGGTCAGCCAGCGCTTTCGCGAGGCCTTCGAAGGGGCGGGCGCCACGGTTGGCGACGCCTCGCTGATCCTGCGCGAACTCCGGGGCAAGAAGTCGCCCGCCGAGATCGCCTGCATCGAACAGGCGGGGCGGATCGCCGATGTCGGGATCCGCGCCGTGCGCGAGACGCTTTATGCCGGGGCGAGCGAACTGGAGATCTACGGCCACATGGTCGCCGCCATGGCCGCGGCCGGCGGCGAGAATCCGGGCATCACCATGCCGGTGCTCTCGGGCCCGAAATCGAACTGCGGCCATGCGCTGGCCAGCCGCAAGGCGATCCTGCCCGGCGAAAACGTCAACATCGACCTTTGCGGCGTCTTCAACCGCTACCACGCCAACATGGCGCGCTCCTTCTGGATGGGTACGCCGCCCGACCATATCGCCGCGTATTACGAGAAAATCGCGGGTATCTTCGATTGCATCCGGCCGATCCTGCGTACCGGCATGCCGGTCGCGGAACTCAACAAGGTCTCCCAGGAGTACTTCCGCGAGCACGACCTGTGGGACAACGGCGCCTGGCTCGGGGGCTACGAGATGGGCATCGCCTTCCCGCCCGACTGGGTCGGCCACTATTATTTCGAATACGCCGATCTGGAGACGACCGATGTCTTCGAGGCGGGCACGGCGGTCAACTTCGAGGCGGTGTTCTACATGCCCGATATGGCCGGCATCACCCATCTCATCGACACCATCGTCTTCAAGGAGGATGGTGCCGTGCTGCTGAGCCAGGAACCCTACGGGCTCTCGACCATCGCGCTCTGAGGAGAGACGCCATGACTGCCACACTCGACCAGCTTCTCGACGACCTCGGCGGCTATCTCGATACGCCCGACGATGCCTGCATGACGCTGCCGCCCCAGGCCTATGTCAGCCCCGAGCTGCTCGACCTGGAGATCCGGGAAATCTTCGAGAAGTCCTGGCTCTGCGTCGGGCGCGAGGAATACGTCCCCAACGCGGGCGACTACTTCACCATCGACGTCATGGGCGAGCCGGTGATCATCGTGCGCGGCACCGACGGCAAGGTGCGCGCGCTCAATTCGGCCTGCCGCCACCGCTTCATGCCGGTGGTGCAGGACAAGGGCAACACCAAGCGCTTCACCTGCCCCTACCACGCCTGGACCTACGCCACCGACGGACGCCTGATCGGCGCACCGCACATGGAGGGCTCCAGGGTCTTCGACAAGAAGGCCTGCAGCCTGCCGGAATACCGCCTGGAAGGCTGGATGGGTTTTCTCTTCATCAACCTGGACGACGATGCCGCGCCGCTGCAGCCGGTGATGGCCTCCATGGAGGCGGCGACGAAGAACTACCGCATCGCCGACCAGACCGAGGTCTTCCACTACGAGCGGGTCTGGGAGGGCAACTGGAAGCTCTCGGCCGAGAACTCCATGGAGTACTACCACCACATCGGCCTGCACGCCTCCACCGTGGGCATCCAGATGCCGGCCAAGGGCACCTACATGCCTGAGAGCCCCGCGACCGACGAGACCTTCACCCACGAGCGCTGCTCCATGGGCGAGGAATACATCGGCGGCAAGGATCATCCGATGAACCCCAAGGGCGATCTGCGCGGACTCACGCAGGAGGAGCTGACGACCGGCTATATGGTCTATGTCTTCCCCGCCTTCACCATGGCCATGCGCCCGGGCACCAACAACTGGCTCTCCTTCCGCCCCGACGGCGTTGACAAGACGAAGATTCTGGGCGGCTACCTGCTTTGGAAAGAGATCGCCAACGAGGATCCCGAACTCGCCAGGGCCCGCGCCGAGATGATCGAGAAGGTCAACCACGAGGATTCGCTGGCGACCAGTGAACTCAACAAGACCGTCCACTCGCGCAAGGCCGCGCGCGGCCCGCTCTCGCACTTCGAGGGCACGGTGGCGCAATTTGCCCGTTATCTCGCGCGCACGCTCGCCTCGGACCGAGCGCCGGCGCAGCGCGTCGCCGCGGAGTAGGCGGTGGCCGCGGCGCTGGACCGGCTGCTCGACACGCTGGCTGCCTATCCCAGCACGCCCGACGCAGCCTGTTTCACGCTGCCGCCGGAAGCCTACACCGATCCCGATCTCCACGCCCTGGAGGTCGAGCGCATCTTCCGCCGCGAATGGCTGATCGTCGGGCGCGCCGGCGACGTTGCCCAGCCCGGCGACTGGTTCACGATCGACGTGCTGGACGAGCCGCTGCTGATCGTGCGCGGCACCGACGGCACGGTGCGCGCGCTCTCCAACGTCTGCCGCCACCGCTACATGCCGGTGGCGCTGGAGGAGAAGGGCAACGCCAAGCGTTTCGTCTGCGCCTACCACGGTTGGGTCTATGGCACCGACGGCCGGCTTGTGGCGGCACCGCTGATGGAAGGCTCCACAGGCTTCGACAAGACCCGCTGTAACCTGCCGGAATACCGCCTGGAGCAGTGGCAGGGCTTCCTCTTCGTCAACTTCGATGCGCAGGCCGCACCGCTCGCGCCCCAGCTTGCCGAGGCCGACGCCCGGCTGGAGAGCTATCGCAGCGCCGAACTGGTCACCGGGCTCGCCTACGATGCGATCTGGGAGGGCAACTGGAAACTCGCGACCGAAAACGGCATGGAATACTACCACCACATGGGGCTGCACGGCCGCACGCTGGAGGCCATGCTGCCGGCCGCGGGCGCGCGCATGGAGGCGGCGCCGGCATCGGGCCGCTTCACCCACTCGCGCTGCCCCTATGCCGACCGCGCCGCGGCGGCCGAGCGCGTCGCGCGCCGCCACGCCAGCCGCTTCAGCGAGGACGACGCGACCTCGTCCTACGCCATGGGCCTCTTCCCGAATATCTCGCTGGCGCTGACACCCGACAGCAACAACTGGCTCTCCTTCCTGCCCATGGGGCCGGAGCGGACGCGGGTGATCGGCGGCTATCTGCTGCCCGACAACCTGCAGTACGGGGACCCCGAGACCGCGGCGCAACGCAACGCGCTGATTCACGCCGTGAACGAGGAGGATGCCCAGGCAACCTGGCGCCTGCAGCAGGTCATGCGCTCGAGCAAGGCCGTGCCGGGGCCGCTCAACCTGCGCGAGGGCACCATCGCCCAGTTCTACAAGTATCTTGCCCGCACACTCGCCCCCGACCGGGTCGCGGTGATGCCGGTCGCCGCGGAATAGGAACACCATGACCGAGACGCTGGACCATCTGCTCGACACCATCGCGGCCTATCCCGCCACCGACGATGCCGCCTGCTTCACGCTGCCGCCGCAGGCCTATACCGATCCCGATCTCCATGCCCTGGAGAAGGAGCGCATCTTCAAGCGCGAATGGCTGCTGATCGGGCGGGCGGGCGACATTCCGAATGCGGGCGACTGGTTCACCTTTCAGGTGCTCGACGATCCCATGCTGATCGTGCGTGGCAGCGATGGCCGCATCCGGGCGCTCTCCAACGTCTGCCGTCACCGCTACATGCCCGTGGCGCTGGAGGGGAAGGGCAACGACAAGCGCTTCGTCTGCGCCTACCACGGCTGGGTCTATGGCACCGACGGACGGCTGGTCGCCGCGCCGCTGATGGAGGGTTCCACCGGTTTCGAGAAGAACCGCTGCGCCTTGCCTGAATACCGGCTGGAGGAGTGGCAGGGTTTTCTCTTCGTCAATCTTGACGACAAGGCCGCCCCGCTGGCCCCGCAGCTTCACGAAGCCGACGCCATGCTCGCCAACTACAAGACCGGCGAACTGGTCACCGGCTTCTCCTACGACACGATCTGGGAAGGCAACTGGAAGCTCGCCACCGAGAACGGCATGGAATTCTACCACCACATGGGACTCCACGGCACGACGCTGGAAGCCGACCTCCCCGCGCGCACGGCAACGATGGATCCTGCGCCGCCCAGCGGCCGTTTCACCCACACCCGCTGCCGTTATGCCCCGCAATCGCTCGACCGTGCCGATGGCTTCGGCAATTTTCCGCGGCCCCATTGCAGCTTCACCGAGCCGGAGCGCACCACCGCCTATGCCATCGGCCTCTTCCCCAACATCTCGCTGGCGATGTCGACGGCGACGCTGAACTGGCTGTCGTTCATTCCGCTGGGGCCGGAACGCACGCGCGTGATCGGCGGCTTCATCGTCGCACCGGAAATGGCAGGGGATGCCGAGGTGATGGCCGCCAGCAACGACCTCGTCTACCGCGTCAACGAGGAGGACGCCCAGGCGACCTGGCGCCTGCAGCAGGTGATGCGCGCGACAAAGGCCGCAGCGGGCCCCCTCAATGTGCGCGAGGGCACCGTCGCCCAGTTCTACAAGTACCTTGCCCGCACGCTGGCGCCCGAGCGTGTGGCGGGCATGAAGGCGGCGGCCGAGTAGATCCGTTCTCCTGGGCCATGACGGCCAGGAACGCAGCGAAGAGATTTGCGCCACGAAGCCGGTGGAGGCTGCACACCGCATCCACGACCCCGGTGAATGGCCGGATCGGCACCCCGATCGGCCTCCGGCTCCAGGCGGGCTAGAAGATGATGATGTAGAACTGACCCGTGCTCAGCCTGGGATGGTGAGGATGACCGGAGGCTGCCTCGGGCGAGCAGTTCTCGCCGGGATCGCAGCCGATGGGGTCGTTCGCAAGATCGGATGCAACGAGCCCCTGGCTGCTCGGGCTCGCGTAGCGGCAGACGCCGTCGAGCTGAAGCGGCGAGGTCGAGAGCAAGCAATGGTCCTCTACCGTCGCGCGGACGCTGAACGTATCCGTGCTGACCGGCTGCTCGGCCGGAGCCTTGCACGGCAAGGCGGACGACAAAGCCGTCGCGAGCATGATGCAGAACGCGGACCGCGCTGCGGCTGTCGTGACCATGGCGCTAGTCGAAGAACTCGATGACGAGATGGATGTTGTCGGCATAAACGCCGGCGGCGATCGGCTGGCCGGGCGGGATGAGACCATAGATGGTGAGGCTGAGGTCCAGGTCCCCCTTCGGCACGAGTGCGGGCCCGAAGAGATCGACGCAGCCGTGCGAGGCGCGTCCGACCGGTCGCGTGTGGGCAGCGTCACGATAGAGGCCGTAGCGCAACACTCCCTGGCCCGAGGTCATGTGACGATCCGCGCAGTTCCCCGAACTGCCGGACTCCAGGGTGATGCGGACCGACTTGCCCTTGATCTTGCCGAGACCGGTGCAGCGGACGTTGACCGTGCCCTGCGACAGTGTCGCCGATACCCTGTTGGGGTTGTAGGTGCCGAAGTCGATGGCTGTGGCGTTCAGGTTGCCGCAGTTCACCGCGGCCGCAGGAGACGGGGCGCCGGCGAGTGCAAGAACTGCCAGCAGGATTCCAGATGCAATGGGCATCAAGGCGCGCATGTGAAGGGTCCCAGCCGGGGCACCTGGCCGGCAATGATCGTGACATCGAAAGCAGCTGAACACAGGTACTCTCCATGTACGAAGAGTTCCAGTTTTACACGATCCCCGAGATCGGTGAGGTAGGTCTCGCCGTCGTAACCCATGACAGAGGCTGGTAGGCCCTCTGCGGTCACACGCGCCCCAAGGGGGGCCGGCTCGCCGTCGGGCATCTCGAGAACCACGATGGCTGAGCGCGACTGCCGGGCATTGAAAATCACGAGCGCACCCGAGTCGCGCCGGGGGACCACGATCTGCTCCGTCCGATCCAGATCGGCGTCCAGCGGTATGTCGGACACGTCGAGCGACAGCCTGTTGCGATCGTAGCTGCCGAGTTCGTTGACGAAAACGTATCCCCACTCGTCGGTCGTGCCGACGTAGCGGTTCTCGCGGTAGATATCGACGCCCTCCATGCCGGGCACCTGGACCACCGCGAAGGCATCAACCACGCGGTCGGCGAGGAAGAAGCCGTCCAGGTAGACGACAGCGCCCGCAACCTCCGCCTCCACGGTCCGCCCGTCCCTTGCCTCCTCGCCGCGCAACCGAGCGTCGATCCGGCTGCCGTCGTAGGAGACTTCGCCGTCGACCGCGGCAAACGCGCCGGTTCGCCCTGCGGCACGCCAGCTTATCGCCCCTTCGCCGTTGTCCTGCGACAGCTCGCTATAGAGGGAGGTCTCTTCGGGCTGCTGTCGCACGCCCATGTTGAGGAGGACCGGATTGTCACGTGCCGGGTCTCCCAGCGGGAAGGAGAGATTGATGGACACACCTCGGTTCTGGTGATCGAGCAGGTCGTTGAAAACGCTGGCGATCAACCAGCTCTGGTCCCAGAGCTGGACGGAATAGGAGGCCGAGAGGTTGCGCTGGTGTTGCTCGCTCCTCTGAAGCGTGTCGAGCAACGCGAGGCTCGCCGAGCCGTAGTCCCCCAGGTTGTAGCCGAATGCGGCGGTAAGTTGTCTGCGGGCGTAGTCGGCACCCTGAAGCGAGACCAGGTCTGCGAACTCCTCGCTGGTCAGGGTGCCGCGGAAGCCGACGGCGTAACCCTCTGCCTGGCGCTCGAAGGAGGCAGAGACGAGGCCGCCCTCGCCCTGGTTGCTGCCGCTTGCGGCGAAATCGATCTCTGCCTCGGCGAAGTTTCCGATCAGGAAGGCGGCCCCGGTACCGGCGAGGAACAGGCTCTCCGCAACTTCGGCGTGGCCCTGCAGCGTGAGCCATTCGTTCATGCCGCGCCGCACGGTGCCCGAGGCGAAGGGCGTTTCGTATAGGAAGCTCTGCTCGCCGAAGCCCTGTCGCAGCAGGCCGCTTGCGACGGAGAAGTCGAGCAGGCCGGCTGCCAGGAGCTGGGGGCCGACATAAACTTCCGATTCCACCGTGACCTCGCGTCCGAAGGCGTCGGTGGTCGTCACGGCCACGGTGTTGACGCCCGTGTTGAGCGGCAGGTCGGTGATGGCGAATGGACCGCCGTCCACGCGTTCCTCGGTCCGCTGCAGGCCGTTCACGAAGAGGTCTACGCGGGACGGCGCCTGGACGCTTCCATAGAACTCCTGCAGGGGCAGGGTCACAATATCGGGTCGGATCGCGAAGTCGCGCTCGATCTGGGCGCCGCCGTAGCGGACGGACCGCGACCAGCCGAGGCCGCCGGTCACGCTGTCGCCGGCGCGGTAGGTCACCACGTCCGCCTCGTCGTCGTAGGTCCAGCTCGTGTCGAGCCTGACGAAGGTATCTGCCTCGGGGCCCGGATCGCTGCGCAGCAGAACGTCGGAGCGCAGCACCCCCCATTCCGAGAAGGCGCGGGCATCCAGAGCGGATGCAAAGAATGTCTCGCGCTGGCTTCCCGAGGCCTCGGTCGTCGTCGTCACGATGTCGTAGCCCAGCATTGCGCCGCGGCCCGTCACGGCCTCCATGGCGGGCAATCGGGGTTGCACGTCGATGATGTCGGGCCGGATGTAGGCCGGAGGAACCAGGAGGTTGATCGTCTGGTTCCGATAGTCGATCGACCCGTCGAGCCGCGGCAGAGCATTCAGCGTGACGGGCTCGTCCGGCGCCATGGCGGTCGCATCCTCGGGCAGCACCAGTCCGATGCCCTCGTACTGCTCGCGCGGCAGGGTCAACGCCCCGTCCTCGATCGTGAAGGTGGCGACGAGGCCTGTCGGCTGCCCGTTGATGAACACCTCCAGCCAGGTCCGGCCCTGATAGGGAGCCTCGAGCAGATCCTGCCGCAAAGAGTCGCTGGTCCCGCTCTGCGCCCGTGCGTCGGCCGCCGCGAGGAGACCGAGCAGGGCGAAGAGCACGACATGACGCATGGGTGCCCGGTGCCTACTCCTGCGCTGTGACGATGGCGTGGAAGGAGCCGCCATACCCGTCGCCGCTGATCAGGAGCTCGTCGGCGCCGTGGAGCGCGGTCGTGGTGAACGTCCACGAGCGCGTGCTCCCGGCCAGGACGTAGCCGGCAAGGTTCTCCACGAGGGTCGAGTTGCCGCCGGTCTGATCGATGATGCCCAGATTGACGATGCGCTCGCGGGAGTCGCCGCTGTTGGTGACGCTGACCTCCAGCCGGTCGCCGTGTTCTGTGGCCGTCCAGCTCAGATTCGGCCGGGCGTCCATCGACGGGGTGAGGAAAACCGGCAGCACGATGCGCAGCGGCACCACCACGCCGACCTGCTCGCTGCCGCCGGTCGGTACCTCGTCGATGAAGAGGCGGAACGCGACCTCCCGGGAGGTATCCACCTCGTCGGTGACGATGAGCCGGACGACCTGTTCCTCGTCTGGTCCGAGTTCGAAGAAGGGCGGACTGATCTGGAGGATGTCCGAGGGAGTCAGGATGTCGTCGCCCGACTGGGTCCAGTCGAAGGCGCGCACCTGCACCTCCGTCACTTCGGCTTCGGTGTTGCGCACGGTCAGCGTGGCCGCGCGCTCGGGGCCGTAGAGCTGGAAGGTCACGGGGCTTATATCGAGCGAACCGGCGTCGGCCGCGCGGTCAGAGCCGAGGATGAGGGCGCCCGCCGTGACGGCGGCGACCAGGAGCTTGTTCATGGAACGCACGAGATTTCTCCGGGATCAATAGGTGATGGTGGCGGTGATCGTGTCGGTATAGGCGCCGGCCGGCGGCGTCTGGCCTGCAGCTATCAACCCGTAGACCTGGTAGGACTGCATCGATCCGCTGCCGGTGCCGGCAACGGTCTGGCCTGTGCTGCCGTCACCCCAGATCGTCGTGTGTGCGGCATCCGTGTAGAGCACGTAGGCCAGGTTCGCCGATTGTGCGCCGGCCATCCTTCGCTGGCTGATGTTGCCGCTCTGACCGCCATCGAGCGCGATCGTATAGGCGGTGAGCGCGGTGCAACGGACCAGGACGCTGCCAGTTGCAGAGCTGCCGGAGGACGGGTCATAGACGCCGAAGTCGATGTCCCCTGCACTCATGGTGCAGAAGGAATTGACCGTGGCGCGCACGACGAAGGTGTCCGTCGCGGTCTGGGCCGTCACGGTGGCGGGCACCGCGGCGACGGCGAGAGCAAGGCCGCCCGCGAACGACGCGGCCAGGTACCTGGCAGGATTTCTGGACATGGTTGTGGTCTCCGTCATGGAAGGGTTGGCAAGGGCAGAAGGTTTCGTCGCCGGCGCGTCATGTATCCGGGGCGGCAAGGCAGGCGGGTGGTGACGGCGCTACGGTCGCCGGTCGCAGCAGGTGGCGTCGTCAGTAGTAGACGGTGACGACCACCGAGTCGGTGTAGGTGCCGTCCGGCACAAAGTGGCCTTGCTCGATCTTGCCGTGGATGCGGAAAATCTGATCGCCGCCGGAACCGACGCCTCGGACCGTGCCTGCGCCCGGGCTGTCGCCCCAGACCTGGCTGAGGGCGGCGTCCGTGTAGAGTTGGTAGGGCAGGCTGTCGCTGCCCCGGGTCATGGCCCTTTGGCCGATCTGCCCCGAGGAGCCCCAGCTCAGCGTGATCTCGAAGGGCACACCGATTGTGCAGGAGACACGAAGCTGAGAACTGGACCGGGACACCGTGTTCGGATCGTAGGCGCCGAAGTCGAGATCCTCTGCCCTGACCATACACTGCTCGGGAACGACCGCGCGCACGGTGAAGTCGGTGAATGCGCCCTGTGCGAGTGCATCCAGTCCGGGCCAAAGGCACAGCCAGAGCGACGTGAGGATGGTTGATCGGGTCCGATGCGCCATGATCTGACTCCGGGTACAGGATGTAGAATTCGCGGTAGGGTTCCATTTCCGGCGTCAGGCGCCAGGGCAGCAGGCCAATCTCGCTCAGATCCACGGCGTCGTCGCTAAGCACGAAGACGGCGCGCAGCCCATCGGTGAAATAGGGATCACCCTCGGCATTGGTGTGCGGAAACTCCGTAGTCGTCGCCCTCTGCCC
>CALGGB010000090.1 GCA_937880925.1 uncultured Rhodospirillaceae bacterium | reverse complement strand
CATGGCTTCGACCTCCGCGGGATCGTCGTTCTCGCCGGGAATCAGCAGGTTGGTGATCTCGAACCAGACATCGGTCTCGTGCCTGAGATAACGCAGAGTATCGAGCACCGCTGCCAGGCTTCCCGCGCAGACCTGCTTGTAGAAGCGTTCGGTAAAGGCCTTCAGATCGACGTTGGCGGCATCCATGTGGCGGTAGAACTCCGCACGGGCCTCCGGAGCGTGATAGCCCGCCGTTACGGCCACGGTCCTGATCCCGGCCGCGCGGCAGGCAATGGCCACATCGATGGCGTACTCGTGGAAAATCACCGGATCGTTGTAGGTGAAGGCGACCGAGCGGCAGCCGAGTTGCCGGGCGATGCGCGCGATCTTCTCGGGTGGGGCATGATCGGCCAGCTTCTCCATCTCGCGCGATTTCGAGATGTCCCAGTTCTGGCAGAACTTGCAGGAAAGGTTGCAGCCAGCCGTGCCGAAGGAGAGCACCGGCGTTCCGGGCAGAAAATGATTGAGCGGCTTCTTCTCGATGGGGTCGATGCAGTAACCGCTGGAGCGCCCGTAGGTGGTCAGCGCGATGCCGTCCTCGGTACCCTGACGCACAAAACACAAGCCGCGCTGTCCCGGCCGCAACTTGCAGAAACGCGGGCAGACGTCGCACTGCATCCGCCCGTCCTCCAGGCGGTGCCAGTGGCGTCCGGGCACAAGACCGAAGCTGCCTTCGGCCAGGCCCGCGGTGTCTGAAGCGGCCATGGTCACCCTGTTTGCATGCGGCGCCTTGCCGCGCCACCATCGTCACAGCATATGTAGGTGCAGGAAAGCCCATGCCCAACCTTCGCGCACCCATCCTGGCCGGCACCTGGTATCCGGCCGATCCCGCCGTTCTGGCCCGCGATGTCGATGGCTACATCGCAGCGGCCGAGCAAGGTGCCCACGATGCCCGCCTGAAGGCCATCATCGCCCCCCATGCCGGCTACCGTTTCTCAGGTCCCGTCGCGGGTTCGGCCTATGCCAGGGTTGCCGCGATCGCGCCGCGCATCACACGGGTCGTCCTGGTCGGCCCCTCCCACCGCCACGCCTTCGAGGGCGTTGCCGTGCCCACGGCGAGCGCCTTCGTTTCGCCGCTGGGCGAGATCGCGCTTGATGCCGATGGTATCCGCGACATCCTGCGCCTGCCCCAGGTCAGCGCGCTTGACGAGGCGCATGCGCGCGAGCACAGCCTGGAAATCCACCTGCCCTTCCTGCAACGTGTACTGGGCGATTTCACCCTGGTGCCCCTGGTCGTGGGCCGCACCGCGACCGGCGCTGTTGCCGAGGTCCTGGCCAATCTCTGGGGCGGGCCCGAAACACTGATCGTCATCAGTACGGACCTTTCCCACTACCTCGACTACGAAACCTGCCGGCGCCTGGATGCCCGCACCAGCCAGGCGATCGTTTCGGGCAACATCGACGGCATCGGGAACGATCAGGCCTGCGGCCGTGGCGGTGTGAAGGCGCTGCTGCGCCTGCTTGAAGGCACCGACGCCACCATTGACCTGCTCGACCTGCGCAATTCCGGAGACACCCAGGGGGCACGAGACAAGGTCGTGGGGTACGGCTCCTGGACCGTCACCGAGCCCGAAGAAGGGCTGGCTGACCGGCGTTTGCTGGCCCTGGGCCACGGCCGCCTCATGTTGGGCATTGCGCGCGCCGCGATCCGCCAGGGTCTGGCCGATGGCAAACCACCCTCGATTGCCTGGAACCGTGTGCCGGCAGCCTTGAAGGAAGATGGCGCGGCCTTTGTCACCATCAACCTCAACGGCCGCCTGCGCGGCTGCATCGGCTCGCTCGTCGCCCATCGTCCCGTGGCCGACGACATTGCGCAGAATGCCTGGAAGGCCGCGTTCAAGGATCCGCGCTTTGGCCCCCTGACACAGGAGGAGTTCCAGCGCTGCGAGGTCGAGATATCCCTGCTCTCGCCGCACACGCCCTTTCCCTTCCGGGACGAGGAAGACCTGATCGCACAACTGCGTCCAGGCCGGGACGGGCTTACCCTGCAGGAGGGCAGTCAGCGTGCGCTGTTCCTGCCCAGCGTCTGGGACGGCATTGGCGATCCTCGCAGCTTCGTGCGGCGGCTCAAGCAGAAGGCCGGATGGTCACCTGACTACTGGTCCGAGGGCATCACGGCGACGCGCTTCACCACCGAGAAGGTTTCAGCCGGCACAATCCGCGCATTTGCCGAAACCTAGCTTCCGGCAACACCGTCCTGGCCCAGGCACTTGCGCACCGCCGCAATCAGCACCGGCGCCCGGAAGGGCTTGGTGACATAGGCATTGGCGCCAAGCCCGTGGGTGCGCTCCCGGTCGCTCTGGGAACTCAATGCAGTCAGGACAATCACGGGTACATCTGCGGTCCGCGGATCGTCGCGCAACACGCGGCAAACGCCGAAGCCGTTGATCCCGGGCATCAGCAGATCGCAGATCACCAGGTCGGGCGGATATTCCCAGGCGAGTTCCACGCCAGCCCGGCCATCGGCTGCGCCGCGAACCTCAAACCCCTCAAAGGTCAGCATCCGCATCACACGCTCGCGCAGCGTGTCCTCGTCATCAATCACCAGGATGCTCAGCGCCCCGCTCATGCCACATCATCCGTTTTCGGCCCCAGTCGCAGGCGCAAGGTCACCTTGGTGCCACGCCCCAGCGTACTTTCCACATCGAAACCGCCGCCGTGAGCTTCTGCGGCACTGCGTGCAATCGCGAGTCCAAGCCCCGTGCCGCTGATCCGCGCAGCGTTCGCGCCGCGGTGGAAGGGCCGCCCGAGCAAGGGCAGGTCATCCTCAGGCACGCCGATGCCGCGATCGATCACCTGGATCGACAGCACGTCACCGGAACGGCGCACCGCAACCTCGACCGGCTCGCCTCCCGGTGAGTACTTGACTGCATTGCCAAGCACGTTGCCCAAAGCCAGATCGATCAGATGCGGGTCGGCGATGACCGTTCCAAGATCACCGGCACCGTGAACTGTGATGTTGCTCTTGCTTGTTGTCGACAACAGGGCGCGATCGGAGATCTCGCTCAGACGAGCAGCAAGATCGATCTCTTCGGGACGGAATTCCAGGCCCGTGGCGTCGGCCTGACCCAGCATGATGACCTCATCGATCATGCCGGTCAGACGATCGACTTCCCGTTCGATGGAGGCGAGCTCCTCCTCCCGCTCGGCCTCGGTCAACCGATCCCGGTAATGCTGGAGCAGCTCGCTCGAGGCCATGATCGCCGTCAGCGGGGTGCGAAATTCGTGGCTCACCATGGAGACGAAGCGGCTCTTCATCGCGCCCACTTCGCGTTCACGCGACAGGCTTTCGCGCAACTCGACCTCATCGGAAACGGTCCGCAAGGCCTGGCGCACGAAGATCAGCAACAGCGGAATGATCGCGAGCAACGCCGCCGAGACCGGCAGCAGCACAGACAGGACGATATCGCGCCCCTGGGCGCGGGGCATCCATGCCAGCCGGGCAACGGGCTCTCCCGTGGGTCCGGCAAGGTCGAGAAATTCACCATCAACCTCGGTCCCAGCCGGCACCAGCCGCAGCTCGTCGAGCAGAAAGTCATCACCCACGCTGTTCTGCAGCAGCGGCGCCAGTTGCCGCGCGAAGATGCCGACGCCCCGGTCGTAACCATAGGCAGACGCCCAAACCGGGTCCGATGGCGTGATCGCGCCCACGGCAACCGCATAGACTTCGCCATCGATCAGCATCCAGCTTGAAACGGGGTCCGGCCGCGTCAGGGGCATCGCCCGCGCCTCGGCTATCAGGATATCCAGTCCGGGCTCAATGTCGATCGGCGGTCCATCGAACCACGCGCGGCCATCATGCCAGGTCATGATCACGGAATCGTCGGGAGCCAGGGCCATGACCACCTGATTGCCGCGGAAGTTCTCCTGGTAATAGCCCCACAGGTGGCCAGTCCAGGCGCGATCCAGCGAAATCACGACCCGGCGGACCGATTCGTCCCACCAGGTATAGTCTTGCGCGCCACGCACGAGATCGTCTGTGATCTGGCGCATGGCGGCACTGGCAAGATGTTCTGTCTCCTCGGCCTCGTGCTCGTCGACCCCACGCACCGCCGCGACGACCAGCGCGGCCGCGACCAGCACGGCAACGACGACGACGCCCGCCACAGGCAGCAGCAATTTGCGCAGGGAGAGTGCCTGGACCTGCGAATTCCTTGTGTCTCGAGCGTTCATGCGTGCTGTTTGGACCAGGTTTATGGCGATGTCAGGCTGAAAACGGCGGAGTCACAAGATGGCCACTGACGCGCCCCTTGACCGAAAACCGCAGAAGTCTAGCTTGGCTGAGGGATAGAAGCGGGGCAAGACGTGGAACTTACCTTTTGGGGCGTCCGTGGGGGCATGCCCGCCCCGGGCGCAGCCACCGAGCGCTTCGGCGGCAATTCCCCCTGCATCGAACTGCGTGTCGGCTCGCACCTGGTGATCTTCGACGCCGGTACCGGCTTGCGCGAACTGGGCCGCGATCTCATGGCGCGTTCGCCGGTCACCGGTGACCTTCTGTTCAGCCACACCAACTTCAACCGCATCTGCGGCCTGCCCTTTTTCGCGGCCGCCTTTCATCCCGGCAATGCCTTCGGCTTCTGGTGCGGTCATCGCCCCGAGGAAGGCAGCATCAAGGAGGTCCTGACACGGTTGATGACCGATCCGGTCTTTCCCGTGCCCATCGACATCTTCAACGCCAAGCTCGCCTTTCACGACTTTCCCGCAGGGGAACGCATCGAACTGGGCGATAACATTGTCGTCCAAAGCCTGCTGATTTCCTGCGGCCTGGCCGGAACCGCCTATCGTGTCGAACACGGAGGCAAGAGCCTTTGCCATGCCTGCGCCGTGCGTCTGCCAGCGGATCCGGCTGCCCTGCATACCCTGGTCGCAGGCTGCGACACGCTGATCATGAGCCTGATCGAGGACGACGTGCCCGATGCCGACAGGGTCCTTGCAGAATTCGCGCGCAAGGCCGGCGTCGGCCGCCTGATCGTCACCGACCACGCCCCCGATGCCGATGACCTTTCCCTGGAGCGACGGGAAAAGGAAATGGCGGCAATCTTTGCGCCCACTGTTCTGGCGCGCGAGGGCCAACGCCTCATGCTAGGGAGCTGATCCGCCGCCGTGCGCTTCAAGCTCCGAGCGCCTGCTCCAGGTTCATGCCGCGCGTGTCGAGGCCCTCGACATGGCGGCGATGCCAGAGACCGTAGAATAACAGGGTCCAGGCGGCGAACCCCTCGCGTTTGCCTGCGGCCGCGGCGAACAGCTTCGCAACACGTCCACCATCCGCGATCTCGGCAATCGCAGGCTGGCGCGCCACCAGCGGGCCCAACACATCGGCCCGGCTTGCGATCCATGCTCCAACCGGCACCGTGAAGCCGCGCTTGGCCGAAAAGGCATCGGCCTGCGGCAAAGCATCGTGCAGCCATCGGCGCAGCAGATACTTGCCCCTGCCATCGCGTAACTTCAGCCGGTCGGACAGGCGGAACGCGACATCGGCGACATGGGGGTCGAGGAACGGCACGCGGCCCTCCACACCATGGGCCATGAGGCAGCGATCCAGCTTGATCAGCAAATCGTTGGGCAGCCAGTCGGCGATATCGCTGGCCTGGGCCTGCTGGAGCAGACTGCGCCCCGGACGCGCACTGTCCTCCCAGGCGGCCTCCAGCCCGGCCCGCCAGAGCGGCGACCGGGAACGCAGGACACCCAGGCCGTCGAAGGTGCCCTTCGCGCGCATCCGCCCGCCGCCCAGCAGACGCGGGCGCAGAACCTTTCGGTAGCGGCCGTAGCCGGCGAACAGCTCGTCGCCTCCCTCGCCCGACAGTACCACCTTCAGATCACGCCGCGCCGCCTCGGCCAGCCGGTAGGTCGGCAATACGGCGTAGTCGGCCGCGGGATCGTCCATGGCGCCGGCAATCTCCGGCAGCAGGCGCCAGAAATCATCAAAGCCAAAGGAAACCTCGACATGCTCGGCGCCCGCCGCCCTGGCGACCGCAGCGGCATGGGTGCGCTCGTCGCGCGCCTCGGGCACATCAAAGCCGATCGTGTACGCGCGCACCGGCTCGGCATCGATGCGCGCCATGGCAGCCAGGATCGCCGAACTGTCGACCCCGCCGGAGAGAAACAGGCCGTAGGGCACGTCGGAGCGCTCGTGGACGCGCACGCTGTCCATCAGCGCCGCATCGAGCCGGCCCAGCGCCTCATCTTCGTCCCAGTCGCTGGTATCGAGCTCCGGCAGGGCATCGCGACGGCGCCGGTCGACGATGCGGCCGTGTTCCACCACCAGGGTTTCGCCCGGCAGCACGCGTTCGACGCCGGCAAAGATGGTCTTGCGTCCCGTCGTGAACTGGCATTGCAGCAGTTCGTCGCGCTGCTCTTCGTCAACCTCGGCCCTGATCAGGCCGGCACCGACAAATGCCTGGGGTTCGGAGGCGAACGCCAGGCCATAGACCGTCTCGGCGATATAGAGCGGCTTGATGCCGAAAGGATCGCGCGACAGCAGCAGGCGACCGCGCGCGGCATCCCACAGGGCAATGGCGTACATGCCGCGCAGACCGCGGGCAAAGTCAGCCTCGTCGTCCTGATAGAGGCGCAGCGGCACCTCGCAGTCGGAGTTTGTCCGGAAGGTCTGCGGCCCCAGCACCTTGCGCCACTCGATGTGGTTGTAGATTTCGCCGTTGGCGACCAGCACGGTGCGCGCCGGACCATGCAGCGGCTGGTCGCCCGTGACCAGATCGATGATCGCCAGGCGCAGGTGGACCATGGCGAGCGGTCCGTTGCGGTAGCGCCCCTGGCCATCGGGTCCGCGATGGCCAATGGCGCGGGCAAAACCGTCGAGCACGGCCTCGGGCACCTCCTGCCCCGGCAGAGCCAGGATTCCGGCAATGCCGCACATCAGGCGAGGGCCATCTCGAAGAGCGCCCGATAGGAGGCGACGACAGCCTCGCGGCTGTGCTCGGCCCGGTGACTGGCGCCGCCGCCGGCCGCAAGCGTGCGCGCGAGCGCGGGATCGTCCAGGACGGCGCGGATCGCGCGTGCCAGAGCGCGTGCATCCTCCACGGGTACCAACAGGCCGTTGACGCCTTCCTCGATCAGCTCGGACGGCCCCTGGCTGGCAGCGGCAACCACGGGCACCCCCCGCGCCCAGGCCTCCAGCACGACATTGCCCAATGGCTCATGGCGCGACGGGCAGACCAGCACATCGGCTGCAGCCAGCAGGCCGCCGACATCCTCACGCCAGCCCAGAAAACGGATGCGGCTCGCCACGCCACGGTCGCGCGCGTGCTGATGCAGCAGATCGCGCAGCGGTCCCTCACCGGCGAGCCAAAGGTGGGCATCGGGTACGTCGACCATGGCCTCGATCAGCACGTCGAAGGCCTTGTTGGTATGCAGCCGGCCCAACCCCAGCAACACGGGCACGCCCTCAGGCGTGTCCAGGCTCGCGCGATCCACCGGCCGGGCCGGAGCGGTATCGGCGAAGTTGCCGATCTGGTGGGCACGGTCCGCGGGCCATCCCTGGGCCACCAGATAGTCCACGATGCCGCGCGTGTTGCCCACCAGGTGGGCGCAGTTGCGGTAATGCTTGAGATCATAGAATCCGCCGAGCCGGCCGATCTGGACATGGCTGCCGCGCGGACACTGGCCGGAAGCCCGGTTCATCCAGGTCATCACGATGTCCGGCCTGGCGTGGCGGATGGCCTGGCGGTAGGACCAGCGCCCGAGCAGATCGAGGGGGCCGCCGAAGCTCAATTGGGCCACGGACACGCCCGCGTCCTCCAGAATTTTCGCCCGCTCGGGATGGCGGCGGATGACGGCGGCCTGAGGGATACCGGCGGCCGCCAGCGCCGGCACCAGGCGCATGTAAAATGCTTCCGCGCCGCCGACCCTTGCCCCGGCCATGGCCTGCAGGACACGCATCAGTCGTCTTCCAGACGCGCGCGCAGGTGAGAAAGCAAGGGATATAGTCCGGCAAACAGCGCGATCAGAAAGCCCCAGCCGCCTTCCCGGTAGCCCTTGCGCAGGACGTAGCACTTGTAGAAGCGGCTGAAGAACCGCCCGACATTGCGGCGCAGCGTGCCGATCTGGCCGGACTGCCGCAGATCCCGGGCGCGCTGGGCCGTGTAGCGATCAAGCCTGGCGATCATGTCGGAAATATCGCGGTCGACGTAATGCTCCATCCGGCAGGTCAGCCAGCGCCGGTCGCCCGAAAGGGTGAGGCTGGGGTGGATGCGGTCGTCACCCCAATGCTTGGCGCCCGGCGTGAACAGGCGCACCGCCGCCGAGACGCCCCACGAGGCGCCCCAACCGTAACGCACCCGGTGTTCACCGATGTAATTGTCGAAGGGGATCAGGTAGTAGGCTGGCCCGCTGGCGCCCGCGATGGTGTTGCGGACCTCCTCAGCCAGCGCAGGACTGACGCGCTCGTCAGCGTCAACCTCGAGAATCCAGTCGCCGGTGGCAGCATCAAGCCCGGTGTTGCGGCGCGGCCCTTCCAGCTCCCAAGCGCCCTCGATCACCTGTGCGCGATGGGCGCGGGCAATCTCGCCGGAGCGGTCGGTGGTGCGATCGAGCACAACGACGATCTCGTCGCAGAAGGCCAGCGTGGCCAGACAACCCTCGAGCTGCTGCTCCTCGTTGCGCGCCACGACAACGGCACTCAGGCGCGCCCCGCTCATGGCAAGCGCTCCAGCAGACGGCGCACCCCGTCTTCGGCCATGTCGACACTGAGCGTTCCCATCAGCGTTCCCGTGGTGTGGCGATGATAACCGGGACCAAAGAGATCGTCGTAAGGGATCGCTGTGGTCACTGCCTCGCCGGCCGGCCCCCAGGGCGCATAATGCTCGACACGGCTGGGGCCGAACAGACCAACAGTTGGAACTTCCGCGGCAGCCGACAGATGCATCAGTCCGCTGTCGTTGCCCACGAAGACGGCACAGCGGCGCAAGGCCTCCGCGACATCCAGCAGATGGTGGGCACCGACCAGATCGATCCGGCGTTCTGCGGGCAGTGCCTGCAGAACCGGGCATGCCAGAGCCTCCTCTCCCGGACCGCCGAACACGGCGATGCGTCCCTGCGGCCACGGCCCGTCCGGTCCGGTCAGGCGCAGCGCCAGCTCCGCGAACCGTTCGGCGGGCCAGATCTTGCCCTGCCAGTTGGCTGTCGGCCCCAGCCCCACCACCGGGGCGCCTTCACCGATCATGGCGGCACCGGCCTCGGCATGGCGCGCGTTGCTCCACAGGCGGGGAGCGGGGATGTCCTCAAGGCCGTACCAGCGCGCCAGGGAGGCGACACGATGGCCCTCCCCGGCCTTGCGGCGGACGCGCTTGTGCCTGCCGCGCAGGACATGGGTCATGGGCGAGGAACGCAGATCGACGATCGCGTCCCAGCGCGTGGAAAAGGTCTGGCGCCACAGGCCGCGCCAGTGCCCGGCCCACGGCTGCTTGCGCAGCGTGATGACACGGCGCAGCCCCGGAAGGCACTCAAAGATGTCCGCGGCGACCGCGCCGCAGGCCACGGTGACGTGCATGTCTGCACGGCCCTCGACCAGGTGCCCCAGCAGACCGGTCGACAGCACGGCGTCACCCAGCCGGTTGGAGGTGATGAAGAGAAGTTGCACGTGGCGGTTGGGGGCTTGCCGCCGTCAGACAGCAAGCGCCTCGAACTCGGCGGCAGCATCATCCCACGAGCGCCCGCGCTGCATGTCGAAGGCGTCCTTGGAGCGACCGCGATAGACCAGGTCCTCCTTGAGGCAGAGCACCGCGCAGTTGCCGAAAGCCTCCTCGTCGGGTGTCAGGAAGCCGCTGCGGCCATCGACGATGCGCTCGGCCGCCGCACCCTGGCGGCGCGTGACGCCCGGCAGGCCCACCGCCTGCGACTCGGCAAGGGTGAAGGCAAAGGTCTCGCCCATGCCACCGGGATAGAGATGGGCGCGGGCACGGCGGTATTCCTCGGCCATGTCGTGATCGGGCATGGGACGGCGCACACGCACGCCCTGCCCGGCTGCCGCCTCGATCTGGCGCCACAGGTCGCGGACCTCTTCGGCCACGGTATGGCCCTGCGCGCCCACAGCCAGCGAGCCCGAGAAGATGTGGAGTTCAGCACCCTTGATCAGGGGCTCGATCTTCCTGCACCACAGGGAGACCAGCCATTCCATGTCCATGCGCGGATGGGTCGTCACCAGCGCGCGCGGCGGCCAGAAGCCGGCGGGCTTCTCGGCCTGGCGGTAAACCTCGGCGACCCCCGGCTGGATGATGACGGCGTTGTCATCGTCCTCGCGCCATGTCGCGCGATGGTTGGCACCCATGAAGACAAGGCGGGCATCACCTGCCTGTGCCAGAGCCGGGGCAGCATCACCACGCAGCAGGACCTGGCCGGGGGTGGTCACCCACAGGGCGCGCCGTGTGGCAGGCCCCGCCTCCAGAAGGGCGGGATGGCGCAGGGCGATCAGCAGATCGGCCCTTTCCGGCCGTTCACCACCCTCCAACGGGCGCCAGGCGACGCCCCGATGGTCGCGCGCCGGGGAGCAGCGGTTGAGTACAGTTACCCTGTGCCCGCGCGCGGCCATGGCCTCGGCAAGATAGACTAGCCCCTTCTGGGCCCCGCCCATGGGCTCGTCCCGGGGCGTCAGGCCATCGAAGGGAAAGGAATCGTCGGCGAAGATCACGTTCATGGCGCCGGTTTATAGGGTGCTGCCGCCTCTGCGCCAAGCACCTGCCCTTGTTCCGCGCGCGATGCAGGCCCACTCTATGGGAATGACAGCCAATCGCATCATCCCGCTGACCGACCGTGGCGTGCTCGCCATCCACGACCCGGACACCCGCAGCTTCCTGCAGGGCATCATCACCAACGACATCGCCAAGGTCGACCGTACGCGCTCGATCTATGCCGCGCTGCTGACGCCGCAGGGGAAATTCCTGTTCGACTTCATCATCCACGACGATGGCGGCGACGGCGTGCTGCTGGAGAGCCAGGCAGACCGGCTGGGCGACCTCGCCCGCCGCCTGACCATGTACAAGCTGCGCAGCAAGGCGGTGATCGAGGACGTTTCGGCCATCATGGCCGTAACGGCGCTGATCGGTGACGGCGCCCCCGCCGCCGCCAAGCTCTATCCGGGCGCGGGGAATGCCTGGCGCAACGGCGACATGGTCGCCTGCATCGATCCCCGTCTGGCCGCACTCGGCGTGCGGATCCTCCACCCTGCCGCCACGCCACTGGCCCGCGACGGCTTTGTGCCGGGCACCCTGGCGGACTACCAGACCCATCGCCTGGCACTGGCCGTGCCCGAGGGCGGCAGCGACGTGCTGGTCGAGAAATCCTTCATCCTGGAAAGCAATTTCGAGGAACTCAACGCCGTCGACTTCAGCAAGGGGTGCTACGTCGGCCAGGAACTGACGGCACGCACCAAGTTCCGCGGCACCATCCGGCGCCGCCTGTTCGGCGTGACCGCCGACGCTGCCCTGCCCCCGCCCGGCACGCCGATCATGGCCGGGGCTGCTGAAATCGGCGAAATGCGCGGGGGACGCGGAGCACACGGCATCGCCCTGATCCGTACCGATCGGCTGGAGGAGGCCGGTGACGCGCCGCTCTCGTCGAACGGCATGCCGATCACTGCCTTCAAGCCGGAGTGGGCGGACTTCTGAGAGCAATCAGCTCCCCTAGCCCTCGACACGGAACAGGGCTGCGGCCTCGTCAGGCGGCAGCGGTCTGCCAAAGAGGTAACCCTGCCCGACATCGCAGCCGATGTCGGCGAGAATCTGCTCCTGCTCGGCAGTCTCGATACCTTCGGCAAGAGTCGAGAGCCCAAGGCTCTGGCCCAGCGCCAGGATCGCCTTGATGACCGAGAGGGCCTCGTCGCTGGACCCCAGTTCCGCCGTGAACACGAGATCGATCTTGAGGGTGTCCACCGGCAGCCGGCGCAGATAGCTCAGGGACGAATAGCCGGTGCCGAAATCGTCGATGAAGATCGCGATGCCCAGGGCCTGAAGTTCGCCCAGCACCCTCTCACTCTGTTCGAAGTCCTCCATCATGGCGGTTTCGGTGATCTCGACGGCGATACGCCCGCGCGCGGCGGGAAATTGCTCGAAGAGCGCAGCGATGCGGTCCACGAAGCTCGAATCGTAGAGCTGCAGCACGGATACGTTGACCGATGCGTGTTCCGGGGCCGTTCCCGCATCGACCCATGCCTGCATCTGGCGACAGGTTTCCGCGAACACCCAACGGCCGATTTCGTTGATGTGACCGGCCTGCTCGGCGATGGGAATGAAACGTCCCGGCGACACCAGGCCCAGTTCGCTGTTACGCCAGCGCAGCAGTGCCTCGACACCGATCATGCGATTGCTGACCAGGTCCTTGGTCGGCTGATAATGGACGAAGAACTCGTCGCGCTCGATGGCATGGCCCAGTTGATGCTCGATCTGCCAGCGTTCCCGCGCCTCCACGCTCAGGCGGACCGAGTGGAAGGCGATGGCACCCACCCTTCCCAGTGCAATGCTGTCCAGCGCCAGAACAGCAGCCTGCATGAGCGCCAGCGCAGACTCGCCGTCCTCGGGAAAGCTCGCGACCCCGACGTTGAAATCGGCGACGATCTCCTGCGTGCCGAAGGAATAACAGACCGGCAAGCCTTCGAAGATGGCCTCAATACGCGCGGCCAGAGTATGGGACGCAAGGTCGGGCTGCAGCAGGACGATGAACGTGTACTCGCCGGAGCGGCCCACAACGGCGTCTTCGGGCGCGGCTTCGCACAGCGCCGTGGCCATGCTCTTGATCACAAAGTCACCCGCGCTGTGACCGAACCGTTTGATCCTCTGCTCCAGCGAGAGAAGCTTCACCTTGATCAGCGGCACGTTGGCGCCGGTCATCGAGGCTTTCTCGATGAAGGCATTGCAGCGGCGCAGCATTTCCACCCGGTTGGGCAGACCGGTCAGCGTGTCGTTGTAGGCCAGGTTGCGGATCTCCCTGTCCTTGTCGAGGTTCCCCAGGGCGAACCCGATGTCCCCCGCGATCTCGCGCACCAGCGCCAGCCCTGCCTCATCCAGCCAGACCGCGTCGCCGCCCGCGGCGATGTTGAGCACGGCAAACACCTTGCCGCTGCGCTCGATGGGGTAGCCGATGTAGTGTCCGGCATCGCGCAACGCGGCGATGTCACCCTGGACAAGGCCAACCATGGCGACATCGTCGAGCGAGGCGACGACGCGCGTGCCCGCAAGCAGGGCGCGTCTGCGTTCCTCCGCGCCGAAGCTGCGTATCTCCAGGTCTGTCGGCTGCTCGTCACCGTTCGCCACCGCCGAAGCCAGAAGCGTCTCCGTCCCCGCCTCGTCGATCCGGCTGATCCAGGCGGCACTGCCGGCGCCGTGGTCGACGATCGCCGAAACCGCCGCCCGGTACATCGTTGTTTCATCGTCGGCATGCACAATGGTCTGGTTGATGGCGCTGAGCACTTCATAGCGTCGGCTCATGTGCTCGACCCTGACCAGATGCCGAGCGACCTCCGCCTCGCGAAGACCGATGGCATCGGCCATATTGTTGAACGCCACACCCAGCGCGGAAAACTCGCCGATACCGGTGTGGTCGGGTGCACGCACGGTGAAATCGTCTGCGGCCAGACGATCAGCGGCATGCACCAGGCTGCCGATGGGGGCGAGGACCTTGCGCCGCAAGAGCCTGAAGGTAAGCAGGACCAGCAACAGGGTACCGGCCAGCAGCAGACCGACATTGATCATGAAGTCGCGATTGGCCGCCACCAAGACATCGGCCACTGAAAGCCCGACCGCGACCCGCAGCCGCACATCGGAGCCTGCAGACCAGACCGGGGCGATGCCATAAAGCCTTCTGACGCCGTCCAGATCATCGATCTCGACCAGAACAGGCTCGGGACCGGCCCCAAGGATCGTGTCTCCCAGCGCCGATCCGCGCACCGATCGCCCGACCCAGCCATCCCCGGGCAAGGCCGCCAGGACATCGCCATCGTGGTCCAGCACCCAGGCGGAAACTTCGGAGGGAAAGGCGTTACCGCGCAACCGCGTGCCGAACCAGCCGACATCGACGGCACTGTAGATGACGCGCATGACCCGCGTGTGGCGGTAGTTCAGAGCGGGGTAGGCGAAGTTGACCGCAGGCTTGCCGGTTATCCGGCCGATCTGGAAATCCCCGACCCCAAAATCCAGCCGATCGGTGGCCATGCGGAAATAGGTGCGATCGGCGATGTTGACCGGCCCGTTCATGGGCAGGGCATTGCAGATGACATTGCCCTCCGGATCGGCGGCTCCGAGATTGGTGTAGATGATGCTGGCCAGCATGACATCGCGCAGCGTGCCGCTGCAGACATCTTCCCCGCCCAAGGCGACCGCGGGTGCATGCGCCAGGACAAACAGGGTCTGGCGGACGTCGTCGATCAGCTGCTGCTGGGAAAGGCGGGCAATCTCGGTGAGGGATGCGATGCGCTGCTCGGCCACCCGGTAGCTGTCGCTACGCGCGGTGAGGAATCCGATCACGACAATCAGGACCATCGGCACGAAGGAAAGCAGGAACAGCATACCGATGGTTTGCCGCAAGGTTCGCGGAAACCGACCGGAACTCATGATCTGAACATCGCGAACCTAACGCGCTAGCGCCCCTTCAGTCGCACCGACGCGCTGTCTGCCCCTGAGGGTCATCGCCGCAATACCCTAAGGCAAGCAGAGAGCGGATGGCCTTCCCAGTGGGCTGCTGCGACAACGCGCTGGCGCTTTTCATCACCCAAGCAGGCACAACTATAGGGACCGGCGAACTGCCCGTATGTATCGTACTTCACATGTCCCGCCATCCATTTGCGCGCATTCGCCCAAATGACTCTAACTTGACGAGAGCAACTTAGGCCGCAGTCTCCTGAAGTACCGCAGCCCGGGCCGCGGCCAGACGGGCAATGGGCACACGGAAGGGCGAGCAGGACACATAGTCCAGGCCGGTCTTCTGGCAGAAGGCGATCGAGGCCGGATCACCGCCGTGCTCGCCGCAGATGCCCAGCTTGAGACCGGGCCGCACCGCCCTGCCCCGTTCGGCCGCGATGGCGATCAACTCGCCCACGCCTTCGGTATCCAGGCTGATGAAGGGGTCGATGGGAAAGACGCCCTCGTGCAGATACTTCTCCAGGAAGCGGCCGGAATCGTCGCGGCTGATACCCCAGGTGGTCTGGGTCAGATCGTTGGTGCCAAAACTGAAGAACTCCGCACTTTCGGCGATGTCGCCTGCGCGCAGCGCGGCGCGCGGCAGCTCGATCATCGTGCCGACCATGTACTTGGGGTCGCCGCCGGTTTCCCCGCGCACCGCATCCGCCACCGCCTCGATGCGCTCGCGGATGAAGTCGAGCTCGCGCCGGGTGGCGACCAGAGGCACCATGATCTCCAGCAGCACCGCCTCGCCGGTGGCGCGCTCGGCCTCGATCGCGGCCTCGAGAATGGCGCGGGCCTGCATCTCATAGACTTCCGGATAGGAGATGCCGAGCCGGCAGCCGCGATGGCCGAGCATGGGGTTGAGTTCGCGCAAAGACCCCGCACGGATGCGCACGCGCTCGACATCGGCGCCCATGTGATGGGCCAGTTCCTCAAGCTCCTCGTCGCTGGTCGGCAAGAACTCGTGCAGCGGCGGATCAAGGAGGCGGATGGTCACCGGCAGGCCGGCCATGATGCGGAACAGCTCCACGAAGTCGGCCCGCTGCATCGGCAAGATGCGCTCCAGCGGTTCGCGCCGGCCGGCCGAGTCCTCCGCCATGATCATCTCGCGCACCGCGATGATGCGCTCGTCCTCGAAGAACATGTGCTCGGTACGGCACAGACCGATGCCCTCGGCACCGAACTCGCGCGCCTTGGCGGCGTCCTGGGGGGTCTCGGCATTGGCGCGCACCTTCAGGCTGCGCAGCGCGTCGGCCCATTCCATGAGCGTGGCGAACTCAGCGGAGAGTTCCGGCTCGATGGTAGGCACCTCGCCCAGGATGACCTCGCCGGTGGAGCCGTCGATGGTGATGGTATCGCCGCGCTCGACCGTGATGTCACCGACGCTGAAGCGCCCGCCCGAGGTGTCGACGCGGATGGCACCGGCTCCTGTAACGCAGGGTCGGCCCATGCCGCGCGCGACCAGGGCGGCGTGGCTGGTCTGGCCGCCGTGGCGCGTCAGGATGCCGCGGGCGGCATGCATGCCGTGGATGTCCTCGGGGCTCGTCTCCGGGCGCACCAGAATGCAGGCCTTGCCTTCGGCACCGGTAGCCTGGGCATCGTCGGCAGTGAACACCGCAATGCCGGAGGCAGCCCCCGGCGAACCCGGCAGGCCGCGTGCAATCACCTTGCGCGGCGCCTTGGGGTCGGGCACGGGATGCAGCAGGCGATCGAGATCCTTCGGCTCGATACGGCAGACTGCCTCTGCCCGCGTGATCAGGCCCTCGTTGGCCATGTCGACGGCAATCTTCAGCGCGGCCTGGATGCCGCGCTTGGCGCCACGCGTCTGCAGCATGAACAGGCGATCACGCTCGATGGTGAATTCGACGTCCTGAACGTCTCGGTAGTGCTGTTCCAGCTTTTCATTGATCGCCATCAGCTCGGCAAAGGCCGCCGGCATCGCCTCTTCAAGCGACTCCAGGGCGTCCTCGCTGCCGGCGGCGCGGCGGATCGGGCGCGGCGTGCGGATGCCCGCGACCACGTCCTCGCCCTGGGCGTTGATCAGGAACTCGCCATAGACCTCGCGCACGCCGTTGTCGGGATTGCGCGTGAAGGCGACACCCGTGGCGCAGTCCTCGCCCATGTTGCCGAAAACCATGGCCTGGATGTTGACCGCGGTGCCCAGATCATGAGGGATGCCGTGGATGTCGCGATAGTCGACGGCCCGCTGGTTGTGCCAGGACTGGAAGACGGCATCGACCGCACCCCAGAGCTGCTCGGCCGGGTCCTGCGGGAAGGGCTTGCCGAGGCGCTCCTCGACATGCGCACGGTAGCGGCTGACCAGCTCCTCCAGGCCGTCGGCAGAGAGCTTGGAGTCCTCGTAGACCCCCTCCTCGTCCTTGACGATGTCGAGGATGTCCTCGAACTCGGCGTGGTCGAGCTCCAGCACGACGTTGGAATACATCTGGATGAAGCGGCGGTAGCTGTCCCAGGCAAAGCGGCGGTCGCCGCTGTCGGTCGCAAGGCCCGAGACGGTCTCGTCGTTGAGGCCCAGATTGAGAACGGTGTCCATCATGCCCGGCATGGAGACCGGCGCGCCGGAGCGCACCGACACCAGCAGAGGCTTGGCGGCCTCGCCGAAGCGGCGCCCGACATGGCCCTCGACCTCGGCCAAAGCCGCCTCGACCTGCGGGCGCACACCCTCGGGCAGCTTGCGTCCTGCCTTGTAGAAGGCAGTGCAGGCATCGGTGGTGACGGTAAAGCCCGGCGGCACCGGCAGGCCCAGGTTGGCCATCTCGGCAAGGTTCGCACCCTTGCCGCCCAGCAGGGCCTTCATGCTCGCATCGCCGTCGGCCTTGCCGCCGCCGAAACCGTAAACCCAGCGTGTCATCGTTCCATCTCCAAACGCCTGCAGCCCGCATGGTGCGGACGCAGCCTTGCAACGGCCATGCCCGACTAGCCTTCGATCCGCGAGAAGTCGGCGACACGGTCCAGCGTCGCACGAATCGCCGAAAGCAGGCGCAATCGGTTGGTGCGCAGGGCCGGGTCGTCGGCATTGACGGTCACGCCGTCGAAGAAGGCATCGACCGGCTGACGCATTTTGGCAAGGGCCGTCATGGCATTCTGGTACAGTTCGTCATCGAGCGCGGGGCCGGCATCGTCATTGGCTGCCGCCAGCGCCGCAGCCACCGCCTTCTCCTCGGCGGCTTCCAGCAGCGCGGGATCGAAATCGGGGCCGAAGGTAACCCCATCCTTCTTCTCCTCGATACGCACGATGTTGGCCGCGCGCTTGTAGGCGGCCAGCAGGTTGGCCCCATCTTCGGAGGCAACAAAACCCGCCAGCGCCTCGACCCGGGCCAGAACACGCACCAGATCGTCATCGCCCAGGGCAAACACCGCGTCGACCAGATCGTGGCGAACGCCCTGCTCACGCAGGTGGACCTTCAGGCGGTCCGCGAAAAAGGCAAGCAGGGCGTCGCAGGCCGGGCCGACGGAGGTTTCGAGGTCTGTGTGCCTGAGAACCTCGAAGCCGCCATGAACAAGCTGGTCACCAGCAGAGCGCACGAACAGCGCACGCAGACGAAGGCGCAGGCCATTCTCCAGAATTAGCCGGATGACGCCGAGCGCGGCGCGGCGCAGAGCATAGGGGTCGCGCGAACCGGTCGGCTTTTCATCGATGGCGAAGAAACCGGCCAGGGTGTCAATCTTGTCGGCCAGCGCCACGGCGACGCTGACCGGTGCGGTCGGACAGGCGTCCGAAGGACCCTGGGGCGCGTAGTGCTCGCCGGTGGCGGCGGCAACGGCGGGATCCTCGCCGTCGGCGCGGGCGTAGTAGCCGCCCATGACGCCCTGCAGCTCGGGGAACTCGCCGACCATCTCGCTGGTGAGATCGGCCTTGGCCAGGCGCGCGGCGCGGCGGGCGAGTTCGGCGTCGCAGCCGGGAATGGAGGCGGCCAGGTGGCCCGCCAGCCGTTCGACGCGCTCGACCTTCTCGCCCAGCGTGCCGAGCCTGGCGTGGAAGACGACCTTGTCGAGATCGGGAACCCGGCTTTCCAGGGTGCGCTTGCGGTCCTGGTCCCAGAAGTGGCGGCCGTCCGAGAGACGCGCGGCGAGCACACGCTCGTTGCCCGCGACAATCACGGCGCCGTTCTCGCCACCCATGCTGTTGGCCACGAAGGCGAAGCGGTTGGCGAGCGCGCCCCTGGCATCGCGCAGGGGGAAGTAGCGCTGATGCTGAGTCATTTCCGTCACCAGCACCTCGGGAGGCACTTCCATGAAGGCGGCATCGAAACCGCCGATCATCGGCACGGGCCATTCGACCAGCCCGGCGACCTCGTCGAGCAGGCCGGGGTTGTCCTCCACGGTCAGGCTCTCGGCCTGGGCCAGCGCCGCGATGCCCTCGGCAATACGGCGGTGGCGTTCTGCACTGTCAATCAGGACGTGGGCCGCGGCCAATTTCTCGCGATAATCGGCGGCATCGGCGACGGCGAAGCGCGCGGGCGCCAGAAAGCGGTGGCCGCAGGTGCTGTCGCCCGACGCGACGGGGCCAAAGGAGAACGGCACCACGGCGCCATCGAGCAGGGCCAGGATCGAGACGATGGGACGCACCCAGCGTACATCATGGTCGCCCCAGCGCATGGACTTGGGCCAGGGCAGCGCACTCATGGCCTCGGGCAGGACTTCGGCCAGCAGTTCGGCCATGGCGCGGCCGGAACGGCGCACCACCGCGAACCAGCACGGACCCTTGTCGGTATCGCGCTGCTCCAGGTCAGAGACCGCGACACCGGCGGAGCGGGCGAAGCCCTCCACGGCCTTGTCGGGCGCGCCGACCTTG
>CALGGB010000089.1 GCA_937880925.1 uncultured Rhodospirillaceae bacterium | reverse complement strand
ATCATCCGCGCCAGGCGATGGGAGAAGGCGCCGGCAGCGACCACCAGCTTGTCGAGCGGCATATCCCCCTTGTCGGTCACCAGGGCCTCGGGGCGGCCCGACGAGAGACGGATGTCGCGCACCTCGGCCTCCACGAACCGTGCGCCGCGCGCGACGGCTTCATCGGCGATGGAGCGGGTCAGGCGGCCGGGGTCAGGCGTGCTGTAGGTCGTCGGGAAATAGATCGCACGGCCGATGTTCGATGAGAGCGAAGGTTCCATCTGCCGGACTTCCTCAGGCGCCAGAACCTGCATCTGCGCGCCCAGGGCCGCGTTCATGTCGCGCCGCCAGCCGTCGGCTGCAAAGGCTTCTTCGCCGCTGTAGAGACCCATGGTGCCGTTGCGGCGGATGTAGCGGTCAGCGTCCGTGCCACGGACGATGGCGTCGTAGGCCTCCGTGGTTCCCGTTAGCAGGGCTGCCATGGCGTGCGCGGTGCGCTCCTGATCGGCTGCGCTGCAACCGCGCAGCAGGGTCGCCAGCCAGGGCGCGAAGGCCAGCAGATAACGCCAGCGGATCACCACCGTGGCATCGCGCGAAAGCAACATCCTGGGCAGAGACTTCAGCAGGCGCGGCCCCGGCGGCTGGGTCGAGGAAAGGACGTTCGAGATCACGCCGGCATTGCCGAAGGAACAACCCGTGCCCGGCGCGATGCGGTCGACCAGCACCACCCCATGGCCGGCCTCCTGAAGGAAACGCGCACAGCACGAGCCGACGATCCCGGCTCCGATCACGGTGACATGGCTCACGGCATTCCCCCTGCTGCACGACCCTGGCGAAGACTCATCGTAGAGCGCATCGCGGTATTGTGCATACCGCTTCGGGACGCGGCATTCGTTTTGACAGACCTGTCCCTGCTCCTTAGTTTGTCAGTCAAGGTGACGATTTGGCCAGGGGGAAGCGGCAGGGGCTGCCGCCATCCTGAACGGCCGATGCCAGTGTCACCTCCACAACATGGGAGGGCGTTATGTCGCTTAGCTTCAAGACTGGTTTGGCCGGGCTGGCCGGCCGTGCGTTGGTCTCCACGGCCATGCTGCTTGGTGTGTCCGCGGTCGCGCAGGCCGACGGCATCAACGTCCTGACCTGGGAGGGCTACACCGACCCCAGCTTTGCCGATGCTTTCACAGAGCAGACCGGCTGCACCATCACCTCGACCTTCGTGGGTTCGAACGACGAGATCATCGCCAAGGTCGCCGCAGGCGGCGGCGGCTTCGACATGGTTTCCCCGGCGATCAACTACGCACAGATCATGGTCAGCCTGGGCGCCCTTGAGCCGCTCGACCAGTCCCGCCTGGACCACCTCCAGGAGATGTCCGACAGTTTCCTCACCCACCCCGGCGTGATCGACGCGGATGGCCAGGCCTGGACCGTGCCGATGGCCTGGGGCTCGATCCCGCTGCTCTACCGCACCGACAAGTTCGAGACGCCGCCGACCTCGGCGACCGTGTTGTGGGATCCCGCCTACGCCGGCAAGATCGCGACCCAGGACGTGTCGATGACGATCTTCATGGCCGCCCGTATCCTCTACGGACCCGATGTCGACGTGTACAACCTCTCCGACGAGCAGCTTGAGGAGATCAAGCAGAAGCTGATCGAACAGAAGCCGCTGTTGCGCACCTACTGGTCAACCGGCGGCGACCTGATCAACCTCTACGCCAACGACGAGGTCTGGGTTTCCGAAACCTGGGGCGGCTACCAGGTCGCCGAGCTGCAGGCCCAGGGCATTCCCGTGGCCGAGGTCATCCCGGTCGAGAAGGCCGACGGCTGGCAGGATGTCTGGGCCATCGTCAAGGACACGCCCAACATGGACTGCGCCTACCAGTGGCTGAACTACGTCTCCGGGCCCGAAGGCCAGTGCGGCATGGTCAAGGCGGTGGGTTACTCGCCGGCCAACGCCGTTGCCGTGCAGGAGTGCCTCACCGACGAGGAGATTGCCGGCCTGCACCTCGACGATCCCGAATACATCGAGAGCCTGGACTTCTGGCAGCTCCAGCCGCGCCTCGACAAGTACATCGAGACCTGGAACGCCGTGAAGGCGGCGAACTAACGCCATGCCGCCGCGCTGGAACGATGGACGGCGTCTGGAAGGTCGCGTTGCGATCGTAACAGGCGCCAACGGTGGACTGGGCAGCGCGGCGGCCCGTGCCCTTGGGCGTGAGGGGGCCGCCGTCGCCCTGGGCGCGCGCAACAGCCGCGAGGAGGCCGACGCCGCGGCCGCCGAGATCGTCAAGGCCGGCGGCAAGGCCCATGTCGGCTTTCTGGATGTCACCGACGAGAAGAGCGTCGATGCCTTCGTCGCCGACACGGTGAAACGCTACGGCGGGGTCGATGTCCTGGTGAATGCCGCCGGGCGCATCGATCCCGCCGATGCCGTGCGTTTCGACAGGATCGATCCCGACGCCTGGGACAAGATCTTCGCGATCGACGTCAAGGGCTCCATGCTGATGTGCCGTGCCGTCGTGCCGGTGATGCAGGAGAAGGGTTCGGGCTCGATCATCAATTTCTCGGGCTCCTACGGCAACGGCGTTACCCAGGACAACATGGTGAACTCCGTCGCCATCGCCTTCTGTGCGGCCAAGGGCGCGGTCCGCGCCATGACCGCGGCGATGGCGCGCGACCTTGCCCCGGCCATCCGCGTCAACGCGATCTCGCCGGGCCCGATCGCGGCCAACTGGGAGGCTGATTGGGGCATTCCCAAGGAGCATATGGACGAGGCCATCGCCATGACGCCGCTCAAGCGGCTGGGCGATCCCGTGGAGATTGCCGAAACCGTCGTCTATCTCGCCTCCGACGGGGCCGGCTACATGACCGGGCAGAACCTGCTGGTCGATGCAGGCTGGACCCTGATGGGCTGACAGGAGCACACAGATGAACTTCCGCGCCGTCGATATCGCCGACCTGATCCCCAAGGACCTGCCCGACGGCCGCGAGGTGGTCGCCGAGGGCAAGGCCCTGGGCGAAACCGTGGAGATGGGGCTCTCGCTCTACTGCGAGGAAAAGGGCGTGACCAGCGAGCGCGGCTGGCGCGAGATCGCCCGCGAGAAGGGCATTCCCTGTACCTGCATGAACGTCGGCCTCTCGACCTGGGACGATACCAGGACCGCACTGGAGAACATCTACGAGGATGCCAAGTCGCGCGGCGTGCGCCCGCCCGACCGTTTCAACCTGCTGGCCGAACGGCGCATGGGCCTGCCCAAGGACATGCGCCGCGACGCGCCTCAGGAAACCGGGCCCTGTCTGTGGACCGAGCAGGACTGGTGGGAACTGACCCACACCGTGCCAATCCAGCCTGAAGCGGCCGACAACATGATCGGCGGCCCCGGCTCCCTCGACAACGCGCTTGATGCCCTGCGCGTCGGCGTCACGACCATTGGCGTGGTCAGCCAGTACACCTGGCGCTGGCCCTACTGGGACGACGAGACCGCGCAGATCTGCAATGTCATCAAGGCCGGCGGCGTGCTGGCCTCCAAGAAGTCGAAAGGCGTCGTTTTCGATTCCTATCTCGAGGATGGCTATCCCGGCGTGTTTCATGATTACGCCAGCTACGTCGGCTGGGCGATGCTGGAACGTTATGTCGTCGAGGAACTGATCGGTGCGGCCTATGCCAGCTCCTGGGGCGGGCTGACCCAGAACCCGATCATCAAGTCGGCGGTGACCCTGGCCCTGGAAGCGGTCAATCCGGACCGTGTGCCGATCAGCTTCCTGCAGGGTGACACGATCGGCAATACGGCCGATTTCGACGCCAACATGGCGGTCCTGGTCAACGACATGATGTACGTGAAGATGACCGACATGCGCTACAAGCTGGGCTGCGCCCCGCTTGCCGTGCCGGTGACCGAGACCGAGCGCATTCCCAATTGGCGCGAGGTCGCCCAGGTTCAGGCGGTGAGCCGCAAGTGCGACGAATACGTCGCCATGCTCGACCCCTATGTCGCCTGGGACAAGATCGAGGCCTTGCGCGACAGCCTGGCCCAGGGCGGCCGGACCTTCTTCCGCAATGCCCTCTCGATCATGGAGCAGATGGGGGTCGACATCAAAGATCCCGCGCGCGTGCTCGTCATCATGAAACGCCTGGGTGCCGAGACCTGCGAGGAGCTGTTCGGTGCGGGTGAGCGCGACGACGCCTATATTCGCGGCCGCCGCCCGGTGCTGGAGACCGACCTGGTGCGCCAGACCATGGAGAAGCGCAAGGTGCTGCTCGACCAGCTCAGCGCGAAGGGCGAGGTTGCCGGCTGCAAGGGCCGCAAGGTTCTGGTCGCTTCCACCGACGTCCACGAGTTCGCCAAGTTCCTGCTGACCTCCACCTTCGATGCCGCCGGTTCCAAGGTGATCGACTGCGGTATCAACCGCGACCCCGAGGACATCGTGAAGGTGGCCCTGGAAACCGCGGCCGACGCCATCGTCATCACGACGCACAACGGCGTGGCGCGCAGCTTCGGCACCAAGCTGACGGCGGAGATGCGCAATGCGCGGCTTGATGCCGCGGTCTTCATGGGCGGCGTGCTCAACGAGGACATCGAGGGCTCCGACATTCCTGTCGACGTGCGCGGCGATCTCCATGGCATGGGTATCGCCACGCCGGGTTCCATCGATCAGCTTGTCGATGCCGTCGCCGGCCTGGCGCCGCGCGCGGTGTCGTGACCCTGGAGCTGGTCGCGCTTGCCGACTTCGGCAGCACGTTCACCAAGCTGACGCTGGTCGAGGCCGGCAGCGGTCGGCGCGTCGCCTCCGCGGCCGCGCCGACCACGGTCGCCACCGATGTCATGGAGGGCTACGCCCGCGCCCTGGAACAGGCTCTGGCGGCAGTCGGCGAACCGGCGAGGGTGCTCGACAAACTCGCCGCGTCCAGCGCCGGCGGAGGCCTGCGGGTCGCGGCCGTGGGTCTGGTCGGCGACTACACCGCCGCTGCGGCGCGCCAGGCCGCGCTCAATGCGGGCGCCAAGGTGGAGCTGGCATTGACCGGGCGGCTGGACGACGCGGCGAGCGCCCGCCTGAGTGCGGTCCGTCCCGATATCGTGCTGTTCTCGGGCGGCACCGACGGCGGCCAGCAACGCCAGATCCTGGAAAATGCCGAGGCGCTCGCCCGGACGCCCTTTGCCGCCCATGTCATCGTGGCTTGCAACTGCGAGATCGCCGAAGGCGTGGCGCGGCTGCTCGAAAGGGCCGGGCACAGGAGTCATGTCGTGGCCAACGTGCTGCCCGAGATCGACAGGCTGGACATCGAACCGGCGCGCGCGGCGATTCGCGATCTCTTCATCGAACACGTCATCATGGGCAAGGGACTTTCCAGCACGCGGGAGTTCGGCGAAGCCGTGGTGATGCCCACGCCCGAGGCCGTTCTGGTCGCGACACGCCTTCTGGCATCGGGACCCAGCGGCGATGACGGCGTCGGCGACCTGCTGGTCGTTGACATCGGCGGGGCCACCACCGACGTCCATTCCTCCGTGACCCTCGACCGCCTGCCGGTCGGCATTACGCCCAAGGGCCTGCCTCCCCTGCCCCTGGCGCGCAGCGTCCAGGGCGATCTCGGCATGCGCTGGAGCGCGCTGGGGGTTCTGGAAGCCGACAGGGACTGGCTTGTCGAGCAGAGCGGCGATCCCGCCGGACTGGAAGCGGCCTGCCGGACGCGGCATGCGCAGCCGGACTTCCTGGCAGGTGACGAAGCCGAGGCCGGCATCGACCGGCTACTTGCCGTATCCTGCCTGACGCACGCCGTGCAGCGCCACTGCGGCACGCTGGCGACGGTCTATGTGCCGGGCCAGGGCTCCCGCTTCGTGCAGGAGGGGCTGGACCTGCGCGAGATGCCCCGCGTGATCGGCACCGGCGGCATGCTCGCGCGGGAGGCGCAGGGCGAAGCAACGCTGGCAGCCGCGCTGGAACGGCGCGCCAAGGGATCGCTGGTGCCCGCCGCCCCAGCGGTGACCATCGACCGCAGCTATGTGCTGGCTGCCGCCGGCCTGCTGGCAAGCCGGAATCCGCATGCCGCCTATAACCTGATGGTCCACGAACTGGCCCTCTAGGCCCGCCGCCGTGCGGGACGCAAGGCTCAGCCCTGTGCCTTCACCCCGGGCAAGGCGCTCGCGAAGGTGTGGCGGTAGATGTCGAGCACGACAAAGAAGACCGCAGCGATGATCGGCCCGACGATGATGCCGAGCGCACCGAAGGCCGCGATGCCGCCCAGGCTGCTGACCAACACGACCAGGTCGGGCAGGCGCGTCTCCTCGCCGACGATGCGGGGACGCAGGATGTTGTCGACCAGGCCGATCACGACGATACCCCAGACCACCAGTCCGACCGCCCACACGGTATCTCCCTGAACCACGAGCCAGATGGCCGCCGGGATCCAGACAAGAGGAGCTCCCAGCGCCGGCACCGCCGCGAGCACCACAACCACGGTGCCCCAGAAGACCGCCCCAGAAATCCCCGCCGCCCACAGGGCAAGCCCTGTGAGGACACCCTGGATCACCCCGATCACCAGAATGCTCTTGAGGGTCGCGCGGGTGACGGCAATGCCCTTCTCGACGACCGCATCGCGATGCTGACCATCGAGCGGCAGGTAACGCAGCCCGGCGTGGAACAACTCGGCACCGCGCATGAGAAAGAAGAACATCGCGTAGAGAAAGACGAACATGGTGATGCCGAAGGCAATCATGCTGCCCGTCGCCGTGGTGATCCCCGACACCAGCGACGAGCCGATGGTGCCCGAGGCGGCCTCGATCCGCTCGAGCAGGAGTTCGCGATAGGGCTCGATGGCCGCGCCGAAGGGCAGCCAATCGGGCAGAAGACCCGAAAGGCCCTCGGGATCGCTCAGATGGTCCTGTATCCACGGGACGATGACACGGAGGAGCTGCACTGCCTCGTTGGCGAGGAGTCCGATGAAGAAGAGCAGCGGCAAGCCGACGACCACAACGAAGCCCAGGAGCACGATGCCCGAGGCGATTCCCTGGCGTTGCCTGCAGCGTGCCAGGGTCCAGCGATAGACCGGCTGCATCAGGGTGCTGAAGATGGCTGCGAGAAACAACGCGAGGATGAAGTCGCGGATGACCCAGACAAAACCAACGCCCACGGCAAGGACGAGGCCGAGCACAAGGGCGCGCCGATAGGGTGCCGTCTCGCTGGTCGGGTTCGTCATGTCCGCGTGGCCTCTGCAACTGGAGCCCGATCATGCTGCGGACGGATATCCGGCGGCGTAAACGCCTCCGTGTTACCGGCCGCTCGCCATCAACGCGATCAGGCAAGTGCATAACGCTAGTCGAAGGGCCAGTGTTCCAGGCCGTGGACGGCGTTGCGCACGTCCATCGAGAAGTTGACGCTCTTCACCGTCTCCTGGCGCGTCATGTCGTGGATGGAGACGGTCGACGGCGAGGACCCGGCCGCGACCCGGTTGTCGTCGAGAATGCAGAGGCCGCGCCCGAAGGCCTGGCGGGCGATCATCGAACTGTCGACACCGCTCATCTCCAGCGCCTCGTCGGGGTAGCGCGGCACGGGTACGCCCGCCGTGCCGCCGTTCCAGAAGTAGCGGACATGATCCGAGGCCGTGTCGTTGACCAGCAACCCATCCTTCCAGGGCCGGGCGTTGTGGACCAGCAAGGGAAGCCGCGCGGCCATCGTGATCTGGCCACCGGCGATGCGGATCATGCAGCCGGTATGACGCCCGCTGACGAACATGCCGCGACCGTCGCAGTGGATCATGTTGATGTGCAGGTCCTGCGACATCGCAGGGCCGCCCTCCTTGCCGGGATCGAAGCCCCGTGCGGCAAAGGCGCCGTCGGGGCCGCGCAGAAGCTGCACGCCCCAGAAGGTGCGGTTCTCCTTCAGATCGTGGGCGAGCACGGCGTCGAAGCCGGTCGAGGTCATGAACAGCTTGTCCTGCCAGATACAGATTTCATGGCAGTGGCGCAGATAGGGATTGCGGAACGAACGGCGGATGTTGAATTCGGTATCGAAGACAAAAATCTCGTCGCTTGCGGCGACATAGATGTCCTCGCCGTCGATCGCGATGCCGCGCAGGCCACGGTCCCAGCCGCGCCCGGAGAAATCGATGTCGCCGCGGTCCCAGTCATAGACCTGGCGCGCCGCGCCGCTCTCCATGTCGACAATGAAGATGCCGCCGTGGCTCTGGCCCTGGTCGCTGCCGCGCACGACCGATGTGGCGATCAGTTTGGGAAGGCTCATCCAGGCGCCGGTCGGCCCAGCTTTTCGGGCGGGGCGTAATCGAAGATGAAATGAATGCGGTCGTCCTGGCCGGTGTTGGAGACGCTGTGTTCGCGCTGGTTGTTGATCTCGTAGGCCTCGCCCACCTTCATGGTCACCAGCCGCTTGTCGACGGTGAACTTGACCTGCTTGTTGGTCGCGATCGGCACATGGATGCGGTGGATCATGTGGAACGAGGGATGATCGTCGGTATGCGGCGGGATCACCGTTCCCGGGCGCATGCGGGCTGCCACCGCGCGCATGACGATGCCGCCCGGCGGATAATGCCTGTCGAGGATACCGGTCATGATCGGCATGGCCTGCTGGGCAAACAGGTCCCAGCCGCTCTTGCGCTTCACCTTGATCGCCGGCCAGCCCTCGCAGAACAGCAGCACGATCGACTGGGTGTCGAGATGCACGACATAGTCGCGCTGGCGCGTGTCATCGAGAAACCAGACCGATTCATCGGTGGCGAGGATGGCATCGCGCAGCGGCGCGACATCCACCTTGCCCAGACGCTTGAAGGGAATTCCGATGTCCATGGAACGGGACAGCCATGTGCCGTTGCAACCGGTGCCGACCCTATCGCAGAGCGCCCCATATCGGCAATGGCGCGCGCCCCCTACCAGACGCCGATGGGCCAGCGGCCCGGTACTGCCGGCGCGGTCTGCCTGGCGACCTCATCATCGCTGGTGTCGATGCGCAGGCGGCGGCGCGTCAGGTGGTCGAGCAGGCGCTCGCGCATGGCGCAGCGGACGGAGGCAAAACCGGCATCGCGGCCCAGGTCGCGACATTCCTGCGGGTCGTTCTCCAGATCGAACAGCATGGGCGGGGCGGCCATGTAGTGGACATACTTCCAGCGCGCCGTGCGCACCATGAAACCGCGCGCTTCCGAGGGATCGAGGCCCAGGGCGACGCGCGCCGGCTTCTTGGCAAAGCAGCAATCGGAAAACACCGCCTCGCGCCAGTCGTCCGGCCGCTCCCCGGCCAGAAGCGGCACAAGCGAGCGCCCTTCCAGGCGGTGCGGCTGAGGCTCGCCACCGGCCAGATCCAGGAAGGTGGCGGCCAGATCGATGGATTCGGCGAAGTCGTCCAGCACCCTGCCGCGGCCGCCATCGGCGCAGACGCGCGGATCGGCCACGATCAGGGGCACACGCACGATCTCCTCGTGGAACATGTCCTTTTCGCCCAGCCAGTGATCGCCCAGGTAGTCGCCGTGGTCGGAGGTGAAGACCACCACCGTGTTCCCGGTCAGCCCCCGTTCCTCAAGGAAGGCCATCAGCCTGCCGACATGGTGATCGATCTCGGCAATCAGCCCCATGTAGGCCGGAATGACGTTGGCGCGGACCTCCTCGCGCGAGAACTCGCGGCTTTCGGCATGGTCCATGAAGGCGGCATGGAGCGGATGGGGATCGCCGCGCTCGGCCTCGTCGCGGTTGGCGGGCGGCAAAGGGCTGTCGCGGTAGAGGGCGTGCCAGGGCGCCGGGGCGATATAGGGCCAGTGCGGCTTGATGTAGGAGAGGTGAAGGCACCAGGGGCCCTGCCCCGCCTGATCGATGAAGGCCATCGCCCGGTCGGTCATCCAGGCGGTCTCGCTGTGTTCGGGCGCGACGCGGGCGGGCAGATGGGCGTTGCGCATCAACCAGCCCGACAGGATTTCGCCGTCCGGCCCCAGCGCCGCATTGGCGATGTCGTGCCAGGGATGCTCTGCCTCATAACCCTGCGCCCACAGGAAACGGTTATAGGCGAGGTCCGGGTCGGCCATGTGGTCGGGGTAAAGCCCGTCGTCGCGCTCGAAGGGTTCAAAACCGCATTCGCGCACGCCAAGGCCGGGGTCAGCATCGGGATCCAGGCCCAGCCGGGCAAAGGTCGCGGCGTCGTGGACCATGTGGGTCTTGCCGGCCAGCGCGACGCGGTAACCCTGATCGCGCAGCACCTGGCCCATGGTCGGCTCGTCGATGCGCAAGGCGTAACCGTTGCCCAGCGCCCCATGGCTGAAGCCGTAACGCCCGGTATAGGTCGACATCCGCGAGCCGCCGCACACCGGCGCCTGCACGAAGGCCCGGCTGAAACGCGTGCCGCGCGCCGCCAGCGCATCGATCGCCGGGGTCGCCAGCACGGGATGACCGGCGCAGCCCAGATAGTCGGCGCGCAACTGGTCGGCCATGATGAACAGGATGTTGGGTCTTGACGTCTCGCTCATGGTGCCCCGCGCGCTGAAGCGCCATCACACCACGGCCGGCACCCGGGTCAAAGGCGCATGTGCCTCAGCCCTCGACCATCATGCCGATGACGATCAGAACGTGATAATCCTGCTTGGTGCAGCCCGCGACATTGGGCATGGAGACACCGGGGCTCATGGGAAAGACCTGCGTGGGCGTCTGGTCGGGCGTACACGTCTCATGTTCGGCGGCGGGCGTGTAGAGCGCGGCTCGGCAGCGCAGGTGCGTGACATCATAGATCGTCGCGCCGTCGGCCAGGCTCCATGCCTGGTTGCCATCGGCATCGGGGGCCTCGACGGTGAGCACGGAGGTCACCTCACGCGCACCGGTCACAACATACTGGCCGGCGGGCAAGGGAAAGCTGGGCGATTCCATGATCAGGCCGTGCTCTTCCAACCACCAGGCATCGCCGTCGAACTGCCAGCCGGTCGGGGCACGGCCGTCGCTGGCGACCAGGGCGAAGTAGTCCTTGATCCAGACCCCGCGCGGGCCGGGATCGACTTCCCAGAGGCCCCAGGTCGCGGCATCGGTTCCAGAGGTCGCCTGGGAATCACCCAGAGCGGCGATGTACTGGGTGGGAATGCGCTTCATCACCGCTTCCGCATGGGCCGCGGCGCTGCCAAGCCCGACGGCGACCACGCAGCCCAGAACCACCCGCAGCGCCCGTCGCCCGAATCTCATATGCATCGCTTTTCCTCCCAAGCCCATGTTCTGCCGGCATGATATTGCCCCGGCCCCGCACAACCAATTCACGAGACCGACAGAGGACATCGCAGAGCATTACGCACAGGACAAGCGGGTGGATCGCAATTGGGCCAAGATTACGGTGACAGTTTACCCAATGCCCTTGGTCCGTTTTGGTCCACCAAAACCCACGCACAGCGAAGCAAAGCAGGGCAAACCCGCTCTGAGCCTATCCACCGATATGCGGGGAAAAGCATGGCGACCCCTACGGGAATCGAACCCGTGTCTCAACCGTGAAAGGGTTGTGTCCTAACCGCTAGACGAAGGGGTCGCGGTGCGTGCCGTCATCTAGACGGTCGGGGCCGCGAAATCAAGATCACAACGCAGGTTTCGTGACGGTTTCGGCAGAGGCCAGCAAGGGCCGCGCCTTGCGCAGGCGGGGTGCGAGGGCATTGTCGATGATGCCGGGGGCCAGATGCTGGACCAGGCGGAAAAGCTGTTCGGCCGGACCGGGATAGACCCGGTCGCGATCACGGGCCACGGCATCCCAGATCCTGCGCGCCACGGCATGGGGCGCATCAACCTTCATGGCGAAGGGCGCCTCCAGTTCGCCATAGGCGGCAAAGGCCGGCGTGCGCACGGCACGGGGCGCGACATGGGTGATGCCGATGCCATCGTCGGCCAGTTCCCGGCGCAGCGCATCCGAAATGCCGCGCAGACCGAACTTGGTG
>CALGGB010000088.1 GCA_937880925.1 uncultured Rhodospirillaceae bacterium | reverse complement strand
CGTGTCACCCATGTCGGCAGCCTGACCTTCCAGGGCGTCCAGGGCGCGGGCCATCTTGCCCTTCTGGCGCTCCACGCTGTCGGCCCACCGCAGGTCCTCCGGCCGGCGCATCTCGCCGATGCAGGCAACGCCCGCATCCATCAGGCCGTCGGCCAGGGCGTGGCGCAGCAGCACGGCGAGCCGCGCCTTGGGCTCCGACGGGGTGAGTGCCGGACCGCTGCCGATGCTGTCGAGATAGTCGACGATGACATGGCTGTCGTAGAGCGCGCGGCCATCGTCATCGACCAGGCACGGCACCTTTTCCAAGGGATTGTCGGCGCGCAGCTCGCCCGTCGTCATGGTTTCGGGCGAGGTGAGGTCAATGCGGTCGGCAAGGCCCTTTTCATGGGCGGCGACCATGACCTTGCGGACGAAGGGCGAGGTCGGGCTGAAGTGCAGTTTCATGGCGTTGCGGGCTCCGTTGGGTGGTCGCAACTCTAGGGCGCGCGGGCCGTTGCGTCACGATCCTTCATGGTCGCGGCGCCCGGCTCGTACCCCCGCGCCGGGCGGACTAGACTGGCGCCCATGTATCAGGATGTCGCCGATCTCAATGCCTTCTACCGCTCACGCCTGGGTCAGGTGGCCCGCCGCGTTCTGCTGGCCCGCGTGCGCGCGCTGTGGCCGGAGGTTGCGGGGCAGCGTGTGATGGGGCTGGGCTATGCCACGCCCTTCCTGCGCGTCTTTCAGGACGAGGCCGAGCGGGTGATCTCCGTCTCGCCGGCAGCCCAGGGCGTCATCCGCTGGCCGTCCAGCGGTCCGGCGCAGGTGTGCCTGGCAGACGAGGACGCCATTCCCCTGCCTGACGAATCGGTCGACCGGGTGCTGCTGATCCATTCCCTGGAGCACAGCCAGTCCCAGGCCGCGATGATGCGCGAGGTCTGGCGCGTCACCGCCGCGGGCGGGCGCATCATCGTGGTGGTGGCCAACCGGCGCGGCATATGGGCGCGTGCCGACCATACGCCTTTCGGCTTTGGCCATCCCTTCAGCGAGCGCCAGCTCGAACGGTTGCTGCGCGACAGCATGTTCACGCCGCTGGCGACCGAATTCGCACTCTACGTCCCGCCCAGCCAGCGTGGCCTTTCCCTGTGGGCCGCCACCGCCTGGGAACGGCTGGGCCGGCGCTGGGGCCTGCCCCTGCCGGGTGTCGTGATGATGGAGGCGACCAAGCAGATGTACGGCGGCATCCCCGTGCGCACACGACGGCGCATGGGTCGCCGTGCCATCGCCACGGCCGGCGCGGCAGCGCGGGGCGAAGGTTAGGCCGGGCGGCGCTTCTTGCCCTTGGGCTGCTGGGGACGCAGCAGTTCGAACACCGCCTGTTCTGCAAACAGGTTCGCCTGGCCCTCGAAACCATGGGTAATCGTGGTCACCTCCCGCTCCTTGGCCAGGCCATAGGCGCGCCCCGTGCCCAGCTTCAGGATGCGCGTCAGATCCATGAAGTCCTTCACCGTGCAGGGATGGATGTTGGGCGTCTCGAACCAGGGCGTGGAGAGGGCGCGGGTATGGGGCATGCGCCCGCGTGTCACCATCGACCAGCGCGCCGCCCAGTGGCCGTAGTTGAGGAACGACACGATGGTCGTATCGGCCAGCCGCAGCATCTGCAGCAGCACCTCGCGCGGACTCCGTACCGCCTGCAGGGTCTGGCTGAGGAGAACGTAGTCGAAGCTGTCGTCGGGGTAGTCCACGAGGTGACGGTCGGCATCGCCCTGCACGACCGACAGGCCGCGCGCGACGCAGGCGTTGACGCCGGCCTGGCTGATCTCCATGCCGCGGCCGTCGCAGCCTTTCACCTTCACCAGATATTCCAGCAGCGCGCCGTCGCCGCAGCCGACGTCGAGCAGGCGCGTGCCCGGCTCGACCATGCTGGCGACCAGCGCCAGATCGGGGCGCAGGCCGTATTCGTTGTGGCCCAGCACGAAACGGCCGCGCGATCCCGAAAGCAGGCTCATCGGCCGGCCTCCTGCTCGCGCGCCACGCTGTCGACGAAGCCGCCGACGGTGGCGAACATGTCGGGTTCGTCCAGCAGGAAGGCGTCGTGACCCTTGTCGCTCTCGACCTCGACGAAACTGACGTTGGCGGCGGCCCGGTTCATCGCCCGCACGACCTCCTTGCTTTCCGAGGTCGGGAACAGCCAGTCACTGGTGAAACTGAGCAACAGGAAGCGCGTCCTGGCACCCCGGAAGGCATTGGCCAGTTCTCCCTGGTAGTCGGCCTCCAGGTCGAAATAGTCCATGGCGCGGGTGATGTAGAGATAGGCGTTGGCATCGAAACGCTGGACGAAGCTTGCCCCCTGGTAGCGCAGGTAGCTCTCCACCTGGAAATCGGCGTCGAAGCCGTAGGACTTGGTATAGCGGTCCTGCAGGGCGCGGCCGAACTTGCGCCACAGGGCAGGCTCGGAAAGATAGGTGATGTGGGCGGCCATGCGCGCCACCGACAGGCCCGACTCAGGGCGTTTGCCCTCGCGGAAGTAGAAGCCGTTGCACCAGTCGGGATCGGCCATGATCGCCTGGCGGCCGACCTCGTGGAAAGCGATGTTCTGGGCGCTGTGGCGCGCTGCGCCGGCGATCGCCACGGCACTGACGACACGCTCGGGGAAGCAGGCCGCCCAGTCGAGCACCTGCATGGCGCCCATGGAACCGCCGATCACGCACATCACCTTGTCGATGCCCAGGGTGTCCAGAAGCATCGCCTGTGCCTGCACCATGTCGCGGATGGTGATGACCGGGAAGGACGTGCCATAGGGTTCGCCTGTCTCCGGGTTGGTCGCCGCAGGTCCGGTGGTGCCCATGCAGCCGCCCAGGCAGTTGGGGCAGATGACGAAGAAGCGGTCGGTGTCGATCGACTTGCCCGGTCCAATCATGCTTTCCCACCAGCCCGGCTTGCCGGTGATGGGATGGGTGCCCACGGCGTACTGGTCGCCGGTCAGCGCATGGCAGACCAGGACGACGTTGCTGCGCTCGGCGTTGAGTTCGCCCCAGGTCTGGTAGGCAACGGTGACGGGACCCAGCATGGCGCCGGATTCCAGGCGCATGGGCGCACCGCCGTTGATCACGGCGCGCGGCCCGGCAAGGCTTTCCTGGAGTTCGTGAACGGCGGGCATCGCCTTCGACATGTCTTCTCGCTCCGCAGCGACGGTTGGATGATCGCGGACAGAAAGAAACGGCTGTTATCCCGGCGGAGCGGCCATCTGCCTAGGGTTGGGGCCTTGGCCTGTCAACGGTTTCTTCGCCGAAGGCCGCCGCTGGGCCCAAGTCTAGCGCCGTTTGCCGCCATCGTCAGCGCGCTTGAAAGCAGGCCGAAGCAGCCCGGCGGCTTGACGTGCCGCGCTCCGGGGGCCTATCCCGCTGCGCTTGCTGCACAATGCAGACCCTTTTCCTGATCGAACAGGGAGCCGGGGGAAGCGCCGCGCCCGATCACGGCATGGCGCGCCCGGTTCCAGCCAGCGGAGACGGCCATGACGGCGCCCACCCCACGTCCGGGAATCCTCGAGATCACGCCCTATGTGCCGGGCAAGAGCGGCGCCGACGACGGCCGCCCCGTGATCAAGCTCTCGTCCAACGAATCGGCCCTGGGGCCGAGCCCCAAGGCGATCGAGGCGGGCAAGGCCGCGGTCGCCAACATGGTGCGTTATCCCGATGGCGCCGCCAGCGCCCTGCGCGAGGCCCTGGGCAAGCGCTGGGGTCTTGATCCCGCGCGCCTGATCTGCGGCTGCGGCTCCGACGAACTGCTGGAGATGCTGCCCCGCGCCTTCGCCGGGCCGGGTGACGAGGTGCTCTACAGCCAGTACGGCTTTGCCGTGTATCCCATCGCCACCCGTGCCGCCGGAGCGACCCCGGTCACAGCGCCCGAGACGAACTTCCGCACCGATGTCGATGCCATGCTGGCGGCCGTCACCGAGCGCACGAAGATCGTCTTCCTGGCCAACCCCAACAACCCGACCGGCACCTACATTCCGGCCAGCGAGGTGCGCCGCCTGCGCGAGGGCCTGCCTGCCCATGTCCTGCTGGTGATCGATTCGGCCTATGCCGAGTTCGCCGACCGGCCCGACTACACCGACGGCGCCGAGCTGGTCCATGAATCCGACAACACGGTGATGACGCGGACCTTCTCGAAGATCTATTCGCTCGCCGGCCTGCGTGTCGGCTGGCTTTATGGCCCGGCCGGCATCGTCGATGTGCTGAACCGCATCCGCGCGCCTTTCAACGTCAATGCCGTGGCGCTGGCCGCCGCCGAGGCCGCGCTGGCCGACGAGGAACACGTCCGGAAGGCGCGCGAACACAACGCCCACTGGATCCCCCGCCTGACCCAGAGCCTGCGCGGCATGGGGCTCACCGTGCACGACAGCGTCGTCAACTTCGTCCTGGTGCAGTTCCCCGGCGGCGCGGCCCAGGCCCAGGCGGCCGAGAAGTACCTGGCGGAGCAGCGCATCTACGTGCGCAACCTCAACGCCTACGGCATCCCCGACGGGCTGCGCATCAACATCGGCGTCGAGCACGAGATGGCCGCGCTGACCGACAACCTTGCCGCCTTCATGGCCGCAACATGAGCAGCGAACCCCTCTTCGGCACGGTCTGCTTCATCGGCATCGGCCTGATCGGCAGCTCGCTGGCCCGCGTCATCCGCCGCGACGGCCTGGCGCGCGAGATCGTTGCCTGCGCGCGGCGCCAGGAGACCCTCGACAAGACCATGGAACTGGGCCTGGCCGACCGCGTCACCACGGACCCCGCCGAAGCCGCCCGGGGCGCCGATCTCATCGTCATCTGCTCGCCCATCGGCACCTATGGCGCGATCGCACAGGCCATCGCGCCGGTGCTGCAGCCCGGCCAGGTCGTCAGCGACGTCGGTTCTGTGAAGCAGGCGGTGATCGCCGCCGTCGCGCCTCACCTGCCCGAGGGTGTCGCCTTCGTGCCCGGTCACCCCATCGCCGGCACGGAGCACTCCGGCCCCGAATCCGGCTTCGACACCCTGTTCGAGGGCCGCTGGTGCATCCTCACCCCCCAGCCCGGCACCGACGAGGCGGCGATCGACAAGGTCGCCGAACTGTGGCGCCGCGCCGGCTCGCGCATCGACCGCATGGATGCCTCGCACCACGACCAGGTGCTCGCCATCACCTCGCACCTGCCCCATCTCATCGCCTACACCATCGTCGGCACGGTCTTCGACCTGGAGACCAGCACCTCCCAGGAGGTCATCCAGTATTCGGCCTCCGGCTTCCGCGACTTCACGCGCATCGCCGCCTCCGATCCCGTGATGTGGCGCGACATCTTCATGAACAACCGCGAGGCGGTGCTGGAGATGCTGGGCCGCTTCAGCGAGGACCTCTCGCGCCTGCAGCGCGCCATCCGCTGGGGCGAGGCCGACGTCCTGGAAGACCTCTTCACCCGCACCCGCGATGTCCGCCGCAGCATCGTCGACGCCGGTCAGGGCTGACCCCGCTAGAACGAAGCGCCTTCGCCCAGGATCGGCGGCAGGTCGCCCAGCAGCAGGGGGCCGGCATAGAGGCGGCCGTCCTGCATGGAGAGCGGCACGCTGAGGCGCTTGTTGCCGTCCGCGTCGGTGGTGGCCATGGCGTCCATGCCGCCGGCGGCGATCATCGCCTGGTTGCGTGTCAGTCTGCCCATCGCCTCGAAAGCCTCGACCAGGTCGCGGTAGCCCACGATGTTGGCGGTGAAGGCGCCCAGCGGGCGCATCTCGCGGTCGAGCGAGACCGAACCCTCGCCCTCGATATCGAGCGGCGGCCAGACCAGGCGGAAGGCATGCACGTCGATCACGCCACCGTTGTCGCGCCACGCCGCAAGACGCTGCTCCAGCGTCCCATAGGGGATGTCGCCGGTGACGCGCAGATCGGCGCGCAGCAGCGGCACCTGGCCGACGAAGGGCTCGGGCGCCTGCGACCGGAAGCTCGCGCCTTCGACCTGCAGGGCTACGTCCCAGGCGGTCTCGTCGGTCACCGTCTCGACGTCGATCGTCACTTGGTCGGCCGCAACCGGCGCCTGGTTCTGGGCAAAACTGACGACGAGATCGGAGAACTCGGCACGGACCGTTTGCGCCCGATTGTCGGCGATGGCGATTTGGGCGGTGCCTGACGACATGGCGATCGCGGCCATGCGGAGAACGCCACCATCGACCATGGAGACGAACTGCTCGGGCGGCAGCGCGATGTCGAAGGCCGAAAGACTCCAGGGACGGAAGGATGCGACCAGCCAGTCCCCCTGCCAGACCGCCCCGCCGGCGTTGTTCTCCCAGATCACTTCCGGACCCGATAGCAGCACGTCCATGGAGAAGGGGAAGCCCGAGACCTCGGAGTCCTCGAAACTGCCGTGCCAGACCTTGCCCGGCGCGGGCGCGGCCCACACGGCGATCCAGTCGGCGGCGCGGTCGGCCATGACGAACCAGTAGGCGGTCCAGCCGGCGGCAAGGAAAACGACAAGGCAGGTGAGGATGATGATGGTGCGGCGCATGGCGCCCTTATAGCGGCTCCGTCACGGCACCGGAATGGCGCTGCACCCTTGCGGGGCAGCGACCTCGCACTTAAGTGATGGCGCCATGAACCTCGATACCAGCGCCGACCCCGCCCCCGTGACCGAACCCAATGGCGACATCTGGGTCTTCGGATACGGCTCCCTGATGTGGAAGCCCGGCTTTGCCCACCTGGAGCGCCGCGCCGCAACCGTACACGGCTACCACCGGGCCTTCTGCGTCTACAGCCACTGGCATCGCGGCAGCCCTGAGAAACCCGGCCTGGTGCTGGGGCTCGACCGCGGCGGATCCTGCCGCGGCGCGGCCTACCGCATCGCGGCCGGCGATGCCGCCGACGTCATCGCCTATCTCGACGCCCGCGAACGCGTCACCGACGTCTATCACCAGCACTGGACCCGGGCACGCACGGCGCAGGGCCAGGTGGCCGCACTGACCTATGTGCCGCGTCCCCGCACGCACATCCAGTACGCCGGCAAGCTGCCCCCCGAACAGGCCGCGCTGCTGCTCGCCCACGGCATCGGCAACTCCGGCCCGGGATGGGAGTACCTGGAGAACACCGTCGCCCATCTGCTGGAAGAGGGCATCCGCGACCTGCACCTGCTGGACCTGCGGGACCGGGTCCGGGCGATTCGCCGTGCGGAGCCATGATCCCGAAGCTTCACCACAAGGGCCTGCAGGGCTCGATTGCCTTCAACCCGGAAGACGGTGTCTTTCACGGTCGCCTCGTCGATGTCCGCGATCTGGTCACCTATGAAGCCCCGGACCGCAACGGGTTGGAACAGGCATTCTGCGAGGCCGTCGACGACTACCTCGCCGGCGATTCCGCCGGGAAGAAGGCAAAGCGGCAGACCGGCTCGAAGCCGATTCGCTGATAGCAGCGGTTGGCGGCCGGGTTGGCAAGGTCGGCGAAGAGGACCGCGATGGGCTTGCCCTGAGCCATGACGCGTGCGGCCTGGGCCGCAGTGACGGCGCCCGCATAGCCCCGGCCGCGCGCGATGGGCGGCGTATAGACCCGACTGATCGAGGCTGTGCGGCGGGTCCGCCGCGAAACGCTTGCAAGCGAGACAGGCACTCCATCGACCGTCCAGAACAGGCTGTCGCCGTTCAGAGCCAACGCAGCAAGATCCTGCCGGGCGGACGGTGGACGGTGTAGATCGGCCTCGGCTTCGAAGGCCAGCGCCCAGTCCGTGAAGAGATCCACCGTGGCCGTTGTCACGGGTCTCGCCACACCGTCGCACTCCGGCCGGCCCGGCGCTGCCCGCATGGCATAGATCTGCTGATCCACGGGCGCGCCAAAGCTGCGGCCATGCCGCACCGCCTCATCCACGTAAAACGCCACGCTCTCCCGAGGCCCGATGACGGCAGGGTAGGCGAGGTCCCGTGTAGCGGCTGCAAAGTCCCTGCACATGTCCGGATCGATCGTGCCCAGAACCAATGGCCAGCCGGGCGACTGCACCGCGCAGGCGGCACCGGTGCCCAGCGTCCAGCAGCGCAGGTTGCCCTCCGGCTGGTGGAGAGCACTGCCGATCAGGAACAGCATCAGGTGATGGCGCTCCTCATCGCCTTCGAGGGCAGAGACATGACGATCCGCAAATTCCCGCAGCCTCATCGACGAACCCATATCGTGACTTTCCATCTGGGCGATCTCAGGCCGCAGGGATGGCATCAAGGGCGGTGAAGACCCGCCCACCGCGCGCGCGGATGAGCTCGACTTCCCGGTCAGCTCCCCGTGACGCTCCGCCGATGCGCAGCACGGCATCGCAGCGCTCGGCAAGGGCGAGCGAGACCGGGGCCATGAGAGCGTCATAATGCGCCTCGCCTGCCGCCGCGATCATCGGCAGGGCCATGTTGACGCCGATGACCGGCACATGGCCCTTTTCCCAGACAGCCAGCGCTGCGGCGTTCAACACGGCCAGGTTTGCCGCCCGCGTCTCCGCATCGGCCGAACCGGCACGGTAGGGCCCGGCCACCATGATCCACATGGCGGCCATGGCTCAGGTCACGCGCACTTGGAGAAGCCGCAGGAGGTGCAGAGGTTGCAGCCTTCCTGGTGGATCAGGCTGGGCTGGCTGCAGCGCGGGCACAGGTCGGGGGCGCGGCCGCCGGATTCGCTGCGGGCGCGGGCCAGGACCTCGACCGTGGCGCCGGACTGCTCGGAGCGCATGAAGCCGATGTCGATCATGTGTTTCTCGATGACCTCGCCGATCGCGGCCAGCAGCGAAGGCACATAGCGCCCGTCGACCCACTGGCCGCCGCGCGGATCGAACACGGCCTTGAGTTCCTCGACGACGAAGCTGACATCGCCGCCGCGGCGGAAGACCGCAGAGATCATGCGCGTCAGACCCAGGGTCCAGGCGTAGTGGTCCATGTTCTTGGAGTTGATGAAGATCTCGAAGGGCCGGCGGCGGCCGTCGCGCACCACGTCGTTGATGGTGAGGTAGATGGCGTGGTCGGACTCGGGCCAGCGCAGCTTGTAGGTCGAACCGGGCAGCACCTCGGGCCGGTCGAGCGGGCGGGTCATGTAGACCACGCCGCCCGCCTCGAAGGTCTCGTCGGCGCGCTTGGAGGCCAGTTCGGGGAACGGCAGGGTCGGCTCTGCCGTGTCCTTCTTGACCTCCAGCACGGCGCCGGTGACGTCGTTGGGCCGGTAGGTGGTGCAGCCCTTGCAGCCCAGCTCGTAGGCCTGGAGATAAACGTCCTTGAAGGCCTCGAAGTCGATGTCCTCGGGCACGTTGATGGTCTTGGAGATCGAGCTGTCGACGTACTTCTGCACCGCGGCCTGCATCTTCACATGGTCGCGGGGATGCAGAGTCTGAGCATCGACGAAGTAGTCGGGCAGCGGCACGTCCTCGCCTTTCATGCGGCGGAACAGGCGCACGGCGTAATCGGCGACCTCCTCGCTGCGCCGGCTGCCGTCGGGCATCAGGACGTTGCGGTTGTAGGAAAAGGCAAAGACCGGCTCGAGCCCTGAACTGACGTTGTCGGCAAAGAGCGAGATCGTGCCCGTGGGCGCGATCGAGGTGACCAGCGCATTGCGAATGCCATGCTCGGCAATGGCCGCGCGCACATCCTCGTCCAGCTCGGCGATGGATTCACCGGAGAGGTAGGCTTCCTTCTCGAACAGCGGAAAGGCGCCCTTCTCGCGCGCCAGATCGGCCGAGGCGAGATAGGCCGCGCGCTGCAGGCGCTTCATCCAGGCCTCGGTCAGCGCCAGGCCGCGGGTGCTGCCGTAGCGCGCCTTCATCATGATCAGCGCATCGGCAAGGCCGGTCACGCCAAGGCCGATACGGCGCTTGGCCTTGGCCTCGTGACGCTGTGCCTCCAGGGGAAAACGCGAGACGTCGACCACGTTGTCCATCATGCGGATGGCGGTGGTCACCGTGCGGTCGAAGGCATCCTCGTCCAGCGCGGCATCGTCCTCGAACGGGCGCTCGATGAAACGCGCCAGGTTGATCGAACCCAGCAGGCAGGCGCCATAGGGCGGCAGGGGCTGCTCGCCGCAGGGGTTGGTGGCGCTGATCGTCTCGGCGTAATGCAGGTTGTTCCGCTTGTTGATGCGGTCGATGAAGATCACGCCCGGTTCGGCATAGGCGTAGGTCGCGCGCATGATGGTGTCCCACAGCTCGCGCGCGCGCAGGGTCTTGAAGACGACGCCGTTGAACTTCAGCTCCCAGCCGTCGTCGGCCTTCACGGCGGCCATGAAGGCGTCGGTCACCAGCACCGAGAGGTTGAACATGCGCAGGCGGCCAGGGTCGCGCTTGGCCTCGATGAAGGCCTCGATGTCGGGATGGTCGCAGCGCATCGTCGCCATCATGGCGCCGCGCCGGTGGCCCGCACTCATGATCGTGCGGCACATGGCGTCCCACACGTCCATGAAGGTCAGCGGACCCGAGGCATCCGCGCCCACGCCCTTCACCGGCGCGCCCTTGGGCCGCAGGGTCGAGAAGTCGTAGCCGATGCCGCCGCCGGCCTGCATGGTCAGCGCGGCTTCCTTCAGCTGATCGAAGATGCCGCCCATGTCGTCGGGGATGGTGCCCATCACGAAGCAGTTGAACAGCGTGACGTTACGGTCGGTGCCGGCACCCGCCAGGATGCGTCCGGCAGGCAGGAAGCGGTAGCCTTCCAGCGCGCGGTAGAAATCGTCCTGATGGCGCGCACGCTCGGCCTCCGGCTCGACGGCGGCCAGGGCGCCCGCGACACGACGCCAGGAGGCCTCGACGTCGCTGTCGACCGCGCTGCCGTCCGCCGCCTTCAGGCGGTACTTCATGTCCCAGATCTGCAGGGCGATCGGAGTCGGTGCGTCGGTCATCGGCGCGGCTTCCAGTTCGTGTCAGGAAAGGACCATGTTACGCCAAGCTGTGCATAAGCGGAAGTTTGTTCCCTGTGTGTTCCAGACGAAAGAATCCTTAGCATACCCGTTATCCCCGTACTTCAGGACGGCGATCTTTCATTTTCCAGGGCCAGGCAACCCGCTTCGATGCGCTCCTCGAGCAGGGAAAGGAAGGCGCGGCGCGGCATTCCGGGCGCAATCGGCTCCAGAAACGAAAGTGTCGCGCGGCCGGAATATTTGATCAGGCTCTTGCGCGGCCAGACATGGCCGGTGTCGAGCGCCATGGGGACTACGGGCAGGCCGAGCTCGCCGTAGAGCGCGGCGACTCCGGGGTGATAGGGCGCGCGCTGGCCCGGCCGGGTGCGGGTGCCTTCGGGGAAGATGACGACGCTGCGGCCGCGCGCCACCGCTGCTTTCGCATTGCGCACCATGCTGCGCAGGGCGCTGGCCCCTGCCCCGCGATCGACCGCAATCGGTTCAATTGCCGCGACATACCAGCCGATCAGGGGCACCAGTATGATCTCGCGCTTCAGCACGAAGCTCGCATCGGGCAGGCTATGGGTGAGGGCGTAAGTTTCCAGCGCCGACTGGTGCTTGGCCGCGATCAGCACCGGCCCGCCCGCCAGATGCTCCAGGCCGCGCAGCTCCACGGTAATGCCGCAGATCGGGCGCAGCAGGCCGACGATGAAACCGGCGAACCAGCGCGTAACCGCACCCGCCCAGCGGCGCGAGAACACCAATAGTGGCAGGCCGACGATGGCCGCCAGCAGCATCGTGGTCACGACCAGCGTCACGAAGAGCAGCGAGCGCAGCAGTCTCATGCCGGCGGCCAGACCAGGCTGATGAGGTACTTTGTGTACTCGTCGGCCAGCAGCACCACGGTGCGCGGGTGACGCCACCACGCGCCGATGCGCACCGTCTGGGGGAACACCGGATGGGGGATGATGGTGACATCGGGCATCACCCGGCGGAACAGCACCAGGGCACGCGGCATGTGGTAGTTGGCCGTGACCAGGCGCAGGGAATC
>CALGGB010000087.1 GCA_937880925.1 uncultured Rhodospirillaceae bacterium | reverse complement strand
TGCGATGCGGTCTCGGTGGACGGTTTCGAATGCGGCGGCCATCCCGGTGAGGACGACATCCCCAACATGATCCTGCTGCCGCGCGCGGCCGACGAGCTGGAGATTCCCTTCATCGCCTCGGGCGGCATGGCCGATGCCCGCTCCCTGGTCGCTTCGCTCGCCATGGGCGCCGAAGGCATCAACATGGCGACGCGCTTCATCGCGACCAAGGAAGCCCCGGTTCATGACAACGTCAAGCAGGCGATCCTCCACGCCAGCGAGCGCGACACGCGCCTGATCATGCGCCCGCTGCGCAACACCGAACGCGTGCTGACCAACGTCGCTGTCGAGCGCCTGCTGGAGAAGGAGCGCAAGCTGGGTGCCGGGATCAAGTTCGAGGACATCCACGACGAGGTGGCCGGCGTCTATCCGCGCGTCATGCAGCAGGGCGAACTGGATGCCGGCGCCTGGTCCTGCGGCATGGTCGCAGGCCTCGTCTACGACATCCCCAGCGTCAAGGAACTGATCGACCGCATCATGGCGCAGGCCGAGGCGATCATCCACAAGCGCCTGGAAGGCTTCCTCGCCGCCTGAGTCAGGCCGCCGAGGCCGCTTCTTCCATGAAGGCGTAACGCGCACGGAACGCTGGGAGCTGGGGATTGCCCAGGATGTAATCGGCCGCGCGCGCGGCCAACATCTGGGTCGTGGCGTTGAGGTTGGCGCTGATGATCATGGGCATCACCGACGCATCGACCACGCGCAACGCCTCGATGCCATGAAGCCGCATCTGGCCGTCGACCACGGCGTCGGCACCTTGCCCCATGCGGCAGGTGCCGCAGGGGTGATAGTCGGTGCCCGAGAGATTGCGCACGGCGGCCTCGATCTCGGCAGGGGTGCGCGCATTCGCGCTTTCCGAGATCTCGACGCCGAACAGGCGTTCGAAGGCCGGTTGGGCGACCAGATCGCGCACCTTGGCGACCCCCTCGACCAGTTCCTGAAGGTCAGAATGCTCGGAGAAATAGTTGAAGTGCTGGGCAGGCTTCACCGTCGGATCGGCCGACTTCAGCGCAATCCAGCCGCGACTGGCCGGGCGCAGCTGATCGATCTGGATGGTGAAGGCCTGCTTCAGTTTGATATTCGTACCGTCGTAGTCGTAGCCCATGGGGGCGAAGTGGTACTGCAGGTTGGCGTGGCGCACGGCATCGTTGCCCCGGACCATGCCGCCTGCCTCCCACACGTTCGAAGCGGCGATGCCGGAGCGATCGACCAGCCAGCGCGCCCCGGCCATCAGCTTGTTGAGCGGCCGGTCCACCCGGTGCATCGGCAGCGACTGCGTGCAGGAGAACTGCATCGGGAAGGAGGCATGATCCATCAGGTTGCGCCCGACCCCGGGCAGGTCCAGCACCGGAGTGATGCCGTGTTCGCGCAGGTGATCGGCCGGACCGATGCCTGAAAGCATCAGGGTCTGGGGCGAGTTGATCGCTCCGCCCGAAACGATGATCTCGCGCTCCGCCTCGACCTTGCGGCTCTGGCCTTCGTGGTCGTATTCCACGGCGACGGCTCGGTTGCCCGAGATCACCACACGGCGGACCATGGCGCGGGTGTGCAGTGTGACGTTGGAGCGCGCCAGGGCGGGCCGAAGATGGGCGACTGCCGCGCTGCAGCGCCGGCCGTCGCGCTTGGTGGCGTCGAACCGCGCCACGCCCTCGGGGTTGAAGCCGTTGAGATCGTCGGAGTAACCCTGCCCCGCCTGCCTGCCTGCCTCCAGAAAGGCATCGAACAGCGGGTCCTCGAAGCTGCCCTTGGTCACGCCCAGGGGGCCGGAGCCGCCGCGCCAGTCGCTGGCGCCACGGTCGCTGGTCTCCCCCGCCTTGAAGTAGGGCAGACAGCGCTCCGAGCCCCATTCCTCCAGGCCCGGCTCGCTTGCCCAATTATCGTAGTCCCAGGGATGGCCCCGCATGTAGACCATCGAATTGATCGAGGAGGAGCCGCCGACCACCTTGCCCCGCGGCATGGAGATCTGGCGATCGGCCATGTGCGGCTCGGCCTCGGTCATGTAGTTCCAGTTGATCCTGGGGTCCCGGTGCGCCCAGTAGACGCCCGCGGGAATGTGGATCATCAGGTCACGGTCGGGCGGACCGGCCTCCAGCACCAGGACGCTGTAGCGGCCATCGGCGCTGAGCTTGTTGGCCAGCACACAGCCGGCCGAGCCGGCTCCGATGATGACGTAGTCGTAAGCGGCCATGGCAGTGCCTCACCGGACAGGGTGGGAAGCCGGACAGGTTCTGCCCGTCGCTGCGGCCTCCTCGATCGGTCGTGCATTTGATCGAGCCGGGCGGACAATTGCAACATGCCGCAACCGGCGGAAAGGCGGGTTCCTCGACTGGCGCGGCGCGCCGGTTCCCCGACGACTTACGCCGGCCGGGGGTCCGCATCGCCAGTGCCGCGCTTCCTCCGGACGACCGCCACGAACGCCAGCGCGGTCACGAACATCAGGAGACTGTAGATCGCCGCCGGCACCGTGTAGGCCGGATCAAGCCCGAGCGCGGCGACGATGGCGAGTGCGAGCGTGCCGTTCTGCAGGCCGCATTCGAGCGACAGCGCAATGCGCTGGGGCCGCCGGCAGCCCATCAGGACCGTGCCCCAGAAGGCAATCGCCATCATGGCGAGGTTGAGCGCCAGGGTGGCAAGGCCCGCGGAGGCGAAATAGGTGGCGATGTTGCTCCGCTCGACCCAGATCGCGGCGGCCAGGACCACGGCGAACAGCAGCGCGGAGACGATCCCCGCCGCCGGCTCGCAACGCGCGGCGAGCGCGGGCCGCGCGGCGCGAAGCGCCATGCCGAGGGCCACCGGCACGGCGACGATCGCGAACATGCGCAGCGCGATCCCCGTCACCGAGAGCTCGGCCGTGGCGGAAGCGCCCACGAAGCGGTCGAGCGCGAGGAACACCACAATGGGCACCGTGACGATGGCGGCAAGGCTGGTGACCGCCGTCATCGTCACCGACAGCGCGGTGTCGCCGCCGGCAAAGCGGGTGAGCAGGTTCGAGGTCACGCCGCCGGGTGCGGCCGCGATGATCATCAGCCCGACGGCGAAGGCGGGTGCGGGCGCCCAGACCAGGGCGATGGCGAAGGCCACGACCGGCAGCAGCACCAGTTGCGAGACGATGCCAACCAGGAAGTCCCGCGGCTGCATGGCGATCCGGCGGAAATCGGCCAGGCCGAGCCCTAGGCCGAGGGAGAACATGATCACGAACAGCGCGAGCGGCAGGAAGATCTCGGTCGTCACACCCATGGCGGAGCCCTCCAGCCGTGCAAATGATGGTTAGCGTACACTGAATGCCGCGCTCACCCATGCCCCGGTCGCGTCTGCGGCAGCGACGCCGGGCGTGCCCCGAAGGCCCGTCGGGACCGACGTCCCGGAAACGGTGCGATCCCCCGCGCTTCCCCGGCCTCGCCCGGAGGTCGTGACGCGACCGCAGACATCACCTGCGCTCAAGGCTGCGAAGTGGCACCGGCAGTTTGCCGTCCGGCGAAGGATCAGGTTCTATGTGTCGAAAACTGGCGGAGGAGAGGGAACCGGGTTCCGACGGTCTCCGGGGCGCGATCACATCCGGGAATCGATGATCGTGTCCTTCGTCGGAGACGGCTCCGTCTCGGAGACGCCCGCCGGTGTTCGATTCGACATGGCCTCCACGATACCGGCCAGCACGATCAGCGATGCACCCGTGACCTCGCGCCAGCCGAACGGCTCGTCGGTCAGCAGGCCGGCGCTGATCACACCGACGACCAGTTCCCCCATCAGCAGGATGCCGAAGACGCCCGTACCGACCTTTGGGGGCGACCACATGATGATTGCAGTGGTCGGAAGGACGAACAACAGGGTGAGCCCGAGCAGAAACGGCAGGTTGGCAACCGCCACGTCGAGCGACGGCATGGGACCGATTGAGCCCGCAAGCAGCGGGTACTGCCATAAGGTCGCCGCAAGGGCGAAGACGATCACCATGAACAGCAGCGGAAACACTCCTTCGGGCTCCTCAACCTCGGTTCGCGCGGCACCGGCTGCGACGAGCATGCCGCCAATCAGGCCGAACCAGTCGCCGAGCCTGACCGGCACGGGCAGGCCTATGTCGAGGCCGATGGCGATCCAGGCCCCGCTCAGGGCCAGTACGATGCTGGCGGCGCGCGACCAGCCCGGTTTCCGTCCCAGGAAGACCGCCTCGATCAGCGTCGCCCAGATCGGCGTCAGATAGAAGAACACCAGCGCCCGGACGACATCGGTCACGAGGAACGAGTTGGCATAGAGAATGACGCCGCTGCCGAGGAGCAATCCGCAGGCCCAGTGGCGCAGACCGATCGGCTGTCCACGCGCCAGGCGCCAGAAAGCGACGGGGCCAAGCACCGCCAGCGCGATCACGTATTGGGCGACGGTGCCCCACCCGCCCGTCAGCCCGGCGTCCAGCAGCATCCGCTGCGGCAGCCAGTAGAAGCCCCAGGAGCCGGCGGCAACGGCCAAGACGGCGCAGATCAGCAGGAAGCGAGGATGACGTACGAACATGTCGGCTCCGGATCGTGTCGGCGCCGACGCTAGGCGGACACGACCCCTCTCGTAAGATCGGTTTTTGACAGTTTCCGTCTTTTTGTGCCAAACGAGGTTCATGACGCCGCAAGCCGATCCGCCCATCGACACCGCGATCGTCGCCGTTCCCGAAACGGGTGGCGGCGCTCTCTACGGCATGGTCGACATGCTCTCGGCAGCCGGCACGCTGTGGCACGATCTGGTCGGCAGCGTGCCGTCGCGTCCGCTGTTCCGGCCGCGCATCGTGGCCTGCCGCCGCGACGCCTTCCGCTGCACGCACGGCGTCCCTGTCGTGCCCGACGGCAGCATCGACGATGACTTCGCGCCCGATATCGTCATCGTGCCGGAGCTCTGGCAGCCGCCGGGGACAGGCCTCCGTGACGCCTATCCCGAACTCGGCGCCTGGCTGCGCGCGCGCCACACGGACGGCAGCCTGATCTATTCGAGCTGCACCGGCGCGATCCTGCTGGCGGCAAGCGGCCTGCTCGACGGGCGCACCGCGACATCCCACTGGGCCTACGAGGGCCACTTTCACGAACGCTTCGCGGCCGTCGACTTCGTGTCGGAATCCAGCGTCATTGCAGCCGATCCGTCGGGCCGCATCGTGACCGCAGGCGGGTCGACCTCATGGCAGGATCTCGCGCTTCACATCGTCGCCCGCCACGGCGGCGCCGAAGAGGCGCTGCGCCTCGCCAAGGGCAGCCTGCTGCGCTGGCACGACGAAGGACAGCGGCCCTATGCTGCGCTGGTCCAGCGAAGAGCGCACGACGACGCCATCGTTGCGGCGGTCGAGGACTGGCTTGAAGGCAACCACGCGGGGAATCACGCGCTCAGCGGCGCCGTGGCCCTATCGGGCCTCGCGGAACGGACACTGAAGCGCCGCTTCAAGCGCGCGACCGGAACCAGCCTGATCGAACGCATCCAGTGCCTGAGGATCGAGGAAGCCAAGCGTCGGCTCGAGATGGGTGTCGAGCCGGTCGAGAGCATCTCACTGGCCGTGGGCTACGAGAACACGTCGTTCTTCGGCCGCCTGTTCAAGCGCCTCACCGGGACGACGCCGGGCACCTACCGGCGCATGTTCCAGCCGATTGCCAGGGCCGGCGAGGTGCCGGCAACGGCCCGTTGACCCAGCGGAGACATCCCCGAAGGCGGGGATAACAGGCGAAGGAAATGGCGGAGCGAAGAGAGCCGGTTTCAATGGACTCCAGGCGCTTGGTGGCTCGTCTGCCCGGGGACCAACCGCAATCGCGGTACTCCAGCCTGGACCACATGCGGTGCCGTGGCGCGGTCGTGAGCTCCCTGCCCCTGGGCAGCTGGACATGGCTGTCCGGGTTCAGACGAGGTGAAGCAACAAGCGCCGTCCGCCTTCTGTCCTTGACGAATCTCCGGGTGGAGAGACGCGACCGAACGCCTTCTGGATTCTCAGGATCGATTGATGTCTGCTGACATCAAATGCCCAGCGCGCACTTGGAGCCAATGAAGATGAACCGTTACGAAAATCTGATGCAACGTATCGAGGCCGGCGAACGCATCGTGATTGACGGAGCCACTGGCACCGAGGTCGACCGGCGCGGTGTGCCGAAGATCGAGAACGCATGGAACGGTGGCGGAACGCTCAGCCATCCCGAAGTCGTGCGCGAAATCCATCAGGATTACATTCGCCATGGTGCCGAGATCGTGATTTCCAACACCTTTCCAACCCATCGCCATTGTCTGCGCGATGCCGGTGTCGAGGATCAGTTCGAGGACTTCAACCGTCGTGCCGTGGAGCTTGCCATCGAGGCGCGCACGCTGATGAACAAGCCTGACGTTCTGGTTGCCGGCGGCATGTCCTACTGGTCTTTCATCGACCGCCATCCTCCGCTGGAGGATCTGCTGAAGGATGCGACCGAGCAGGCCGCCATCATGGCCAGGGCCGGCGCCGACCTCCTGATGCTGGAAATGATGGTTGATATCGACCGCATGCTGATCCTGCTCGAGGCTGCCCAAGCGAGCGGGCTGCCGGTCTGGGTCGGGTTTTCCATGCGGCCCGATGATGCCGGCAAGATGTGCCTCTTCAGCGGCGAGCCGCTCAAGGATGCCCTGGCTGCCCTGGAGGGCAAGGGCGTGCCGCTGGTCAATGTCATGCACACCGAAGTCCGCGACGTGAACGCCTGCCTTGACGTCGTCGACGAACACTGGAACGGCCTGGTCGGCGTCTACGCCCATACCGGCGACATGGTCGATGGCGACTGGGTCTTCGACGGGATCATCACGCCGCAAGACTATACTGTTGCGGCGCGTGGCTGGCTCGACCGCGGCATCAATGTCGTTGGCGGCTGCTGTGGCATCTGGCCCGAACACATCGGTGAAGTCAGCAAGGTCATCTGACACGGCGCACCGCCGCGAGGTCGAGAGAGTATTCCCAGAGAGAGAGCGTATAGCCTCCTAGATCGGGCCAGTCGCAGTCCAGAGGTCCGGAGCATGAGCCGCGTAGTTCCTGGGGAATCAGGCGCCGCTCGTGGCACTCGGTGAGCGTCCTATCCCGGGTAGGTGGCGGAGGGGGTGGGATTCGAACCCACGGTACGCTCACGCGCACAACGGTTTTCGAGACCGCCCCGATCGACCACTCCGGCACCCCTCCGCAATCGGCGTGCAAGCCCCGGGACCGGGGCCGTTGTGGCGCGGGCGCGGACCATACTGAAAGCGCCCGCGTCGGGCAAGCGGACTTAAGCGTCAATCCAGGCCCCGCGAGGCCCCACCATCGCGGCTTGCGCCGGGCCGCGCGGGCCTCCTATAATCCGCCCGCCTGGAGGGCAGGCACAACAATCGTAAAAAACGACGCGGCGGGCGACCATGGAACTCGAAGGAATCGGATTGGCCTTGTGGATGCTGGGTGGCTACATCTTTGCCTCCTGCATCGCCATGCTGTGCCGGGGCATCGGCAAGTCGACCGAGATCAACCCGGAATTCCTCGCCAACATGGGCTTCTGGTGGTCGATCCTGCCGGCAGGCACCATTGCCGCGACGGCCTTCTACCCGCCTCTCAACATCAGCGAATATGCCTATTTCGGCTTCCTCTTCGGCCTGGTGCCGGTGGCCGGCGCGCTGGCCCTGCGCAAGGAATCAAGCAGTGTCGATCATGTCATGTTCGGCCGCGACGATCAGGGCCGCATGGCCTTCCTGGGTTCCAGCACCGAAGAGGTGATGATCACCATTCTGTATACGATCCTGGTGTTCGAGCTTTCGACCATCTTCTGCTGGGACTATCTCTACCGCCTCTGAGCGATTCCCGAGGAGGCACCAGGGCAGCCTTTCCGGGCAACCGGACGGGCTGGCGCCCTGCTTCCCGGTCGTTGTTGACATCAAGGGCGCGATCCCTATATTCCGCCGGTCCGCGCGCAGGGCGAGTCCCCGCGTTCGTTTCGACGCGGACCACAAAAACCAAGGCGATTTCGACATGTTCGCAGTGATCAAGACCGGCGGCAAACAGTACCGCGTCGCACAAAACGATATCGTTGCCGTGGAGCGCCTCGAGGGCGAAGCCGGTGACGCCGTTTCGTTCGACAGCGTGCTGATGATGGCCGATGGGGACGATATCAGGGTTGGCGCAGGCGCCATCGAGGGTGCGCTCGTCAAGGGCGAGATTCTCGAGCAGAAGCGCAATGCCAAGGTGCTCATTCTCAAGAAGAAGCGCCGCAAGCACTATCGCCGCCGGGCTGGCCATCGCCAGTACCAGACGGTTGTGAAGATCACCGAGATCCTTGGCGCGGCTGCCGCGTCCAAGGCCTCCTGAAGCAGAAGGGACCCAAGCCATGGCCCATAAGAAGGCAGGCGGCAGTTCACGTAACGGTCGCGACTCTCCCGGACAGCGCCTCGGCGTCAAGCGCTTCGGCGGCGAGCAGGTCATCTCCGGCAACATCCTCGTGCGTCAGCGCGGCACCAAGTTCCATCCCGGCGACAACGTCGGCATCGGCAAGGACCACACGCTGTTCGCCACGACGGCCGGCGAAGTGCGCTTCCGCCGCGCCAACGCCAAGCGCCTGTACATCGACATCGTCCCGGCGGTGGCAGCCGAATAGGCGCCATTCCCGAAGACACGAGTCGCAGGGGGGAATGGTTCGCCATTCCCCCTTTTGCGTTTCTGGAGGTCCAGAGTTCCCATGGCCACGCGTGAGCTGCACTTCAACAGTCTGGTGCCCGAGCTTGTCTGCCGCGATCTGGCAACGAGCCTGGCCTTCTATTGTGGTGCGCTGGGCTTCGAACGGCTCTACGGGCGCGACCAGCCGCCCTTTGCCTATCTGGAGCGTGAGGGCGCCCAGATCATGCTGGACGAAATCACCCCCGAAAGCTGGCTGACCGGCGCGATGGAGCCCCCGTTCGGGCGCGGCATCAACCTGCAGATCGAGACAACCGGTCTGGAGCCCCTGCTCACCGGCCTCAAGGAGGCCGGCCATGACCTTTTCGGTGCGCCCGAGGAAGCCTGGTATGCCGGTGCGGACCGGCTCTACGGCCAGCGCCAGTTTCTGGTGCAGGACCCGGACGGTTATCTGCTGCGCTTCTGCCAGGATCTGGGCGAGAAGCCGCTTGATGCCCGCGAGTCGGGCGGAAGGATCGTGTCGTGAAGTTTCTCGACGAAGCCAAGATCTATGTCCAGAGCGGCAAGGGCGGGCCCGGCTGCGTCGGCTTCCATCGCGCCAAGTTCCTGGAATTCGGCGGTCCCGACGGCGGCGACGGCGGCCGTGGCGGCGATGTCGTCCTGGAGTGCGTCGCCAATCTCAATACCCTGATCGACTACCGCTACCAGCAGCACTTCAAGGCGCGCAGCGGCGACGGTGGCGCGGGCCAGAACCGTACCGGTGCCAGCGCCGATGCCATCGTGCTGCGCCTGCCGCCGGGCACCCAGGTGTTCGACGAGGACAAGGAAACCCTGCTTGCCGATCTCACCACGCCGGGCCAGCGCATCGTGCTGCTGCGCGGCGGCGATGGCGGGCGCGGCAACAACGCCTTCAAAACCTCGACCAACCAGGCGCCGCGCCGGGCCGAACCCGGATGGCCGGGCGAGGAACGCTGGATATGGCTGCGCCTCAAACTCATTGCAGACGTCGGCCTGGTCGGCCTGCCCAATGCAGGCAAGTCGACCTTCCTGTCGCGCGTCACCCGCGCCAAACCCAAGATCGGCGACTATCCCTTCACCACCCTGCATCCCAACCTGGGCGTCGTGGGCGTTGGCGACAGCGAGTTCGTCATCGCCGACCTGCCGGGCCTGATCGAGGGTGCCCATGAGGGCGTCGGCCTGGGCGACCGGTTCCTGGGCCATGCCGAACGCTGCGCCTGCATGCTGCATCTGGTCGACGGCACCGCAGGCGACGTTGCGGCCGACTACGCCATCGTGCGCGAGGAACTGAACGCCTATGGCAACGGCCTGGAGGACAAGGCCGTGATCGTGGCGCTCAACAAGGCCGATGCGATCGACGAGGAAACCCTGGAAATTGCGCTCTCCGAACTGAAGGAAGCCTGCGGCGGCGAGGTCATGGTGATCTCCGGGGTCAGCGGCGCGGGCATCGATCCGCTGCTCTACCGTCTGCTCGAACACGTCGAGGCGGCACGCGCGCAGCGCAATGCCGAGGACGCGGCGTGACCAGCAGGCTGGCGCGGGCGCGCCGCATCGTCATCAAGATCGGCTCCTCCCTGCTGGTCGACGGTTCGGACGGGCGCATCCACCGCGCCTGGCTCAATGCGCTCGCCGACGACATTGCGGAGGCCCGCGCGGCCGGTCAGGAGGTGCTGATCGTCACCTCCGGCGCCATCGCCGTGGGCCGCCGCCATCTGGGACTGCCCGCCGGTTCCCTGCGTCTCGAAGAGAGTCAGGCGGCCGCCGCCAGCGGCCAGATCCGCCTGGCGCATGCCTATCAGGAGGCGCTCGGCCGTCACGACATCGGCGCCGGGCAGGTGTTGCTGACGCTGGACGATACCGAAGGCCGCCGCCGTTACCTCAACGCGCTTTCCACCCTCAACACCCTGCTCAAGCTGGGCGCTGTGCCCGTGGTTAACGAGAACGACACGGTGGCCACCGCCGAAATCCGCTTCGGCGACAACGACCGGCTGGCCGCGCGTGTCGCCATGATGACCAGCGCCGACGTGCTGGTCCTGCTGTCCGACATCGATGGCCTCTATGATTCCAATCCCAAGCTCAACCCCGATGCCCGCCTGATCCCGGAGGTGAAGGCGCTCACCGCGGAGATTGAGGCCATGGGCGGCAAGGCTCTGCCCGGCGACAGCTCCGGCGGCATGGAAACCAAGCTGATGGCAGCACGCATCGCCACCGGCGCGGGCTGCCACATGGTCATCACCAACGGCCGTGCCATGCACCCGCTGGCGGCCCTGCGCGATGGCGCACCCTGCACCTGGTTCCTGGCGGACGCCAATCCTCGCACAGCGCGCAAACGCTGGATCGCGGGCACGCTGAAGCCCACTGGAACACTCCTTGTGGACGCAGGCGCGCAGCGCGCCCTGGCCGCCGGGCGCAGCCTGCTTCCCGCAGGCGTGACCGCGGTGCAGGGTTTGTTCGAGCGGGGCGATGCGGTGATCGTCGCCGGTCCCGACGGCGGTGAGATCGCGCGCGGCCTCTGTGCCTACAACAACGAGGACGCGGGCCGCATCGCAGGCCATAAAAGCGATGAAATAGAACAACTGCTGGGCTACCGTGGCCGTGAGGAACTGATCCACCGCGACGATCTGGTGATGTCATGAACGCCGCCACGGCTGCCACAGCGGCGCGTCCCGACGCGATCGAAGACCTGATGAACGACATCGGCGCCGCCGCCCGCCGCGCCGCCGCCGCGCTGGCGGTCGCCGATACGCAAGCCAAGAACCGCGCCCTGATCGTCGCCGCCCAGGCCCTGCGCGAGGCCACCGTCGAACTGATCGCGGCCAACGAACGCGATGTCGCCGCCGCCCGCGAGAAGGGCCAGAGCGGCCCGCTGATCGACCGGCTGGTGCTGAACGACGCGCGTATCGAGGGCATGGCCCGCGGCCTGGAGGCCGTTGCCGCCCTGCCCGATCCCGTGGGCCGCGAAATCGCGCGCTGGAGTGTGCCCTCCGGCCTCGACATCGCCCGTGTCGCGGTGCCGCTGGGCGTCATCGGAATCATCTATGAATCCCGCCCCAACGTGACGGCCGATGCCGGCGCGCTGTGCCTGAAATCGGGCAATGCGGCGATCCTGCGCGGCGGTTCCGAGAGCTTTCATTCCAGCCGCGCCATCGTCGCCTGCCTGCACAAGGGGCTGGAGGCCGCAGGCCTGCCTGCCGATGCGGTGCAGCTTGTCCCCACCACCGACCGCGCGGCCGTCGGCGCCATGCTGGCCATGACCCGCTGGATCGACATCATCGTGCCGCGCGGCGGCCCTTCCCTGGTCGAACGTGTGCAGCGCGAGAGCAAGGTGCCGGTGATCGCCCACCTGATGGGTCTCAACCACACCTATGTCGATGCCAGCGCCGATCCGGCCATGGCACGCGAGATCGTGGTCAACGCCAAGCTGCGGCGCACCAGCGTCTGCGGCGCAACCGAAACCGTGTTGCTGGATGCCGCCCTGCCGAAGGCCACCCGGCGCGCCATCCTCACGGCCCTGCTCGATGCCGGTTGCGAGGTGCGCGGCGATGCCGCCGCGGCCGCGCTCGACAGCCGGGTCGTTGCCGCAAGCGAGACCGATTTCGACACCGAGTATCTGGACGCCATCATCTCTGCCGCCACGGTCGAGGGCGTGGAGGGCGCGATCGCCTTCATCGGTTGCCACGGATCGAGCCACACTGACGCCATCATCGCCCAGGATGCCGACGTCGCGGAGCGTTTCCTGGCCCGCGTCGACAGCGCGATCGTGCTGTGGAACGCCTCGACCCAGTTCGCGGACGGCGGCGAATTCGGCATGGGCGCCGAGATCGGCATCTCGACCAACCGGCTGCACGCGCGCGGCCCTGTCGGCCTGGAACAGCTCGCCACGTTCAAGTATGTCGTGCGCGGCAGCGGTCAGACCCGGCCCTGAGCGAACACCTCGCCCTGCTCGGACACGCTGCAGGCCGCTCCATCGGCCTGCTCGGCGGCTCGTTCAACCCGGCGCACGAGGGCCATGTCTTCGTCAGCCGGCTGGCGCTGGAACGTCTGCGCCTGGACGAGGTCTGGTGGCTGGTCGCGCCGCAGAACCCGCTCAAGCCCGTCGCCGGCATGATGCCCTTTGCCAAACGGCTGACGGCGGCGCGCGCCTTCGTCGAGGATCCGCGCATCCACGTCACGGGCCTGGAGGCCTCGCTGGGCACACGTTACACCTGCGATACCCTGCGCCGGCTGACCGCCCGCGCGCGCGGCGCCAACTTCGTCTGGCTGATGGGCGCCGACAATCTGGCGAGCATTCACCGCTGGCATCGCTGGAGCGAAATCTTCACAACCGTGCCAGTTGCGGTGTTCGACCGCGCTCCCTATTCTTTCTCCTGTCTGGCGAGCCGGGCGGCCATCCGCTTCAAGGCGTTCCGTCTTGATCAAAACAAGGCGCTGACGCTGGCAAAACGGAAACCACCGGTCTGGACCTATGTCATGGGTCCGCGTCATCCTGCCTCGGCCTCGGCCATCAGGGCGGGAGACACCACGTTCGGTCACGCCCGACAGGACGACGGCAACACCTAAAACAAGGAGAGGGATCCATTCCTCGTCGCAAAGCCGAAAGGGACACGTCCCGCAAACTCGCCGCGCTCGTCGTGAGCGCACTTGAAGACGGCAAGGCCGAAGACATCGTCGAAATCGACCTCGCCGGAAAAACCTCCTTCGCCGATCGCATGATCATCGCCAGCGCCGGCTCGCAGCGGCAGGTCGCCGCACTTGCCGACCGCCTGGTGCGCGTGCTGCGCGATGCCGGGCACGGCACGCACGGCATCGAGGGCCTGGCCCAGGGCGAATGGGTCCTGGTCGACCTCGGCGATATCATCGTCCACATCTTCCGCCACGAGATGCGCGAGCTCTACAATCTCGAGAAGATGTGGGCCGTGGCCCTGCCCGAGCCGATGGAAGCCCGGGCGTGACCTGAGCCGATGAAGGTCACCCTGGCGGCCGTCGGGCGCGCACGCGACAGCCCGGTGCGCACCCTTGTCGATGATTATGCCCGCCGCCTGCCCTGGCCCTTCACCCTGCGCGAGATCGCTGATGCCGCGGGCGACAAGCGGCGCGAGCGCGAGGGCGAGAAGCTGCTGGCGGCGATTCCCGAAGGCGCCCTGATCGTGGCGCTCGACAGCCGGGGCCGCCAGCTTTCCAGCGAGGCGCTCGCCGATTGGCTGGGCCGCAAGCGCGACGAGGGCTGCCGCGAACTGGCGCTTGTCATCGGCGGCGCCGACGGCCTGTCACCGGAAGTCATCCAGAGGGCAGGCATGATCCTCTCCCTGGGAACCATGACCTGGCCGCACCTGATGGTGCGCGCGATGCTCGCCGAACAGCTCTACCGCGCCTCCACGATCCTTGCAGGACACCCCTATCACAGCGGACATGCCTGAGCACCCGGGCCCCGCCGCGCCTTGTCAGCCGGTGGTGCAGGGGCTACATCCCCGGCACACCACCGCGACGGACCCATGACGCAAGCCAATCCCGCCGGCCCCCTCGTCCTGTGCATTCTCGACGGCTGGGGCATCGCGCCTGCCAGTCCCGACAACGCCATTCTCAGTGCCAACACGCCGGTGTGGCGCTCAATGATCGCACACGGGCCCTCGACCATGCTGGAGACGTCGGGCGAGGCCGTGGGCCTGCCCTGCGGCCAGATGGGGAATTCCGAGGTCGGCCACCTGACCATGGGTGCGGGCCGCATCGTCATGCAGGACCTGCCGCGCATCGACAAGGCCATCGCCGACGGCTCGCTGGCCCGCCTGCCCCTGCTCGACACCATGGTCGCCGCGCTGAAGAAAAGCGGCGGGCGCTGCCATCTGATGGGCCTGCTTTCGCCCGGCGGCGTCCACAGCCACCAGGCCCACATGGCCGCACTGGCCAATATCCTTGCCGCGCGCGGCATCGAGGTGCTGGTCCACGCATTTCTCGACGGCCGCGACACGCCGCCCTCCAGCGCGCGCAGCTATCTCGCCCGCTTCATGGCGGACGCCCCCTCGGCGGTGATCGCCACGGTCAGCGGGCGTTACTATGCCATGGACAGGGATACACGCTGGGAGCGCACCGAGCTGGCCTACCGCGTGCTCGTTTCCGGCCAGGGCGAACAGGCCGTCAGCGCCGATGCGGCCATCGCGGCGGCCTACGTCGACGGCAAGAGCGACGAGTTCATCCTGCCCACGGCCATCGACGGCTTTACCGGCATGGCCGATGGCGATGGCCTGCTGATGGCCAATTTCCGCGCCGACCGGGCGCGCCAGACGCTTGCCTCCCTGCTCGATCCCGATTTCGACGGCTTTGAGCGCGAGCGGCGCCCGGCCTTTGCCGCGGTCGCAGGCATGGTGAGCTATTCCAGCGCTCTCGACGCCCTGCTGCCTGCCCTCTTTGCACCCCAGAACATGGAGAAAAGCCTGGGCAGCCTGGTCGCCAAGGCGGGCCTGCGCCAGTTGCGCATCGCAGAGACGGAGAAGTACGCCCACGTCACCTATTTCTTCAACGGCGGCGAGGAGAAGGTCTTCGACCGAGAGGAGCGCATCCTGGTGCCCTCGCCCAAGGTCGCAACCTATGACCTCAAGCCCGAAATGTCGGCAGAGGAAGTGACGCAGAAGCTGGTCGGCGCGATCCGTGCGAAGAGCTTCGACGTGGTGATCTGCAACTTTGCCAACCCTGACATGGTCGGCCACACCGGCAACTTCGAAGCTGCCCTGAAGGCCGTCGAGACCGTCGATCATTGCCTGGGCGAAATTGCCCGCGCGGTGGAGGATGCCGGCGGCCTGCTGGTGGTGACCGCCGATCACGGTAACATCGAAGCCATGCGCGATCCCGCCACCGGCGAAATCCAGACCGCCCACACGACCAACCCGGTGCCCCTGGTCATCGCAGGCGCGAGCCAGGGCATCACCCTGCACAAGGGTGGCCTGGCGGATCTGGCGCCCACCCTGCTCGACCTGCTCCACCTCGAACAGCCCGCCGAAATGACCGGTCACTCGCTGGTCGAGGGAACCGGCCTGCGTGGCGCGTCCTGACCGTATTCTGAGGCTTGCCGCCCTGTTGCTGGCGCTGGGGCTGGCGGCGCCGCGCGCCGACGAGCAAAGCGAGACGACCGCGCGTCTTGGCGAGGTGCAACAGGCGATCGACCAGGCGCAACAGGCGCGCGCGGCGCTGAGTGGCGAGGCCGCAGCGATCGCCGAGGAGATCGACGGCCTGCGTGCACGCCTCCTGGCCGCCGAGGCCGCCATGCGCGCCCAGGAAGCCGCGCTGCAGGAAATCGCCCTGACCCTGGACGCCCTCAACGGCGAACTGGCCGAGCGCCAGGCCGCCTTCGACATCCGGCGCGACGAGTTCGGCACGGTGCTGGCCGCCCTGCAGCGCATCACCCGCCAGCCGGCCGAAATGCTGCTGGCGATGCCGACCTCACCCACAGACACCCACCGCACGGCCATGCTGCTGGCCTCTCTGACCCCCGAACTGGACCGGCGGGCGCGCGAGATTGCCGACGACATCGCCGTACTGATCGGCCTGAAGCAGGATATCGCGGCACAGGAGACCGCCCAGATCGCGGCGCTGGAGGGGCTGACGGCCGAACGCGCGGCAAGTGCCGCCGCCACGATTCGCAAGCGCGAACTGCTTGCTGGAGTACGGCGCGAAGACGATGTGCTTGCGGCCGAGCAGGATCGCCTGGCCGCGCAAGCCGGCGACCTGCGCGAACTGCTCGATGCCCTTTCGCGCAGCGCCGATGGCGTACCGACGGAGATCACGGCGGGGGCAGCAGTGGTCGAAGCCCTGGCCGCGACCAGCTTCAGCGCCCAGCGCGGCGCCCTCACCCTCCCGGTGGCCGGCACAATTACGACGCAATTTGGCGAAATACTGGCTACAGGCGGCGACAGCGAGGGCGTCGTCATCCAGGCCGCACCCGGCAGCCGGGTCGTGACGCCCTATGATGGGCGGGTCGTGTATGCCGGCCCGTTCCGGGATTACGGGCATTTGTTGATCATTGATCACGGCGAAGGCTACCATACGGTACTAGCTGGATTGGCGCGTGCCGATGTGGTTCTTGGCCAGTTGTTGCTGGCCGGCGAGCCCGTCGGCGTGATGTCGTCGCAAGACGCCGCGAGCGCGAGGCTTTATGTCGAGCTTCGCCGCAAGGGCGCACCGATCAACCCCCTGCCGTGGATGACGGCAGGTGCCAACGAGGTGACTGGCGGATGAAAAAATTGTTCCTGACGGCAGCCCTCGGGCTCGCCCTGCTCGTTCCCGGCATGACCCACGTCGATGCCGCGAGCAGCGAAACCTACCGCCAGCTCAACCTGTTCGGCGACGTCTTCGAGCGCGTCCGCGAGGAATACGTCGAGGAGGTCACCGACGAGCAGCTTATCGAAGCGGCCATCCAGGGCATGCTCGCCTCGCTCGATCCGCATTCGAGCTACATGAGCCCGGACAGTTTCGACGATATGCAGGTGCAAACCCGCGGCGAGTTCGGCGGCCTGGGCATCGAGGTCACCATGGAGGACGGCTACGTCAAGGTTGTCTCCCCGATCGACGACACCCCTGCCGCGCGCGCTGGCATCCAGGCAGGCGACCTGGTCGTGCAGCTCGACGGCGAGCCCGTCCTGGGCCTCAGCCTCAACGATGCGGTCGACCGGATGCGTGGTCCCGTGGGCACCGACATCGTGCTGACTGTCGTACGCGAGGGCGCCGAGGAGCCCCTCGAGATCACCATCACCCGCGACATCATCACCATCCAGTCGGTGCGCTGGCGCCTTGAGGACAAGATCGGCTACGTCCGTATCACCTCGTTCAACGAGCAGACCGAAGACGGCCTGGTCCAGGCCATCGAGGGCATGAAGGCCGAACTGGGCGACGAGCTCCAGGGCGTCGTGCTGGACCTGCGCAACAATCCCGGCGGCCTGCTCGACCAGGCGATCGCGGTTTCCGACGTCTTCCTGGACAAGGGCGAGATCGTCTCCACCCGCGGCCGCCGTCCCGACAGCACGCAGCGCTTCAATGCCCGTCCCGGCGACATGGTCGCCGGCCTGCCGGTGGTCGTGCTGATCAACGGCGGTTCGGCATCGGCCTCCGAGATCGTCGCCGGCGCCCTGCAGGACCATCACCGTGCGATCATCCTGGGCGAGAAGTCCTTCGGCAAGGGTTCGGTGCAAACCATCATCCCCCTGCCCGGCCAGGGTGCGATGCGCCTGACGACCGCGCGCTACTACACGCCTTCGGGCATTTCGATCCAGGCCAAGGGTATCGTGCCCGACATCGCCGTCGCCCAGGTCGTGATCGACGCCGTCGAGGACGATGCCGATCACATGCGCAGCGAAGCCGACCTGCGCAACAGCCTCGACGCCGAAGGTGATGGCGATGCCGAGGCCGGCGCACGCAGTGAGGAATCGGTCGGCGACTACCAGCTCAACCGCGCGCTCGACATGATCGAGGGCATCGCGCTGATGGCCGGAGTCGTCGCCGACAGCGATACCGCCGCGAACTGAAGCACCCTGCTTCGATGGCGGGCGCCCTGCCCTATCGACCCTGCGCCGGGATCGTTCTGCTGAACGGTTCCGGCCAGGTCTTTGCCGCCCAGCGCATCGACATGCCGGGTTCCTGGCAGATGCCCCAGGGCGGAATCGACAAGGGCGAAAGCCCGCGCCAGGCCGCCCTGCGCGAGCTGGAAGAGGAAATCGGCACGGCACACGGCGAGATTGTGGGCGAGAGCAAAGGCTGGCTGACCTACGATCTGCCGCCCGAGCTGCTGGGCAAGGCGCTCAAGGGCCGGTACTGCGGCCAGAAGCAGAAGTGGTTTGCCATGCGTTTCGCGGGCGTCGATGCCGACATCGATATCCACGGCGTGAAACACCCGGAGTTCGACGCGTGGCGCTGGATGGCGCCCGCACAGGTCCTGGAGGCCATCGTGCCCTTCAAGCGCGATGTCTATGCAGCCGTCTTCCGGGAGTTCGGCGACCTGATCGCCTGAGTGTTGCCTGAGCGCGGCTAGACAGCGGCGTTGGCAGCCTTGATCATGCGTCCGCGACGCCAGTCGAACAGACGCCACACGACACGACCGAACCAGGTGCCCATGCGGCTGTGCGGCTTGAGGCCGACCGCCTTCATGGTCATGTTCGTGGCGAGCTTGATGTGACCTGGCTGATAGCGGCTGAGCGCCTTGCTGCCATGAGCCGCCGCGCAGGCCTTGCGGTCATAGGGGCCGGTAGCGATGTTGGCGGCGTAGTAGGCATAGGCCAGTTCGTCGTCCTCGCCCTCGGCCATCCGGCCCAGCGCCACCTTGACCCGCTCCCAGAGCATGGGCTTTTCGTCGGCCAGGTAGCGCTTCATGTGATCGTAGAAGAGCTTGTAGTGGCGGAATTCATCGGCCGCGATGCGCTTGCAGATCTGCTTCAACACGGGCTCATCCACCGAATCGGCCAACGCGGTGTAGTAGGACGAGGTACCAACCTCCACGACGCAGCGTGCGATCAGCTCGCAGCAACGCGAGCCGCGGACCGAGGCGTGGACATCCAGATTGACCTGATCGTAGCCGTCGCGGAAACACTGGCGTGCAGCGTCCATATCCCAGGAAGGATCGGCCATGCGGGCCCAACGTCCGAGCACGACGCCATGCTGGACCTCTTCGGCCGCCCAGCGCCACGCGGCATCGACAAAAGCGTCGTCGCCCTCGAAGACATTGGCGAGGTAGCGGGCATAGTCCTCGCCATTGTGCTCCACCAGCGCCGCAGCCTTGATGATGCGAATGGTATCGTCATCGACCCGGGAACGGTCGAAGTCCTGCCAGGCGATATCTTCGGGTGTCCAATGATCCATCGGTTCATCCTCGCGCACACGCCAACCTACCGCGACCCCGCGCTTGGTCACACATATGTAATGTGACGCCGCCGCCGCGGCAAGCCGGGCTGTGGATGACAATATTGCCCCTCATACAACGCCTTGGCCCGTATGGCGCTGCAAACGCTCCGCGAAAAAGCCAGCGCCCCGCCGGGATCCGGCAGGGCGCTGATAACGCGTGACGGCCAGAGCCGCCGAATGCTCAGTGGGACTTGCCGGATGCCTCGATCATGGCCTTGAGTACCGCGACCTTGGCCTCGGCCCGCGCGCGTTCGCCATCGGATTCCGCATCGCGGACATCAAGCTCCGCGGCCCGCAGACGCTCCTCGGCCTCGGCGCGATCGATGTCGCCGATCATCACGGCTTCCTGGGCCAGCACCGTGCAGCGGTCCGGCAGGACCTCGGCAAAGCCGCCACCGACAAAGACCTGATGGGTGACGCGGCCGCCGTCATGGATATCGATGACACCGGGACGGATCGTGGAAATCAACGGCGCGTGCTGGGGCAGCACGCCGAAATCACCGTCGCCGCCAGGGATCACGACCATGTCGTACTGGTCCGAAACGAGCAGACGCTCAGGACTCACCAGTTCGAAGTTGACCTTGTCCGCCATGTACCGGCTCCTTGCGCCCTAGACTCAGGCAGCCTCTGCCGCGAGACGCTTGGCCTTTTCGACCGCCGCCTCGATGGTGGAGACCATGTAGAAGGCCTGCTCGGGCAGGTCGTCGTACTCGCCCGCAACGATCGCCTTGAAGCCCTTGATCGTGTCGGCCAGATCCACGAAGACGCCCGGCGTGCCGGTGAATACCTCGGCGACGTGGAACGGCTGGGAAAGGAAACGCTGGATCTTGCGCGCGCGCGCCACGGCCAGCTTGTCCTCTTCCGAAAGCTCGTCCATGCCCAGAATGGCGATGATGTCCTGAAGCGACTTGTAACGCTGCAGCACCTCCTGCACCGAACGGGCGACCTGGTAGTGCTCCTCGCCCAGGACGCGCGGATCGAGAATGCGCGAGGTCGAGTCGAGCGGATCCACGGCCGGATAGATGCCGAGCTCGGCGATCTGGCGCGACAGCACGGTCGTGGCGTCAAGATGCGCGAACGAGGTCGCAGGCGCCGGATCGGTAAGATCGTCCGCAGGCACGTAGATCGCCTGGACCGAGGTGATCGAGCCCTTGTTGGTCGAAGTGATGCGCTCCTGCAGGTTGCCCATCTCGGTGGCCAGGGTCGGCTGATAGCCCACCGCCGACGGGATACGGCCGAGCAGGGCCGACACCTCGGAACCCGCCTGGGTGAAGCGGAAGATGTTGTCGACGAAGAACAGCACGTCCTGGCCTTCCTCGTCGCGGAAGTACTCGGCCAGCGTCAGGCCGGTCAGGGCGACACGGGCACGCGCGCCCGGCGGCTCGTTCATCTGGCCATACACCAGCGCAGCCTTGGAGTTGCCGCCCTCGAGGTCGATAACGCCCGATTCCATCATTTCGTGATAGAGGTCGTTGCCCTCGCGGGTGCGCTCACCGACGCCCGCGAACACGGAGTAACCACCGTGGGCCTTGGCGATGTTGTTGATGAGCTCCATGATGATCACGGTCTTGCCCACGCCGGCGCCGCCGAACAGGCCGATCTTGCCGCCCTTCACATAGGGCTCAAGCAGATCGATGACCTTGATGCCGGTGACCAGCACCTCGGCTTCGGTCGACTGGTCGACCAGCAGCGGTGCATCGCGATGGATGCCCATGTGCTTGTCCGAACCGACCGGGCCACGCTCGTCGATCGGCTCACCGATGACGTTGATGATGCGGCCCAGGGTCGCCGCGCCAACCGGCACGGAGATCGCGTCGCCCGTGTCGCGCACTTCCTGGCCGCGGACCAGACCCTCGGTCGCGTCCATGGCGATGGTGCGCACGGTCGACTCACCCAGATGCTGAGCAACCTCGAGAACCAGACGCTTGCCGTGATTTTCGGTCTCCAGCGCGTTCAGGATGTTGGGAAGGTCGCCGTCGAACTGGACGTCGACAACGGCGCCCAGAACCTGGCTGATCCGTCCGACAGAATTTTCACTCATCCTGTGTCTCCTGCTTCTCTGAACCGGTCTAGAGCGCTTCGGCGCCCGACACGATTTCGGTGATTTCGGTGGTGATCGCCGCCTGGCGGGTACGGTTATACAGCGTGTTCAGGCGGTCCATCATGTCGCCGGCATTGCGCGTGGCGCTGTCCATGGCGGTCATGCGCGCGGCGTGTTCGGAAGCCTGGCTTTCCAGCAGGCTGCGGAAAATCTGCACGCCCATGTTCTGAGGCAGCAGATGTTCCAGGATTTCGGTCTCGTCAGGCTCGAAGATGTAGACGGCGCCGCCCAGATCATCCTCCGGCGCGTCCTCGGCACCCTCGAAGCTGAAGGGGATGAGCTGCTGCCAGGTCACGACCTGGGACATGACCGACTTGAACTGGTTGTAAACGACCCAGCAGACATCGAACTCACCGGCCGCGTAGAGGTCGGAAATGGTCGTGGCGATATCGGCGGCATTGTGGAAACCAAGGCCCTTCTCGATGCCGGTGACGGTATCGATGACCGACTTGCCGTAGTCGCGGCGCAGCATGTCGCGGCCCTTGCGGCCCACGCAGAGGATCTTCACTTCCTTGCCCGCGCCGCGCAGCTCGGCGATCTTCAGGCGGGCGGCACGCGCCACACCGACGTTGAAGCTGCCGCACAGGCCGCGGTCCGAGGTGACGACAACGACCAGATGAACGTCGTCCTTGCCGGTGCCGGCGAGCAGGGCCGGAGCATCGGCGCGGCCCTCAAGGGCCTTTGCCAGCGAACCCATCATGCGCGACATGCGCTCGGCGTAGGGACGCGCAGCCTCGGCCGTCTCCTGGGCACGACGCAGCTTGGCCGCAGCGACCATCTTCATCGCGCTGGTGATCTTGCGCGTGGACCGGACGCTGTTGATCCGGATGCGCAGGGCCTTGAGGTTTGCCATCGATCAGCTCTTTCCGCTTTGGGCGATGCTCAGGCGGCGAACTTCGTAGCGAAGCTGTCGAGGAAGCCCTTGAGCTTCTCACGGGTGCCGTCCGAAAGCGCGCCTTCGGTTCGGATGGTCTCGAGGATGTCCGCACCCTTGTCGCGGACCTCGTCGAGCAGTTCGGCCTCGAAACGGGTGACGGCGCCGACCGGCAGCTTGTCGAGGTAGCCGTTCACACCCGCGAAGATCGAGACGACCTGCTCTTCCACCGGCATGGGCGAGAACTGACCCTGCTTCAGCAGCTCGGTCAGACGCGCGCCACGGGCCAGCAGGCGCTGGGTCGAGGCATCGAGGTCCGAGGCGAACTGTGCGAAGGCCGCCATTTCGCGGTACTGCGCCAGTTCCAGCTTGATCGAGCCGGCGACCTGCTTCATCGCCTTCGTCTGGGCCGCCGAACCCACGCGCGACACCGAGATGCCGACGTTAATGGCGGGACGGATGCCCTGGTAGAACAGCTCGCTCTCCAGGAAGATCTGGCCGTCGGTGATCGAGATCACGTTGGTCGGGATGTAGGCCGACACGTCGCCAGCCTGCGTCTCGATGATCGGCAACGCGGTCAGCGAACCGCCGCCATTGGCACCGTTCATCTTCGCCGCACGCTCGAGCAAGCGGCTGTGAAGATAGAACACGTCGCCCGGATAGGCTTCGCGGCCCGGCGGACGACGCAGCAGCAGCGACATCTGGC
>CALGGB010000086.1 GCA_937880925.1 uncultured Rhodospirillaceae bacterium | reverse complement strand
GTCGGCCTTGTCGGGGGTGGTCGTCTTGTGCAGGGCATCAAGCTTCGCCTTGGCGGTCTTCGCCTTGCGATCGCTCGATGCGAGGATGGCGATACGGGGTCGTGCCACGCTTTTCTCTCCGATCCGGCGGCTGGTCACTATAGGGGTGTGGGTGTGACAAAGTCACCGCTCCATGCATGGCCGGAACGCTGGCCGTGTCATCGGCAGTGACAGGCACCTTCGGCCTGTCGCACACTCGCGCCAACACATCCCGGGGGGTACGCGATGACGACAAGGCGATGGAACGGCCTGCTGACGGCCTTGCTTCTTGTGTGCTTTGCCATGCCTGCCGTTGCCCAGGATGATCAAGACGGGGAACGCAGCGTCGACCGCCATGTCGGTTACTACTACCCGGTGCCCCAGACGGAGGAGATCTACGTCGCGCGGGCCACAACACTGCCTGAAAGCGACCGTGCAAGGCGCCTGGAGTTTGTCACCATGCTCGCGATGCAACAGATGTCGGCGCCCTATCCGGCGGGCCTTGCGGTCTTCGCCAAGGGTGAGAATGCCGAAAAGCTGATCATGGTGGCACTGCGTGATGACCTCTTTGACAGCCTCTACCGGATGCGCGGTGTGCTGGCGATGATGACCGCATCGGCCCGCTCGTCCGAACTGTTTCGCAGCTACAAGGTCGAGGACATCTTCACGTTTTTCGACCTGCTGAAGCTGCTGGGCTTCGAGAAGGTGACCCTTTCCAACGGGCGCGATCTCTCCCACGTCGTCTACATCCAGTAGGGGCCGCCATGCCGCGCTTTGCCGCCAGCCTTTCGATGATGTTCGGCGAGGTGCCGCTGCCCGAGCGTTTCGCGGCAGCAGCTTCGGCCGGTTTCCAGGGTGTGGAGATTCAGGCGCCATACGACCATGACGCCGCCGAACTGCGGGCCCTGGCCGACAAGGCCGGTCTGGAGGTCGTGCTGATCAACCTGCCCGCCGGCGATGCCGCGGCCGGCGAGCGTGGCCTTGCGGGCCTGCCCGGGCGCGAGGACGCATTTGAGGCCGCGGTCGTACAGGGGATTGCCTGTGCGCGGGCGTTGGGCTGCAGCCGTGTCCATGCCATGGCAGGTGTCCCGTCCGAGCGTGCGACGATCAACGATTGTGAGCTGGTGATGATCGACAACCTGCGCCGTGCCTGCGCCGGTGCGCCCGACATCACGTTTCTGGTGGAGCCGATCAACCAGCGGGACATGCCGGGCTACCTCGTCAACAGGCAGCACCAGGCCCGGCGCATCGTGGAGGCGGTCGGCGCGCCCAACTGCCGCATCCAGTTCGACTTTTACCACTGCCAGAACATGGAGGGCGATCTTGCCCGCCACTTCCAGGCGCAGCTCCCCCTGATCGGCCATGTCCAGATCGCCGACAATCCCGGCCGCCACGAGCCGGGCAGCGGCGAGATCGGGTGGCCGTTTCTCTTCGACCTGATCGACCGCAGCGGCTGGGACGGTTGGGTCGGCTGCGAGTACAAACCTGCGGGCGACACCTTGGCTGGTTTGGCCTGGGCCCGCGACCACGGCATCGGCTGAGGCGGGCTTCAGGCGGGGCGCGCTCCCTTTCGCAGGCAGGCAATTTCGCAGACAGGGTGCAACCGGGACAAGCTTCCCGGCGTTGCTTGCTTCAGGACAGGGGAACTGAGCGATGCGCGCGGTGAACGCGGGCCACCGCTTTCCGGTGGCTTGTCGGAACATTCATCCAGCACACACAACTTCACCCCGGCCATTGCACCACCGCACGGGACTTCTCCCGTCTGGATGAACATCGTGCTGAAGGAGCCGACAATGCAGTCTCTCAAGAAACACATGCGCTGGTTTGCCGGACCCATGGCTGCGGTCATGTTCGTGACCACCTCGGGTATCGGCACCGCCCATGCCGGGCTCGTCGCGACCGACGAGGCGGCCGAACAGCAGGTTCTCGCCGCCGATCGTGCCGAACTGCTCGCCGCGCTGGACCGGCAGGATGTGCGCGATCAGCTTGTTGCCCTTGGTGTGGCGCCGGCGGAAGCCGCAGCGCGCATCAACGCCATGTCCGATGTCGAACTCGCGCAGGTGATGGATCAGGTCAACAGCATGCCTGCGGGCGAGGGCGCCCTCGGCTTTGTCATCGGTGTCGCGCTGATCGTTCTGGTCGTCTTCCTGGTGACCGACGCGCTGGATGTTACGGACGTCTACTAGGCACATGACCGGATCGGGCTGCCGTCTACGGGCGACATGATCGGCCCGTTCAAGCGCTGCCGGCGCGGCCTGCGATGGACCGCGCCGGTTCTGCTTGTGCTGCTGGCCGCCTGCGCCGGCACGCCCCAGACCGACCGACTGCTTGATCCCGCAACCATGCCCGCCGGCCTGCCGCAGCAGGTGGAACTGCGCGATGTGCCGTTCATCCCGCAGGAGGATCTGTGGTGTGGGCCCGCCGCGATGGCGATGGCGCTGAACTGGTCGGGACTGGCTGTGACCCAGGAGGAGATGGCCGCGCAGGTCTATACGCAGGGCCGCGAGGGTACGCTGACCGGCGACATGATCAGCGGCGCCCGGCGCAACGGCCGGCTGGCCGTGCCGGTCGACACCCTGGAGAATTTGCTTGCCGAACTGGCTGCGGGTCATCCGGTGATCGTCTTCCAGAACCTCGCGCTCGATTTCTATCCGCAGTGGCACTATGCGGTGGCCTACGGCTATGACCTGAAGGCGGGGACCATCCTGCTGCACTCGGGCACACAGGAACGCCACGAAACCAGTCTGGGCAACTTCGAATACACCTGGCGGCGGGCCGATGACTGGGCGTTGCTGGTATTGCCGCCCGACATGCTGCCGGTCACCTCCGACGCCGTCGATGTCGCTGCCGCGGCCGCAGGCATCGAACGTGCGGGCCGCAGCGAGGATGCTGCGGTCGCCTATCGCACTCTGCTCACGCGTTGGCCCGAAAACGGCACCGCCCGGCTGGGCCTGGGCAACATCGCCTATGCCGCAGGAGATCTTGATGGCGCCATCGCCAACTACCAGAAGGCGACGCGGGCCGATCCGGCGATGGGTGCGGCATGGAACAATCTGGCCGTCGCCCTGTCGGATCGGGGCGATCAGGCCGCCGCGCGCCAGGCAGCCGAGACGGCCATCGCCACGGACGACGGTCATGACTCGGCTTACCAGGAAACCCTGAACGAGATTGCGGCGGCCGGCGGCTAGTCCGCCGTGTCGGCCCCGGGCGTCGGCGCCGGCATGTCCGTGATGTCGTAGGTCCACACGCGGAAGCCGTTCAGGGTGTGGGGCCCGAAGGAATTGATCAGCGGAATGTCGGCGGCATCGCGGCCGCGCGCGACCACGATGCGGCCCCGCCGCGGGCGGTTGTTGCGCGGGTCGAAGGTGACCCAGCCACCGTCGAGCCAGACTTCCATCCAGGCACAGAAATCGGCCGGGCTGACGATCTCCTCGTCGAAATCGCCGAGATAGCCGTTCACATACCGGGCAGGGATGTTCATGCAGCGGCACAGGGTGACCGCCAGGTGGGCGTAGTCGCGGCATACGCCGATGCCCTCCTGCCAGGCTTCCAGCGCCGTGCGCGTGGCCCGCGCGCCCATGTAGTCGAAGGCGATGTGGTTGTGGACGTAGTCGCAGATTGCCTGCACGCGGGCCCAGCCGGGCGTGACCGTGCCGAACAGGTCCCAGGCGGTCTGGCTCAGCCGGTCGGTCTCGCAATAGCGGCTGCCCACCAGATATACGAGGCAGGCATCGGGCAGGTCGCCGACCGGCACCTCGGCGGCATTCCGGTTCCAGGCGTCCAACACGCCTTCGTCTCGGACCGTACCGTCGCCCCAGATCTGGAAAGCGCCCGCGGGCGCGACAAAGCGGCGGCAGGTGTTGCCGAACATGTCGCGGTAGGTGGTCGTGGGGACTTCAGGCTGGGTGATCACCGCCTCGGGCACCACCATGTCGGCGGCGCGCTCGTCGTGAACCGTCAGCAGGCACACCATGGGTGTGGGCTGATACAGCTCCAACGTGAAATCATAGCCGTAGCGGATGATCATGCGCTGCCCTTGGCGACTGTGCCGGCAAATGCGCTACCCGGCTGCGCCGGGAACCAGCGCGAACCGGACCATGTGTGTAATCTTATAGCATCGCTCGGACGGCGATTATGTTGCATGGTGGGTGTCTTGGGGCCTGATTCTGTCATTTGGCGCAGAACCGCCGCTGCGCGTGGGATCACGTCTCAATTGCATGTATATCGGATGGTGCGGTTGCATGGTTGCGATCGTACACACGTCGGGGAGGGCGGAATGTTCCGAAAACCATCTTTGTTGCGAAACCTCATGGTGAGCGTAGGCCTGGCCGGCGCCCTCGTCCTGGCGCCTTCCTGGCAGACCGGCGCGGACAGTGTCGACCTGAAGGAAAGCGGCACGGTCGAGATTTCCCAGTACCAGGTGGCCTTTGTCTTCAGCGGCTCCCTGGGCGGCGGCACCCTGCACTTCAAAGGCAAGGATTATCCCTTCAGTGTCGGCGGCCTGGGGATTGGCGGCTTCGGCGCCTCCTCGATCGAGGCGACCGGCAAGGTCTACAACCTGGAGAACGTCGAGGATTTCGTCGGCGCCTACGGCCAGGCCCGCGCCGGCGCCGTGATCGGAACCGACAGCATCGGCACGCTGTGGCTGGAAAACCCCAACGGGGTCTATCTGGAACTGCAGGCTGATCGCGTGGGCGCCATGCTCTCGCTGGGTGCCGATGCCGTCTACATCGGCCTGGAATAGGGGGGCGCAGACATGAGCAGCCACATCAGCGGCCTCTGCCGCATCGCGACCGCGGCATTCCTCGTGGTCGGCGCCGGACTGGCGCAGGCCGAGGACAATCACACGGTCTCTGCCTTCTCCACGGTCGAGAGCCACGGCAGTCTCATTCCTTCCGCCGGTACGACCTATCGCATGGTCGGCACCACCAGCGGCCCCTTCTTCATCGATGGCGGCCACGGCCCCGAGGACGCGGGCAACCTGACCTGTGTCGGTGACATTCACGGCAATACCGCCACCGGTCTGCTGGAAGGCAGCGGCAGTTGCGTGATCACCGCCGGGGATGGCGCGCAGCTCTTTGGCGATTTCACCTGCAAGGGTGTCATGTTCGTGGGCTGCAAGGGCGACTTCGTCGTCAGCGGCGGTAACGGACGCATGGAAGGGTTCACCGGCGGCGGCGTCATGACCATGCGCACCAGCGCCACGGAAGTGACCGGCAGTCCCGCCAAGTCGATGGCC
>CALGGB010000085.1 GCA_937880925.1 uncultured Rhodospirillaceae bacterium | reverse complement strand
GGTCCGCCTGGCGACGCTGCACGCCACCCTGCGCGATCTCGAACGCATCGAGGAGGCGCTCGACGCCCTCTCCGGCATCGACATCAACACCGAGGCCTTCACCAAGTGGGACCGCACCTTCCACCAGACCATCGCGGAAGCGACGCGCAACCCGCTGCTGATCTCGATCTACCGCCAGATCAACCATGTGCGCGGCCACCGCCAGTGGAACTCCATGAAGGACAAGGTGCTCACCCCTGAGTCCATCGCCGCCTACAACCTGCAGCACCGCGCCATCTACGACGCCCTGCGCGCCCGCGACGCCGACACCGCGGTCGAACTGGTGCGCGACCACCTGATCGCGGCAAGGAACCAGCTTTCGGTGGTGTGATGTGCGGCACCCGGGTGTCGCGCCGGGTTGCCAACAACATCTGTGGACAACTCTGTCGATAACCCGCCGCGTTGGTGGCGCGCGCGGCGGAATTCCGTGCGGGACTACGGAACTGCCCAAATATTGGGCAAATCCGCCAAGCCATTGAAAACAGGACCTAAAAACCGTGTGTTCTATGACGGGACGCTGACATTTCTGCAACGCGCGCCTTGACAGAGGGGGCTCCGACGGGGGCCGATTCCACTGTGCACAATTGGCCCTGCGATTGCCTGGCGGGAGCGCGGAATCCTGCGGGTTTCCCGCCATCGAACGGTCATGAATCGCGCCGGGGGCTGCCCGTGGCGTCGCGCAATCGCCCGGCCGATTCGCCTGGCCTCAGAAGCTGCGGCGGCGGCTGATCTCGATGCCCGCGCCCTCGGCGCCGGGGATCGCCTCGGGCTTTTCCACACGGATGCGCACGGTGCGCACGCTGCTGTCGGCAAGGCACAGGTTGGCCAGACGATTGGCGAAGGTCTCGACCAGCTCGATGTGGCCGGCCTCGACCAGGGCGCGGGCGTGGGCGACGGGCACGCGGTAGTCGTAAACCGAGGCAAGGTCGCCCTCGACCGGCGGGCCGGTCTCGACCTCCAGCTCGATGTCGACCACCAGGGGCTGGCGTTCGTGGTGCTCGTGGTCGAGCACGCCGATGGAGGCGTCCAGCAGCAGGCCGCGGATGAAGATGGTATCGCTTACGACTTCGCTCATGGCTTCAGCGGATAGCCTCCCTGGGGGTGCAGCCAGCCCAGATGCTGGCCGCCGTCGAGAACGATCATCTGCCCGGTCATGGCCGGGGCATCGAGGATGAAACGGATGGCCGCGTTGATCTGCTCCGGGCTGGTGCCCTGGCGCAGCGGATAACGCTCGGTCCATTGCGCCATGTCGGCGGTGTCGTGGCCGTGATCGGGCAGGGCCATGCCGGGGCCGATGGCGTTGACCCGGATCGCCGGCGCCAGCGCCAGCGCCCAGGTGCCGACCAGGGACCACAGCGTCGCCTTGCTCGCGGCATAGCTCATGTAATGGGGCGTCGGGTTGACGACGCGCTGGTCGAGGATGGCGATGACGTTGCCCTGCGCCTCCTCGGGAAGCTGGGCGGCGAAGGCCTGGGTCAGGAACACCGGCGCGGTGACGTTGACCGCCATGTGGTGGGCCCAGCTTGCCGGGGTGGTATCGCTCAGGCTGTCGCGACGGAAGACCGCGGCGTTGTGGACCAGCAGGTCGAGCTGGCGGCCCAGGGCCTCGGCCGCGCGCGGCACCAGGGTTTCGACCTCGCTCATGTCGGCAAGGTCCGCGCCGACGGCGGCGGCCGTGCCGCCAGCCGCGTTGACCGCTTCGGCGGCGGCCTGCGCCGCATCGCCCGAGCGCCCGTAGTGATAGGCGACAGCCCAGCCCGCCGCCGCCAGGCCATCGGCGATGGCAAGGCCCAGGCGGCGGCCGGCGCCGGTCACCAAAGCGGCGCCGAGGGAGGCCCCGGGCGAGGCCCCGGGCGAGGAAGTAGCTGCGTTCATCGCCCTTATCTAGGCGTTCGCCCGCCCCGGGTCCATGCAGCCTGTCAGGATGAGACCTTGTCGGGCGAAAGTGCGGCGCCGATGCGCTTCAGCGCCTCGGAGGTGTCGAGCCGCTCCAGCACCAGCTCGATCAGCGCCGGGCCGTCGTTGCTGCCGCGCGCGCGTTCCAGGGCGGCGTCCAGTTCGTCTTCGGTCGCCACGCGCACGCCCCAGCCGCCGCCGAAGACCTCCGGCAGGCGATGATAGTCCCAGTTCTGGATGTCGTTGTAGGGGCCTTCGTGGATGACGCGCTCGGTGGTGTAGCCGTCGTTGTTCATCAGCAGGATGATGGCGTTGCTCTTGCGCCGACACAGGGAGGAGAGCTCCTGCGCGGTCATCTGGAAGGCGCCGTCGCCGATCAGCGCCAGCGGGCGCCGCCCGGGGTCGGCGAGCGAAGCGCCCAGGGTCGCGGGCAGGGCATAGCCGATGGAGAGGTAGAAGGCCTGGCCCAGGAAGCCCACGTCGTGGTGCATCACCAGGTCGGCGGCGGCAAACAGGGAGTCGCCGGTTTCGGCGATGACCATGATGTCCTCGCCAACCATGGCGTTGACCCGTCTCATCACCCGGTCGACGGTCAGCGTCTTGCCCGGCTGCGCCGTGAAGCCGGTGTCGAGCAGGGCGCTGACGCTCTCGAACGGTGCGTGGGCCAGGCCGCCTGCTGGCATCCGTTCGGCAAGGCCCGCCACCACGTCGCCGATCCAGACCTGTTCGTAGACATGCTGGCTGATCTTCAGCCGCCCGGAGTTGGCGAGAATCATGCGCCGGCCGTCCAGCCCCGCCGAAAAGAAACCCAGGTTCATGTCGCTGACCCAGGCGCCCAGGCAAAGCAGCACGTCGGCGTTTTCGACGATCTCGCGCACCTCGGCGCGCGAACTCGCCCCCTCGTAGACGCCCACGGCCTGGGGGTGGTGTTCGCTGATCACCGTCTTGCCCAGCAGGTTGGTCGCCACCGGCAGGCCGCTGGCCTCGACCAGCGCCATCAGCTCGTCCATCAGGCCGTAGCGGTGCAGCTCGACACCACACAGGATTGCCGGGCGCCTGGCCTGGGCGAGCAGGGCCATGACCTCGGCCAGCCCCTCGGCCAGCGCGTCGGGGTCACTCGCCGGCCGGTCCGGTGCGGCAAAGGCGCCGGGGGCGGCGCAGGCGCGGTCGACCATGTCCGCGGGGATCTCGATCATCACCGGCCGCTTCTCGGAAAGGCAGCGCGCCAGCACCCGGTCGATGCGCTCGGGCGCGTGTTCGGCATCGTCGAGCAGGGCGGTGGCCACCGTGACGTGTTTGTAGGCCTCCAGCATGGTCGAGAAATCGCCCACGCCATGGTGCAGCAGCATGGACGAACGCCGCTGCGTCGTGCGCGGCCCGCCGACCAGCACGACCAGCGGCACCTGCTCGGCATAAGCGCCGGCCACCGCATTCATCGCCGAAAACCCGCCCACGCCCCAGGTGACGCAGACACAGCCGATGCCGTTGATCCGGGCATAGGCATCGGCCGCATAACCGGCGTTGAGCTCGTTGCAGGTGCCCTCGAAGGCGATACCGCTGGCGATCAGCCGGTCCATGAAGGTCAGCACATAGTCGCCGGGGACACCGAAGGCGTGCTTCAGGCCCGCCTGTTTGAGGCGGGTGAGCAGGTAGGTGGCAACGGTGCTTTCGGTCATGATCCCGATCCCCCACACACAGTCATGGTCCGACTTGATCGGACCATCCATGCTGTAACATCGACCCGCGCACGAGGATCAAGGTCACAGCATGGGTCCTCCGGTCAAGCCGGAGGACGACAAGCCTTGAGGATCACGGCCCCTTGCGCTTCTTCACCTTGCGGCGGGCGCTGCGTTCCATGGCGGCCTTCTGGGGGTGTTCGCGCACGCCCAGTTCGGCGTTTTCCAGGCGGCGGATCTCGTCGCGGATGCGGGCGGCTTCCTCGAATTCCAGGTCGGCCGCGGCTGTTTTCATGCGCTTTTCAAGATCGGCGATGCGCTCGGGCAGGGTGCGGCCGTCGGCGTCGCCCGCGATGCCCAGATCGACGTCGACGTAATCGGCATTGTAGGGGCTCTGCATGGAATCGCTGACGCCGCGGCGGATCGATTCCGGGGTGATGCCGTGTTCGGTGTTGTAGGCGGTCTGGCGCTCGCGCCGGCGGTCGGTCTCGGCGATCGCGTTTTCCAGCGATTCCGTCATGTGGTCGGCATAAAGCAGGACGCGGCCGTCGACGTTGCGCGCGGCGCGCCCGATGGTCTGGATCAGCGAGGTCTCGCTCCGGAGGAAGCCTTCCTTGTCGGCGTCCAGGATGGCGACCAGCGCGCATTCGGGAATGTCGAGGCCCTCGCGCAGCAGGTTGATGCCGACCAGCACGTCGAAGACGCCCAGCCGCAGGTCGCGGATGATCTCGATGCGCTCCAGAGTGTCGATGTCGGAATGCAGGTAACGCACCTTCAGCCCGGCCTCGGTCAGGTACTCGGTCAGCGCCTCGGCCATGCGCTTGGTCAGGGTCGTCACCAGCGTGCGGTAACCCTTGGCCGCGACGTCCTTGGCCTCGGCGATCAGGTCGTCGACCTGGGTCGTGGCCGGGCGGATGATGCAGGGCGGATCGATCAGGCCCGTCGGGCGGATGACCTGCTCGACGAAGACGCCGCCGGTCCGCTCCATCTCCCACTTGCCCGGTGTCGCCGAAACGAAGATCGACTGGGGCCGCATGGCGTCCCATTCCTCGAATTTCAGCGGCCGGTTGTCGACGCAGCTCGGCAGGCGGAAGCCGAACTCGGCCAGCGTCGACTTGCGGTTGAAGTCGCCCTTGAACATGCCGCCGATCTGGGGGACCGAGACATGGCTCTCGTCGGCAAACAGCAGGGCGTGCTCGGGCAGGTATTCCATCAGGGTCGGCGGCGGCTCGCCCGGCTGGCGCCCGGTCAGGAAGCGCGAATAGTTCTCGATGCCCGCGCACATGCCGGTCGCCTGCAGCATCTCGATGTCGAAGGTGGTGCGCTGCTCGATCCGTTCGGCTTCCAGGTAACGCCCGTTCTCGCGGAACTGCTCCAGCCGCACCTTGAGCTCGGCCTGGATCGACTTGATCGCCTGCTGAAGCGTCGGCTTGGGCACGATGTGATGGCTGTTGGCGTAGAGCGTGATGACCTTCTCGGTCGCGATGCGCTCGCCGGTCAGGGGATCGAACTCGACGATCTCCTCGACCTCGTCGCCGAACAGTGCGATGCGCCAGGCGCGGTCCTCCAGATGGCTGGGGAAAATCTCGACGCTGTCACCGCGCACGCGGAAGGCGCCGCGCTGGAAGTTGGTGTCGTTGCGCCGGTACTGCAGCTCCACCAGGCGGCGCACCAGATCGTCGCGCTCGATGGTCATGCCGGGTTCGATACGGGTCGTCATCGCCGAATAACTCTCGACGTCGCCGATGCCGTAGATGCAGGAGACGCTGGCGACGATGATGCAGTCGTCGCGCTCCAGGATCGCCCGGGTCGCCGAATGACGCATGCGGTCGATCTGCTCGTTGCGGCTGGATTCCTTCTCGATGTAGGTGTCGGTCCGGGCGACGTAGGCTTCCGGCTGGTAATAGTCGTAGTAGCTGACGAAGTACTCGACCGCGTTGTCGGGAAAGAAGCTCTTGAACTCGCCGTAGAGCTGGGCGGCCAGCGTCTTGTTGGGCGCCAGCACCAGGGCGGGGCGGCCCAGCTTCTGGATGATCTGGGCCATGGTGAAGGTCTTGCCCGATCCGGTGACGCCGAGCAGCACCTGGTCGCGCTCGCCCGCCGTCAGGCCCTCGCACAGCGCCTCGATCGCCGCCGGCTGATCGCCCGCGGGTTTGTATTCCGACACCAGATTGAACGGCGACGGGCTGATCGACGCGAAGGGATCGTTACGGCGAAGCTGGGCGAGGGTCATGGCACCAATGTAGGGTGCGCGCGGTTCGTTCGCCAGCGCTGGCGCGGAAGCTGACCGCAGGGCGACGGGGAGGTTCGAGATAATCACCTTCCGCTTGCGTTGCCGCGCCGCAGGCTCTAGTTCTCCGCGTGTCGCTGGGAGGGCTGCACCGTGGTTGCATGCAAGGTGGCCCGCAGATCCCGGGGCCCCATACAACATATCCTGTTTGCCGCGCTGCTCCTGGCCGTGCTGTCGGTCGGCGTGTCGGCCGAGGAGATGCCGTCGGAGATCCCTACCTGGCACTGGGCAGGCCCGGAAGATTCTCCGTCCTGGGGAATCGCCGTGTTCGGCGGCCAGGCCCTGGACAGCAACTTCAGCGATACCGTGACCCAGCCCTATTCCAGCGACGCGACCGGCGATTACATGGTGGCGCTGGCTCCTTCGCGCACCTTCGCCTGGTACCGCGACAAGCTGAGCTTCGAGGCCGAGCTGATGGTCGCTTACCATTTCGGCCACCAGCAGTATGAGGAATTCGGCGGTGCCGTTTATGCCCGCTGGCACGCTTTCCCGTGGAACGAAACGGTGCGCACCACCCTGGCTGTGGGCCTGGGCCCCAGCTACACCACGATCTATCCCAACATCGAACTGCAGAACGACCCGAACAACCGGTCGCGCTGGCTCAACCAGTTCAACCTCGAGGCGAC
>CALGGB010000084.1 GCA_937880925.1 uncultured Rhodospirillaceae bacterium | reverse complement strand
GGTGGGATCGTGCCCAGGATACGAACCTGCGTGCAGATTTACCGAATTGTGTGAACCAAACGGCTCTTTACTAAGCGTTTCCATCTGAGGTCTGTTTGTCGAATGTCCAGCTCCAACACTTTTTTCCTAGAAAAATCATATAGATGGTCGGAATGAACGGCCTCGGGTGGTAATGGATGCTTCCCCGTGGGGACGCCATCGTTAACAACCATCGGTCGCCGGGAGTTTCTCCCGTCGCCAGACCGAGCAGGGCATCAGTGCGGGTGCGGATCTCAAGGGTCCAGGCACCGCGCTGATCGCCCGGGGTTGCCACGATCTCCTCGATCATTTCCCTCAGTGCCGCCTGGGCGGCCTGGGCCACCACGCCGTCGGCTGCCATTGCAGCTTCGAGATTCTCTACCTTGCGCCGGAAAGCGTCAGGCAGGTTCGGAAGCAGGGCGACGACCTGCGCACTGCCGGTTGTTTCGGCAACGGCCCGATCCGCTTGAGCCTTGCGTTGTTCCAGCTCGATGAGCTGGATACGCATTGCGGGAGTATCGGTGCCATCGGCGATGGCGGTGACCAGTCGTTCGATCTTGTCTTGCAGCCTCCTTGCTTCCCTGGCCAGGCTGAGCTCTTCCTTGCGGCGATCCCTGCCTTGCTCCATGAAGCACCTTCGGAACTCGTCTGCGAAGGCCTGGAGCGCATCCTCGTTGAGCAAGGCCTCCTTGAGACCGGCAACCACCCTTTGTTCGAGACGCGAGGTATCGAGCTTGCGTCCGCTGTAACAACCAGCCCGGCTGCGGTAGGTGCCGCAGGCCATGTGTCCCTTGTCGGCAACAATCTTCAGGGCGCCGCAACGAGGTTGCCGTTGTGGTTCCCGCTGACTTTCCTGGGATCGAGACGGAGCAATCGAAGGCACAGCTCCGAGCAGAAGAGCCTGAGGTTGGATCGATCCTGCTCTATCCAACCCGGTCGAGGCAGAGCGCCGGCGGCGGCGTCGCCGGGGGCGGCCGACCAAAGGCTTCGAATAGCGCCGCGTAGCCGTCCATGGCGCCCTGCTGCAGGATGCGCGCGTTCACCTCGATGTTGGATATCCTCGGCCGTGCCGCCGTCGGCGCGACAGCGAGCACTGCGGGCTCTCCAGGAGCAGAGGTCGTGCTGCGCGCGCGGGCAAGTTCGCCTGCATAGCGCACGGGCGACTGGCGGTAGCCCCCGCCGACGCCCTGCTTCTGACGATCCAGCCAGGGCGCTATCAGCCAGCGCTCGATCCGTTCCAGTTCGGCCGCCGTGCTGCCGTAGGGCCGGGTCAGCAGTGCCAGGACATGGGTCGCGCCGCGTGCCGCGGCAGTGGCAAGGGGGATGTTCTCGTAGACGCCGGCATCGACATGGCGCTCGCCCCCGATGATCACCGGCGGACCGGCCACGGCGGGAATGCGCGCGCTGGCCTTCATCGCCGCGAACAGGGCCGCGTCGTCGGCGAAGTCCGTCAGGGCCGTGGCGCATTCCCGGTCGAGGTTTGCAGCGACGCAGACCAGGCGGGAGCGGGCCGCCAGCACGGCGCGCCAGTCCAGGCGCTTGGCATGACGGCAGACATCGTCCAGCAGGAAATCGACCGAGACCACGGGCCTGCGCACGAACAGACGCGGCTTCCAGATGAAGCGACGGTTGTTGATCTCCTCGTAGAAGATGCGGGTGCCGAAGGCGGCCTGGCCGGCAACGAAATAGGCGCCGGCGATGGCCCCGGCGGAGCTGCCGATCACTTCGTCGAAAACTTCCGTCAGCCCCAGCGCCTCCAGCCCGGCAACCATGCCGCCGCAGACGACGCCACGCATGCCGCCGCCCTCAATGACCAGGGCCAGTTTCATCGCGGGATCGCGGACCCCGCCTGCCCGGCGTCGCTCGATCTCCGCCAGGACGGGATGGGCGAGGGGCCCGGTCATGCCAGCTTCAGCCAGAGGCCGCGCCGCCGAGCACGAACGCGCCGTAGACCGAAGGCGGAAAGCCTTGGGCCCTCAGGAGGTCGCGGGCGGCCAGCCAGGCAGCACCATAGTCGCCGCCGCGGGCAACGCGATGAAACTCGGTCATGAAGAGACGCGTCGGCTTGTCGTGCACGGGCCAGAGGCTGTTCAGCACCGCCCGCGCACCGCCCAGATAGAAGCTGCGCGCCAGGCCAAGGAAGTCGTCGCCGGCTGACGCCGCCCCAAGCCCTGTCTCGCAGGCCGAAAGGACGACGAGATCGGCGGCGAGCGGCTGCTCGAACAGGCGCGCGGCGGTGAGCGGTGCCTGGCCGGTCCCGTTGCTCAGCAGGATCGCCGAGGAGAGCGGATCCCGTGCGTCGAACAGTCCGTGGGTTGCCAGGTGGAGCACGCCGACGCCATCGCCGACCGCCGCGCGCAGCGCGGTCTCTGTCGCCTCGCCGCCAAGCAGCGTATCGGCGCTGTAGAGCTTTCCGATGTCTTCGGCTTCGGTCCGCGCGCCGGGCAGCGAAACCCAGGTGGTGCCGAGATCCGGGTCGCCCACGACCACCGCGACACGGTCCTTGCCGCCTCCCGCCGGCTGTCGCGCCAGCCATCCGCCGGTCGGCAGCACGACCACCGGCCGTTCGATTCCCAGCGCGCCCCAGGGCACGAAATAGAGTGGTCCGCTGGGCACGACATACAGCACGCCCCGCTCGGCCCCGCTGTCGAGGCCGAGGTCGTCCGTGATCGCACGGGCCGCCGCGCTCTGGGCCGCCGCCGCTCTGAGCGGTTCGTCGCTGGCGAAGGGCGTTAACGCCCGTTCCAGAGCGTCCCCGGTCATCGTCGTGTTCATGAGCACGGCGCCGTCGCGACGGATGTCCAGGAACCGGAACGTCTGCTGACCGTCGCCTACAGGCAGCGCGTAGAGCAGGCGATCCAGGGGTCCGAGATGGGCGCGAATCTCCGAGAGCGGCCGGCTGGAGACTTCGAGTACGTCGGCCATCTCCGGATCGCTGCTGCGCAGATCGGCCAGCAGCGACGCCCGGTCCGCCATCAGCGCGGCGACGCGTGCCACTCCCTCGTCGGTACCGGCGCCGGGCGCGGCGTTAACGATGCGCTGTCGGCGGATCATGTCCGAGAGGTCGCGAATGCGCTCCACCAGTTCGACCTGGCGGCCCTCGGCCACGCTCCGTTGGCCCAGCATGTCGACGAAGGCGCGGGCCCGGCCGCGCTCCAGATCGGCAAAGGCCGCATCCAGGTCGCCGCGCGCGAGGTCCAGCTCGACCAGGGCGCGTGTCACCTCGTCCTTGCCAACGCCGAAGCGGCGCTTGGCGCTGTCGGTCGACAGCGCGCCGGTGACATCTTCGATCCCCAGTTGCGCGGCGCGGTAGGCGCTCTCGGCTTCCGCAGGCCGGTCAAGCGCCAGCAGCGCCTCGCCGTGCAGCGCCTGAAGCTGCCACAACATGCCGGCGAGGCCGCGCCGCGCGGCCTCCCGCGCGGCCTCTGCCGCCACCGTCTCGGCCATGGCGGGCTGTCCGCCGTCGAGCAGGGCGCGGGCGCGGATCGCTTCGACGATGGAGATGCCGGCGTCGTAGCCCATGGCTTGCAGATAAGCGCGGGCGGAGGCGAACGTGCGGTCGGCGCGGGCGGCATCGCCGTCGGCCTGCATGCGGGCTGCCGCGATCACGGCCAGGTTCACGCCGCGCCCGTAGAACATGTCCGAATCGAGCTTCAGGTAGGCGCTGTAGAGCTGGTGCTGCCAGGCATAGTGGCTTTCCTCGAAGAACTGTTCGGCGGCCTCGGCCCAGGGCAGAGCAGCGGCATAGTCGCCCTGGATCATCAGCGCGTTGGCGATCACCAGATAGGCGCGGAACTGCGCCCGGTTCATCAGCGCCAGTTGCGGGATCTGGGGCGGGAAGACGAACAGGGTGGGTGCACGGAATTCGCCCAGAGCCTCGATCACCGAAAGTTCGTCGCGGATCGCAGCCTCGTAGTCGCCGAGCCAGAACCGCGCTTCTCCGCGCAATGCGCGGCTGCCCAGATTGGTGCCGAAATAGGCAATCTCCAGCATCTCCGTGCGCGCCAGTTCCGCCTCGGCGTCCGCTGCCCGGCCGGCCGCGATCAGGGTGCGCGCGCGGCTGTAGGAAGCGTGCCAGAGCTGCAGCGGCGTGTCGGCTTCGGCCTCGACGGCCTCGAGATGCTCGAGCGCGACCTCGTATTCGCCCGCCAGAAAGGCATCGTTCATCAGCGCCAGCGCTGGCGTGACGATGAAGTCGTAGCTGTTTTTCTGTCCTTCGCCAGGCAGCGCGACGGTGTGGCGCGCCGGCACGGGGAGCGCCATGTCCTCGCGTGCGGTCAGGTCGTCAGGGCGGAAACGGATGGCCTGCGCCAGGCGTTCGCCGGTCACGGGACTGGGTTCGGGCAGGACGCCGATGACCTCGGTCTCCTGCGGCTTCAGACCGATGTCGTAGAGCGCGTAATCGCTGATGGATTCCACCACCAGGTCACTCCAGCGGTACTGCGCCTGAAGGAAGTAGGCCTCGGCCTTCTGGAGGATCGGGAGATTGCCCTCGACGTCGCCGGTAAGGCCGATCCTGGCCGAGCCGAGAAAGGTCAGCAGCCAGGCCTCGCCCTCGTAGAGATGGGCGTCGGCCTTCACCGCCAGCCCGAAGATCGGATGCTGCGTCAGCCGGATGGTCTGTTGCTGGCGTTCCAGCCCGCGCTGGCCCCAGTAGACCGCCTGGGCATAGTCGTGCTTCATGAGGTAGGCGCCGGCCATCCCGATGTAAGCGCGCGCCATGGCCTTGGCGATACGCGTGACCGTGCCCGCGTTGTCGGGCACGCCGTAGAAAAAGTCCGGAATCCACCAGTCGCCCGTGTCGGCGAGGAGCTGGGTGTAGTAGCCGATCGCCTTGTCGGGTTCGCCCAGCCAGAGATAGACCTGACCGTACTGCGAAAGCGTCTCGGCGTTGTCGCCGAAGAGTTCGTATTCCATGTCGCGGAAGTCCTGCAGCGCGACAAAGACCTCGTCGGTGCGGCCCGCATGGATCAGGGTCTGGATCCTCAGCGACTGAAGGAAAAACCTGGCTTCGGGCGTGTCGGGCAGTGACGCTTCGACCTCCTGCAACTGGGCTTCCCAGTACTGCCAGTCCTTGTCCAGAGCCGCCCGCCAGAGCTGCTCCAGTTCCGGCGTCACCGGCAGGCCGAAGGCCGTCGTCTCGCCGGCCCGGGGCAGTTGCACGTCCGGATCGATCGGGGGGATGCGCAGTTCCTCGACCGTCGGCAGAGGCGGTTCCCCGTCGTTGAGTGCGATCAGGGCGAGCTTGGCCTGACGGGCCTCCGACAGCACGGGTTCGGGGTTCATGGGATCGAGCGGCGGCGTTTCGATGTGCATCGAGCATGCGGCCGTCGCAAGAAGCAGGGCCGTGGCTGCAAGGCGCCGGGCCGGAATGGGTAACATCATCACGACTTACTGTGTCCCCCCGGACCATTGGACGTGAACCCTGCCACAGAACTCCGACCCGGATAAAGACTTTGCCCGCCCGAGACGCCATAGTGCGGCGCACGGAAACCGGGCGGACGGAGCACGTATTGCTGGCAGGGCGAGCTGAACGGTTGCGGGCGCTGCCCCGTGCCTGGCGGCGGTGGGGTCTCGGCCTGCTGGTCGCTGCGACTGCGGCCGCAGTCGCGCTCGGCGCGTTTGCGGGCCTGCCCCCTCTTGCCGCGCTGGAGGGAGGACTGACCGACCGTCTGCAGGCTGCGGCCCGACCCGCGGCGCCGGCCCAGCATCCGGGCGTCTCCGTGGTTGCCATCACCGAAGTCACGCTGGCGCGCCTGCCTTACCGCTCCCCGGTCGATCGGGGGTTGCTGGCCGATCTTCTGGATGCCATCCGCGATGCCGGCGTGCGCAGCGTTGCCTTCGATATCCTGTTCGATCAGCCGACCGAGCCCGAGAAGGACCTGCGCCTGATCGAGGCAATTCGCGACTTTCCCGCACCTGTCGTCGTGGCCTGGGGCGACGCCCGCGCCGGGCTGACGCAGGAGCAGCAGACCTGGCTGGAGGCCTTCATCGAGGCCAGCGGCGCCGAGCGCGGTGCCGCGGGCCTGGTGTTCGACGGCGACGGTATCGTGCGCTCTCACGCGCCGGTGGATCCCGTATCGGGCGCGCGTTCCCTGCCTGCCGCTGCCGTCGGATCGCAGGCCTCCGAGCCGGAGATCATCAACTGGCTGAGCCGCACCTCCGACGGCAAGGAGCCGTTCCAGGTCCTGCCCGCGCACGGCATTCCGCTGATGGCGGGGCAACCGGCGGTGCTGCGCGGCTGGCTGGAAGGTCGGGTGGTGCTGATCGGGGCCGATCTGCCGCAGCAGGACCGCCATCGCACCGCCCTGTCGGCTGACCCGGAAGCGCCGGCCAGTCTGCCGGGCGTCGTCGTCCATGCCCATGTCACGGCGCAGCTTCTGGATGGCAGGATGATCACCGGCCTGGGCGGCGCGGGTGTGCTGGCCGTCGCTCTGGCAGCGGGTCTTCTGGGCGCGGCGACAGGCTTCAGCGGTCGTCCCTTCTGGCAGCAGGCCCTGGCGGGCCTTGTCCTGCTGGCCGCGTGGCTCGGCGCCGCGTTCCACGCCATTCGCGCCGAAGACCTGCTGCTGCCGGTCGGGCCGGTGGCCGCCACCTTCGTTCTCGCCTTCGCCGCTGCCGGCAGCCTCGACGCCCTGCGCAACCGGCGCGAGAAGCGTTTCATCCGCAACGCCTTCGCCCACTATGTCGCCCCGCAACTGGTGGACGCTCTGACCGCCGCACCCGAGCGGCTGAAGCTGGGCGGCGAGCGGCGTTGTCTCAGCTTCCTCTTCACCGACATCGCCGGCTTCACCTCGATGAGCGAGAAGCTGGCGGCCGCGGATCTCGCCACGCTGCTCAATGCCTATCTGGACGGCATGAGCCGCATCGTCCTGGACCATGGCGGTACGCTGGACAAGTTCATCGGCGATGCGGTGGTCGCGCTTTTCGGCGCGCCGGTCGATCAAGCCGACCATGCTCGCCGAGCCATCGAATGCGCTTTGGCCCTCGACGTCTTCGCCGAGGATTTCCGCCGCCGCCACACTGCCGAGGGACTGGGTGCTACGCGCATCGGCGTGCACAGCGGCGAGGCGACCGTCGGCAATTTCGGCGGCGACCGCCGTTTCGACTACACGGCGATGGGCGACGCCATGAACACCGCCGCGCGGCTGGAGGGCGCCAACAAGAGTTTCGGCACCCGGGTGGCCATCAGCGCCACCGCGATCGAGTTGGCGGGGCCGGAGGGGTTGCCCGCGTTGCGGCCGGTGG
>CALGGB010000083.1 GCA_937880925.1 uncultured Rhodospirillaceae bacterium | reverse complement strand
GGCCGTCCCGTGGCGATGCACGCCATGCGCGGCATCTCGGCCCATTCCAACGGCTTCCACACCTGCCGCACGATCCACATCCTGCAGATCCTGCTGGGCAGCATCGACACGCCGGGCGGCCATCGCTACCGCCCGCCCTATCCCCGCCACATCCCGTGCCCGGCCAAGCCAACCGGGCGGCCGAGCCAGATCGTGGCCTGCCAGCCCATGCCCGGCATGCCGCTGGGTTTCCCCGGCGGGCCGGAAGACCTGCTGATCGAGGACGACGGCAGCCCCGTGCGCATCGACAAGGCCTATTCCTGGCAGGCGCCTCTGGCCATCCACGGGATGATGCACACGGTCATCACCAATGCCTGGAAGGGCGATCCCTACCGGATCGATACGCTGTTCATGTTCATGGCCAACATGGCCTGGAACTCGGCGATGAACGTGCCCGGCACTCTCGCCATGCTGACCGACAAGGACCCGGATACGGGGGAGTACCGCATTCCCCACATCATCTATTCCGACGCGTACCAGTCCGAGATGGTCGCCTATGCCGACCTGGTGCTGCCCGACACGACCTATCTGGAGCGCTGGGACGCGATCTCGCTGCTCGACCGCCCGATCAGCGATCCCGACGGCGCCGCCGACGCCATCCGGCAGCCCGTCGTGGCGCCCGAACGCAACGTGCGGGCGTTCCAGGACGTGATGGTGGAGCTGGGCCATCGGCTGGGCCTGCCCGGTTTGACCAATCCGGACGGAACATCAAAATTTCCAGAAGGTTACAAGGATTACCTCGTTAATCACCTGAGAAAACCAACGGTCGGCACGCTGGCCGGATGGCGCGGCGAGAATGGCGGCTCGGAGGGCAAGGGCGCGCCCAACAAAAACCAGCTCGACGCCTACATCGCCAACGGCTGCTTCTGGCGCCATGCCTTCGCGCCGGGTCATCGTTTCTACAAGTTTGCCAACAAGGGCTACCTCGCCGAGGCGACGGAACTGGGCCTGATCGATCACGATGCGCCCATCGTGCTGCAGCTCTACAGCGAGGAGATGCAGAAGTTCCGCCAGGCCGCAAGGGGCCACGGTCCCGCCGTGCCGCCTGAAAGCGAGCGCGAGCGGCTGGAGACCTACTGCGATCCGCTGCCGCTGTGGTACGCGCCCTTCGGCTCGGACGAAGACGCGTATCCGCTCCATGCCATCACCCAGCGGCCGATGGCGATGTACCATGCCTGGGGCTCCCAGAACGCCTGGCTGCGCCAGATCCACGGCTGGAACCGGCTCTACATCGGCCAGGCGGTGGCCGAGCGTGCAGGGCTGGTGACCGATGACTGGGCCTGGCTCGAAAGCCGCCACGGGCGCATCAAGGCCCAGGTCGCGGTCATGGACGGCGTCAATCCCAACACCGTCTGGACCTGGAACGCGATCGGCAAGCGGGCCGGCGCATGGGCCCTGGACCAACATGCCGCAGAAGCAGAAAAAGGCTTTCTTCTCAATCACCTGATTGATGACCTTCTACCAGAACGAGATGATGGCTATCGTTATGCCAATGCCGATCCGGTGACCGGACAGGCAGCCTGGTATGACCTTACCGTCAGAATTGAGAAGGCCGTCGAAGGCGGCAGCGAGCCGCAGTTTGACGTGCTGGGCAAGGGGGCCCGCGCGGTCGGCAAGGAGCCGGTGTCGTGACCAGCCTGCCCGAGAGCACGCAGCGCAAGCTGGGCCTGGTGATCGACCTCGACACCTGCGTGGGCTGCCATGCCTGCGCCGTGGCCTGCAAGCAGTGGAACGACACCGGTGTCGTCGCGCCCCTGTCGGATCAAAACCCTTATGGAACAGAGGCTAGCGGGACCTGGCTCAACCGGGTTCACAGCTTTGAAGCGCGTGATGACCAGGGCGGTTTCGCCCTGCATTTCCCGCGCTCCTGCCTGCATTGCGACAATGCTCCCTGTGTCACGGTCTGTCCCACCGGGGCCTCCTACAAGCGTACCGCGGACGGCATCGTGCTGGTCGACGAGGATCTCTGCATCGGCTGCGGCCTGTGCGCCTGGGCCTGTCCCTATGGCGCCCGCGAGATGGACGAGAGCCAGGGCGTGATGAAGAAATGCACCCTGTGCGCCGACCGGATCGACAATCAGCACCTGCCTGTCGAAGACCGGGTGCCGGCCTGTGTGCGGACCTGCCCGACCAGCGCGCGCCATTTCGGCGACCTGGGCGACCCCAACTCGGAAGTCTCCCTGCTGGTCGCTGCCCGCGGCGGGGTGGCGCTGATGCCCGAGAGCGGCTGCGCGCCGACCAACCGCTACCTGCCGCCGCGCGAGCGCCGCTCGGCCGCAGCGCCGGTCGCGGAGACCGGCGAGGCCGCCGCCGATGCCCCCGGCGGTTTCCTTGGCTGGCTCGACCGCGTGCTGTCGGCCTGATGTTTCCCGCCCGCTCCATCATCCTGTTCACGACGCTTTCGGGTGCCGGTTTCGGCGCGCTGGCCTGGCTTGGTCTGCTGGGGCTTGCCGGCGGTCTGCCGGAAGGCATTCCGACGGCCCTGCTGGCGGGGGGCCTCGCCATCGCCCTGTCGGTCGCCGGCCTGGTCGCCTCCACCTTTCACCTGCGCCACCCGGAACGGGCCTGGCGGGCCTTCTCCCAGTGGCGCAGCTCCTGGCTCTCCCGCGAGGGCGTCTTTTCGGTCGCCACCCTGGGCGCGGCATTGGCCATGGTTGCGGCCTGGATGCTCTGCGGTCCGGCGAACTGGGCCGTCACGGTGGCCGGGATCGCGACCCTGCTGGGTGCGCTTGCCACAGTGGTCTCCACGGCGATGATCTACCGCTCGCTCTGGGCTGTTCCCCAGTGGCACAACGGCTGGACCGTGCCGGTGTTCCTCGCTCTGGCCGTGGCAACCGGCGGGCTGGTGCTGTGCGCCGCGCTTTCCTGGACCGGAGCGCTGACGGTGTCGCCCGCCTGGCTCGCCATCGGGACGCTGCTTGCCCTGTTTGCCGCAGCGGTTGCCAAGACCTGTGCCTGGAACGCCGCGAGCCATGCCGTTCCGGCAAGCGACACGCCTTCTGCCCTTGGTCTCTCGGGCCGCGCGGCCTCGGCTCACCCTCTGGAGGCCCCGCACACGAGCGAAACCTGGCTCCAGCACGAGATGGCCTACCGGGTCGCGCGCAGGCATGCGGGCAAGCTGCGCCGCATCGCTGCCCTGCTGGGCCTGCTCGTTGCCCTGCCGGCCCTGCTGCTGGCCCTCTGGCTGGGCGGGCTCGGCGCATCGCTGCTCCTGACCCTGGCGGCACTGGCCGGGCTCGCCGCGGTGCTGGTGGAACGCTGGTTGTTCTTTGCCGAGGCGCGCCACAAGGTGACACTCTACTATGGCGCCGAACAGGTCTGAGGCGGGGCCGGTTTCTCTGATCTGACCGCCGCTGGAGGCGCTGCACCATGGCCAAACATGTCACTGTGATCGGCGGCGGGATCGTCGGCGTCTGCGCCGCCCTTGCCCTGCAGCGCGACGGCCATGACGTCGTCATCGTCGAGCGGGACGGGCCGGGCGAGAACTGCTCCTTCGGCAATGCCGGCATCATCTGCGGAAGGGATTCGGCCATTCCCATGCCGTCGCCGGGCATCATCCGCGACGTTCCGGGCATGCTGATGGACCGGGAGGGCGCGCTGATCATCCGCTGGCGCTACCTGCTGAAGATCATGCCCTGGCTGATCGGCTTCCTGAAAAGCTCCACGCCAGAGCGCCAGATGGCCGGTGCGCGCGCCATGTATGCCCTGTTGGACGGCAATACGACCGCCTACGACCGGATCACGGCGGGTTCCGCGGCCGCCCGTCTGATTCGCAAGAACGGCTACATGATCGTCCACGGCAGCGATGCCGCCTTCGAGGACGAGGCGCGCGACCGGCGCATCCTGGGCGAACTGGGCTGTCCGCTGGAGGAACTGGGGCCGGACGAGATCCGCCAGATGGAACCCTCGCTCTCCCATGACTTGCGCCATGCCACCTATTTTCCCGACAGCTACAGCACGACCGATCCCTACCGTCTGACACGCCTGCTGGCCGACGATTTCACTGCTGCGGGCGGGCGTATCGAACTGGCCGAGGTTACCGGCATGCAGCATGGGGGCGGCCGGGTCACCGCGCTGGAGACCACGGGCCGCACATTGAAGGTGGAGAATCTCGTGGTGGCGGCCGGGGCCTGGTCCCATAGGGTGGCCGCGATGATGGGCCTGAAGGTGCTGCTCGATACCGAGCGCGGCTATCACATGGTGTTCCAAGGCGTGAAGACCGGGCTGACGCGCCCGGTGATCCACGCCGACGGCCATTTCGGCGTCAACCAGATGGACGAGGGCCTGCGCTTTGCCGGCACGGTGGAACTGGCCGGGATCGAGGCCGCACCGAACTATCACCGTTCCGATCTCCTCTATAAGCGGGGACAGAACCTGCTGCGCGACTTCGATGCGGACAAGGCAACCGAAGTGACGCGCTGGATGGGCCGCCGCCCGACCATGCCCGATTACCTGCCCACGCTGGGCTCCGCGCCGGGGTTCTCCAACACCTGGTTCGATTTCGGCCACCAGCACCTGGGCCTCAGCATGGCGGCGCGTTCGGGTTTTGTGGTGGCCGATCTGGTCGCCGGGCGCGATCCCGGCCTTGATCTCTCGCCCTTCCGGGCCGACCGCTTCTGAGATCGCTCTGCGGTGGTTTTCACCGCTTCGGGCGGCGCTGTCGGGGAACTGCAGCGACGTGCGTGTCAGCCGGAGTGGTTGGTTCGGGAACCTGCCATCCCCATATGAAGGTTACCAATCAGTGTTTCCGACCGCGCCTGAGGGGGCCGGTCTTTCTTCAGGAGTGGTGTCATGAGCCGTGCTTTCGTTAAGGAGCCCGATGGCGATCTTGTGCCCGAGGCGCTGCCCGAACTGCCGCAGGAGCCGATCCCCAACTACGTCACGCCCGAGGGTCTTGAGGATCTCAAGGCCTGGCGCGAGCGGCTGCAGGGCGAACTGGACGGTCTCGATCCCGATCCCGAAGATATCGTCGATCGCAGCAAGCGGGCTCATGTGGCACGCGATCTGCGGTTCGTGGATGGCCGCATCGAACATGCGGTGGTTGTCGTTTCGGCCGATCAGCCCAAGGACAAGGTCGCCTTCGGCGCCACGGTCGTGGTCGCCGGCGAGGACGGCAAGAAACAGACCTGGCGCATTGTCGGCGAGAATCAGTCCGACACCGACAACGGGCTCGTGAGCTGGGTTTCGCCGTTGGCGCGGGCCCTGGTTGGGGCCAAGGTTGGCGATGTGGTGACCTGGCCGCGCCCGGCCGGCGATCTGGAACTCGAAGTGCTCAAGATCACCTACGAGTAGGCCGTCAGATAGCCGATTCCCGGCGTTGACGCGGCGGGCCGCTGTCAGTATGGTCCGCGCCTCTCGCCCCACCGGGCTCAGCACACGTTGATGTCGGGGCCTTCCGGTCAACGACCTTTGAGGACAAAGCGATGAAAATCGTCAATTCTCTGCGTTCGATGAAGACGCGTCACCCGGGTTGCCGGATCGTGCGCCGCAAGGGCCGTATCTTCGTCATCAACAAGCAGAACCCGCGCTTCAAGGCGCGCCAGGGCTGATCCTCCGGCGCCGTCCGGCGCTGTTGTTTGGCTTTTCCAGCGCCGGGCCCAGTGCCCGGCGTTGACGTTTCGGGCCCCTGTCGCGATGCTCAGCCTGCACAGACACGGGCGGCTTTTCATGTCGATCGCCATGCCTGCCCCCGATGCGGACGTCATTGCCCGCCGGGACGGCTTTATCACCGCTCTCGGCGCCATCGTGCCGGGCGAGGGCGTGATTGCCGACGAGAAAGGCCTGCGCACCTACGAATGCGACGGCCTGGCCGCCTATCGCGCGCTGCCGCTGGCCGTGGTCCTGCCGGAGACGGTCGCGCAGGTCTCCGCCGTGATGGCGCTGGCAGGGGAACACAACGTCAAGGTCGTGCCGCGCGGTTCGGGTACGGGCCTCTCGGGCGGCGCCCTGCCGCTGACCGACGGCATCGTCCTGGGCCTGGGCAAGTTCAACCGCATCCTGGAGATCGATTACGCCAACCGTTGCGTCACGGTGCAGCCGGGCGTCTCCAACCTGGCGATCAGCCAGGCCGTCTCCGCGGCGGGTTTCTATTACGCGCCCGATCCCTCCAGCCAGATCGCCTGTTCCATCGGCGGTAATGTGGCGGAGAACTCCGGCGGCGTGCATTGCCTGAAGTATGGCGTCACGACCAACAACCTGCTGGGTCTGGAGATGGTCCTGATGTCGGGCGAGGTCATTCGTCTGGGCGGCAAGCAGTTCGATTCCGACGGCTACGACCTGCTCGGCATTCTTACCGGCTCGGAAGGCCTGCTGGGCGTGGTGACGGAGGTGACCGTGCGCATCCTGCCCAAGCCCTCCTCGGTGCAGGCGCTGCTGCTGGGCTTTGGCGATGTCGTCGATGCCGGCGATTGCGTCGCGCGCATCATTGCCGCGGGCATCATTCCGGCGGGCCTGGAGATGATGGACAAGCCGGCGGTCAAGGCCGCCGAGGACTACTGCCATGCCGGCTACCCGCTCGATGTCGAGGCGCTGCTGATCTGCGAACTCGACGGCCCGGCCGCGGAGGTTTCCGAACTGGTCGACCGGGTCGAGGCGATTGCACGAGAATCGCGTGCCACCACCCTGCGCCGCTCCCAGAGCGAGGAGGAACGCGCCCGCTTCTGGCTGGGGCGCAAGTCGGCCTTCCCTGCGGTGGGCCGCATCTCGCCCGACTACTACTGCATCGACGGCACCATCCCGCGCGGCAAGCTTGCCCATGTGCTGGCGCGTATGCGCGAGCTTTCGGCCCATCACGGCCTGGGCGTGGTCAACGTCTTCCATGCCGGCGACGGCAACCTGCATCCGCTGATTCTCTACGATGCCGCACGCGAGGGCGACCTGCAGAAGACTGAAGCTCTGGCCGGGGACATCCTGCGCCTGTGCGTCGAGGTCGGCGGCGTGCTTTCGGGCGAACACGGCATCGGCATCGAGAAGCGCGACCTGATGGGCGCCATGTTCACCGAAGGTGACCTCAAGCAGCAGCAGCGCATCAAGTGTGCCTTCGATCCCGCGGGTCTGCTCAACCCCGGCAAGGTCTTCCCCGTGCTGCACCGCTGCGCCGAGCTGGGCGCCATGCATGTCCACCACGGCAAGCTGCCGTTCCCCGACCTGCCGCGTTTCTGATTCCGAGATGAGCCAAACCCTGCGCCCCGCCTCCGCCGAGGAGACACGCCAGGCTGTCGCCTGGGCGCTGGGCGAGGAGACGGCGCTGGAGATTGTCGGGGCAGGGACCAAGCGCGCCTTCGGCCATGCGGTCGCGGCCGGGCACCGCCTGGAGCTCGCCGCACTCTCGGGCATCGTCGATTATGAACCCGCCGAACTGGTGCTGACGGCCCATGCCGCGACGCCGATGGCGGAGATCGAGGCGGCGCTCGCCCGGTCGCGCCAGCAGTTTGCCTTCGAGCCGCCGGACCTCGGCCCGCTGCTGGGGGCGCCCGCCGAGCATGCGACCCTGGGCGGCGTGCTGGCGGCCAACCTGTCCGGTCCCCGGCGCATCCTGGCCGGCGCCGCGCGCGACCATGCCCTGGGCCTGGTGATGGTCAGCGGGCGGGCCGAGCTGGTGAAAGCGGGCGGCAAGGTGGTCAAGAACGTCACCGGCTATGATGTCACCAAGCTGATCTGCGGTTCCTGGGGCACCCTGGGCGTGATGACCGAGGTCTCGGTCAAGGTCCTGCCCGCGCCGGAGCGCACGCGCACGGTGCTCGTGGCCGGGCTGGAACCCTCGGCGGCCGTGGCCTGCATGGGCCGGGCGCTGTCGAGCGCCAACGAAGTCTCCGGCGCGGCCTATCTGCCGGCCGCCGTGGCGGCGCGCTCGGCGGTCTCCTATGTCGCCTCGGCGGGTGCCGCGATCACCGCCCTGCGCATCGAGGGGCCGCCGATCTCGGTCGGCGCGCGCAACGAGGCCCTGCGCGCGCTGTGCGCCGGGGATGGCGAGATCGAGGAACTGCACAGCCACAACTCCGCGACCTTCTGGCGCGAACTGCGCGATGCCGCGCCGGTGCCGGCCGATGCGGCGGCGGTATGGCGGCTCTCCGTGCCCCCGGCGGCCGGCGCGGGCGTGCTCGCGGCGCTGGAGCCGAGCGAAGGGGAGGGCTGGCTCGATTGGGGCGGGGGCCTCGTCTGGTGGTCGTGCCCCGCGACCGCGGCGGCGAGCGCCGTCGTGCGCGACGCCGCGCAGGCGTCCGGTGGTCACGCGACCCTGGTGCGCGCGCCCGATGCGCTGAAGGCCGAAGTTGCCGTCTTTCATCCCCAGCCAGCAGGCCGGGCCGCGCTCTCGCGCCGGGTGCGCGAGGGCTTCGATCCCAGGGGCATCCTCAATCCGGGCCGGATGGGTCCCGATCCGTTGGGCACAGATTGATGGAAACCCATTTCGATCTGATCCGGCTGGCCGATCCACAGGTGCGCGAGGCCGAGCGTATCCTGAAGACCTGCGTCCACTGCGGCTTTTGCCTTGCGACCTGCCCGACCTATCTTCTGCTGGGCGACGAGCGCGACAGCCCGCGAGGCCGCATCTACATGATCAAGGACATGCTCGAGAGCGGCCGCCCGGCTGATGCGGTGACCACGCGCCACGTCGACCGCTGCCTCTCCTGTCTTTCGTGCATGACGACCTGTCCTTCGGGCGTCAACTACATGCACCTGGTCGATCACGCGCG
>CALGGB010000082.1 GCA_937880925.1 uncultured Rhodospirillaceae bacterium | reverse complement strand
AGCACTCCGAAATCGAAGTCCTGCGTCCTCAGGACCTCAAGTCCCTTGGCGTTTCGGGCGTCGATCCGGTCTATCTGCAGACCCGGGCGCAAGGCGGCGGCCAGCCTCAATAGGGCTGCGAGGAGTAGGACTGCAGCGGGGCGACGTCGATGCCTGATGTCGCCAGGGCGCTGATGCCCTCGACCATGGCGCGGGCGCCCGCGATGGTCGTGGCGTAGGGCACCTTGCGGATCAGCGCCGTGCGCCGCAGGCTGAAGCTGTCCGCGATGGATTTGGCGCCCTCTGTCGTGTTGATCACCAGGGCGATCTTGCCGTCGGTGATGGCGTCCACGATATGGGGCTGGCCCTCCAGCACCTTGTTGATCGTCTCCACCTCCAGGCCCTGCGCGCGCATGTCGCGGGCGGTGCCGCGCGTGGCGACCAGGCTGAAACCCAGGGCGATCAGCTTCTTGCCCAAGGCGATGGCATGCGCCTTGTCGCGGTCCTTGACCGAGATGAAGACGCGGCCCGATGCCGGCAACATGCCGCCGCTGGCAAGCTGCGCCTTGGCAAAGGCATGGCCGAAGTCGCGGTCCAGGCCCATCACCTCGCCGGTCGACTTCATCTCCGGGCCCAGGATGATGTCGACATCGGGGAAGCGCGCGAAGGGGAAGACGGCTTCCTTGACCGCGATGTGGTCGTAGTTGGGCTCGGCGATCTTGAAGCTCGCCAGCGTCTCACCGGCCATGATGCGCGCGGCGATCTTGGCGAGGGGAACACCGATGGTCTTGGCGACGAAGGGCACCGTGCGGCTTGCGCGCGGGTTGACCTCCAGGACGTAGATGTCGTCCTCCTTGACCGCGAACTGCACGTTCATCAGGCCGACCACGCCCAGCTCCAGGGCCATGGCCTCGGTCTGGCGGCGGATTTCATCGATCGTCTTGGCGGGCAGCGAATAGGGCGGCAGGGAACAGGCCGAATCGCCCGAGTGAATACCGGCCTCCTCGATGTGTTCCATGATGCCGGCAACGAAAACCTCCTTGCCGTCGGACAGCGCATCGACGTCGACCTCGATGGCGTCCTGCAGGAAGAAGTCGAGCAGGATCGGGTTGCCCTCGGAGGTCTCGACGGCCCGCTCGATATAGTTCTCCAGGCCGTCCTCGCTGTGGACGATCTCCATGGCGCGACCGCCCAGCACATAGGACGGCCGCACCACAACGGGATAGCCGATGCGCGCGGCGATGCGCTTGGCCTCTTCCAGCGTGCGGCAGGTGCCGTTGGCCGGCTGACGCAGCTTGAGATCCTGAAGCAGGACCTGGAAGCGCTCGCGGTCCTCGGCGCGGTCGATGGCGTCGGGCGAGGTGCCGATGATCGGGATGCCGGCCTTTTCCAGGGCATGCGCCAGGCGCAGCGGCGTCTGGCCGCCGAACTGCACGATGACGCCGACGAGCGTGCCCTTCTCCATCTCCTTGGTCGCGATCTCGATCACGTCCTCGGCGGTCAGCGGCTCGAAGTAGAGGCGGTCTGAGGTGTCGTAGTCGGTCGAGACGGTCTCGGGGTTGCAGTTGACCATGATGGTCTGCACGCCCGCCTCCTCCAGGCCGAAGCAGGCGTGGACGCAGCAGTAGTCGAACTCGATGCCCTGGCCGATGCGGTTGGGGCCGCCGCCCAGGATGATGACCTTACGGGCATCCTCGGGCGCGCTTTCGCACTCGGGCTCGCTGACGCCGTCGCCCTCGTAACAGCCGTACATGTAGCTGGTGATCGAGGGGAATTCGGCGGCACAGGTGTCGATGCGCTTGTAGACCGGCGTGACCTTCAGGTTGCGCCGGTGGGCGCGCACCTCGTCCTCGCTGCGTCCCGTGAGCTGGGACAGGCGCTTGTCGGAGAAGCCCATCTTCTTCAGGGCCAGCATGGCGGCGCGTTCGTGGGGCAGGCCGTCCTTGCGCACCGCCGCCTCGGTCTCGACGATGTCGCGGATCTGCTCCAGGAACCAAGGATCGTATTTCGTGATGTCGTGGATGTCGGCGTCGCTGAGGCCGTGGCGCATCGCCTGGGCGATGGCGAGCAGGCGGTCGGGCGTGGGCCTTGCGAGCTGGGCGACGATGCCGTCCTCGCTCGTGTCCTCGAAGTGGATCTCGTTGAGGCCGGTGAGGCCCGTCTCCATGGAACGCAGCGCCTTCTGCAGGCTCTCGGCGAAGGTCCGGCCGATCGCCATGGCCTCGCCGACCGACTTCATGGAGGTGGTGAGCAGGGGCTCGGTGCCGGGGAACTTCTCGAAGGTGAAGCGCGGCATCTTGGTGACGACATAGTCGATGCTCGGCTCGAAGCTCGCCGGGGTCACCTGCGTGATGTCGTTCTGGATCTCGTCCAGCGTATAGCCGACCGCCAGCTTGGCCGCGACCTTGGCGATGGGGAAACCCGTCGCCTTGGAAGCCAATGCAGACGAGCGCGATACGCGCGGGTTCATCTCGATCACGATCATGCGCCCGTCTTCCGGGTTGATCGCGAACTGCACGTTCGAGCCGCCCGTGTCGACGCCGATCTCGCGCAGCACCGCCAGGGAGGCGTTGCGCATGATCTGGTATTCCTTGTCGGTCAGCGTCAGGGCGGGGGCCACGGTCACCGAATCGCCGGTGTGCACGCCCATCGGATCGATGTTCTCGATCGAGCAGATGATGATGCAGTTGTCGGCGCGGTCGCGCACGACCTCCATCTCGTATTCCTTCCAGCCCAGCACCGATTCCTCGATCAGCACCTCGTTGGTCGGGCTGGCGTCGATGCCGCGGCGCACGATCTCCTCGTATTGCTCGCGGTTGTAGGCGATGCCCCCGCCGGTGCCGCCCATGGTGAAGCTGGGCCGGATGATCGCGGGCAGACCGATGATCTCCAGCGCCCGGCGGGCGTCCTCCATGGTGTGGGCCATCTCGCTCTGCGGGCATTCCAGCCCGATCTTGCGCATGGCGTCGCGGAACAGCTCGCGGTCCTCGGCCTTGTCGATGGCATCGCGCGAGGCGCCGATCATCTCGACGCCGTATTCCTTCAGCACGCCCATCTTGGCCAGCGAAAGCGCCGTGTTGAGCGCGGTCTGCCCGCCCATGGTCGGCAGAAGCGCGTCCGGGCGCTCCTTGGCGATGATCTTGGCCACCACCTCGGGCGTGATCGGCTCGATGTAGGTGGCATCCGCCATGCCCGGATCGGTCATGATCGTCGCCGGATTGGAGTTCACCAGGATCACCCGGTAACCCTCCTCCTTCAGCGCCTTGCACGCCTGCGTCCCCGAATAATCGAACTCGCAGGCCTGCCCGATCACGATCGGCCCGGCGCCGATGATCATGATGGACTTGATGTCGGTGCGTTTGGGCATGGCTATATCTCTCGCACCACAATTTCCCCTCCCCCCTGGAGGGGGAGGGTCAGGGTGGGGGGGACCCGCGCGAAGCGCGGCCCAGAATCAGGCAGGCTCGGGCAACGGACCGCCGAGCGCGTCGAGAAGGCTGTCGAGCACACCTTCGGTGTTTTCGACCACATCGACGTTCCAGAAGCGCAGCACGCGATAGCCGTGCCGACAGAGCCAGGCATCGCGCGCCAGATCATGTCCGCGCTGCTGCTCGGCATGTTGCCCGCCGTCGACTTCCACGACGAGATGGCGCTCCAGGCAGACGAAGTCGACGATGTAGGGGCCGATGGGATGCTGGCGGCGGAAACGGTGGCCGCCGAGCTGGCGTCGGCGCAGGTGGTACCAGAGCCGGTCTTCGATAACGGTCGGAAGCTTGCGGAACTGGCGCGCGCGCTGGTTGGCCATGCGCCAGTTTCCGAGAGCGCGGCGCCTGCCGCAATCCCCCCCACCCTGGCCCTCCCCCTCCTGGGGGGAGGGGAAATGGCGGGCCCCTGAATGGCGAGCGAAAGCCTCAAGACGCTCCCCCCATCGCCGTCGTGAACTGGCGGAAGAGGTAGGTGCTGTCCTGGGGGCCGGGGCTGGCTTCGGGGTGGTACTGGACGGAGAAGACCGGCTTGTCGGTCATCTTGAGGCCCGCCAGCGTGCCGTCGAACAGGCTGACGTGGGTCGCCACGACGCCCGCGGGCAGGCTGTCGGCGTCGACCACGAAGCCGTGGTTCTGGCTGGTGATCTCGACCAGGCCCGTCTCCAGGTTCTTGATCGGGTGGTTGGCGCCCCGGTGGCCGTTTTTCATCTTGATGGTCTTGGCACCCAGCGCCAGGCCGAGCATCTGGTGGCCAAGGCAGATGCCGAACATCGGCTTGCCGCTCTCGACCAGTTCGCGGATCACCGGCACGGCGTAGGTGCCGGTCGCGGCGGGGTCGCCCGGGCCGTTGGAGAGGAAGATGCCGTCGGGCTGATGGCGCATGATCTGTTCGACCGAGGCGTCGGCGGGCACCACGGTCACCTGGCAGCCGGCGCCGGCCAGATTGCGCAGGATGTTCTTCTTGATGCCGTAGTCGATGGCGACGACGCGGTGGCGCGGGGCCTCCTGTTTGCCGTAGCCGCTGTGGGGCAACCACAGGCTCTCGTCCCAGGTGAAGCTCTGGCGACAGGTGACGTCCTTGGCGAGATCCATGCCTTCCAGGCCCGGCCATGCGGCGATCTCGGCGCGCGCGGCCTCGATGTCGATCTCGCCGTGGCAGATCGCGGCGGTCTGGAATCCGTGGTCGCGGATCAGGCGCGTCATGCGGCGCGTGTCGATGCCGGCGATGCCGATCAGGTTCTGGCTTTTCAGCCACTTGTCGAGGTGGCTGACCGCGCGGAAGTTCGAGGGCTGGGTGATGTCGGCGCGCAGGACCAGGCCGCGCACCGCGGCGACGTCCGATTCAATATCGAAGCCGTTGGCCCCCACATTGCCGACATGGGGGAAGGTGAAGGTGATGATCTGCCCGGCATAGGAGGGATCGGTGAGGATCTCCTGATAGCCGGTGATCGCCGTGTTGAAGCAGATCTCGCCCAGGGTGCGGCCGGTGGCGCCGATCCCGCGGCCCCAGAATACCGATCCGTCCGCGAGCACGAGACTCGCCGTTGCCCAGGGCGCCGGCGCGGAAGCGGAATCGTTCATGAAAACCTGCGAGGGCCAATGGCCGCCGGCTGGCGGCCGGTCGAGGCGGGATATAAGCAATCCCCGCTTAGAGGTCAAGCGGAGGGTGGATAGAAAAGCGCAAAGTTATCAACCACTTACAAACTATCCACGATTCGACTTCGGACAAGGCCATCGTTAGTATGCCCGGCTTCGCTGCTTGGGAATGTTTTGTCCATGGCGCTGCGCCAGCAGATCTCCGATGCCCTCAAAGATGCCGTCAAGGCCAAGGACCGGACTACCACGGCCACCCTGCGCCTGGTCAGTGCCGCGCTGAAGGACCGCGATATCGCCGCGCGGACCACGGGCGCGGGCAATGCCGGCATATCGGACGAGGAAATTCTCGACCTTTTCGCCAAGATGGTGCGCCAGCGCGAGGAGGCGGCCGAGCAGTACCGTGTCGGCGGACGCCCGGAACTGGCCGAGCGGGAAATGTTCGAGATCGAGGTCATCCGCCGCTTCATGCCGCGCCAGCTGTCGCCCCAGGAGATGGAGCAGTTGGTCGATGAGGTCATCGGCGAAACCGGCGCCTCGGGCCTGAAAGACATGGGTCGGGTGATGGCCGCCCTGAAACAGGGTTATCCCGGCCAGATCGACGGCGCGGTCGCCAGCGCCCTGGTCAAGAAGAAGCTCGTCTGATCCTTCGTGGTGTGGCCGCGCAAGCGGGCCTAGACTGCCGCCATGGCGTTTCCTCCCCAATTCCTCGATGAAATCCGCGCCCGGGTGCCGCTCTCGGATGTCGTGGGCAAGCAGGTGCGCCTGATTCGCCGGGGCCGGGAATTCGTCGGCCTGTGCCCGTTCCACAAGGAAAAATCGCCTTCTTTTGCGGTGGTCGAGGATAAGGGCTTCTTTCATTGCTTCGGCTGCGGCGCTCATGGCGACGTCATCGGCTTCCTGATGCGGACGGAGAATCTGTCGTTCCCCGAGTCGGTGGAGCGGCTGGCGGGTCTCGCCGGATTGCAGATGCCCGAGCAGTCGCCCGTGGAGCGCGAGCGCGCCAAGCGCGCGGCCACGCTCTATGACGTGCTGGAAGAGGCCTGCCGCTGGTTCGAGGAACAGCTCCGCACGCCTGGCGCGGCCGAGGTCCGGGCCTATCTGGAGCGCCGTGGCGTGCGTTCCGACACCGTCGAGCGCTTCCGCCTCGGTTACGCGCCCGATGCCCGCAGCCGCCTGATCCAGCATCTGAAGGGCAAGGAGGTGCCCGACCGGCTGATGGCCGAGGCGGGCCTTGCCGTGGGCGGCGAGGACGGGCGCGATGCCGGCGACCGCTTTCGCCACCGCCTGATCTTTCCCATCACCGACCGCGGCGGGCGCGTCATCGCCTTCGGCGGGCGCACCATGGGCGACCATCCGGCCAAGTATCTGAACTCGCCCGAGACGCCGGTCTTCCACAAGGGCGCGTTGCTTTATGGTTATGCGCTCGCCCGCAAGGCAGCCCACGAGGCCGGCACGGTGATCGTCGCCGAGGGCTACATGGATGTCATCGCGCTGGCCCAGGCGGGTTTTGCCCATGCCGTGGCGCCGCTGGGCACGGCACTGACCGAGGCCCAGATCGGCCTGCTGTGGAAGATGGCCGACGAGCCGATCCTGTGTTTCGACGGCGACAGTGCGGGCAAGCGGGCCGCCTTCCGCTCGGTCGAGCGCGCCCTGCCGCTGCTCCAGCCAGGCCGTTCCCTGCGCTTTGCCCTGCTTCCCGGGGGCCAGGACCCCGACGACCTGATCCGCGCGCGGGGCAAGCAGGCCATGGCGCAGGTGCTGGCATCGGCGGTGCCGCTGCTCGACATGCTCTGGAAAAGCCGCATCGAGGGCGGCCGCTTCGACACGCCCGAACGGCGCGCCGGCCTGGAGCAGGAACTCAACCAGGCGATCGCCACCATCGGCGATACTTCCGTGCGCTTTCACTACCAGAGCGCGATGCGTGCGCGCCTGCGCGAGGTCTTCGGCGCGGCGCGCCGGGCAAACCGGCCCCAGGAGCGCCGCATGGGCCAGGGTGGCGGTCGTTCCGCGGGGCGCCGCCAGGGCGGCTGGAACCAGAGCCGCTGGAGCCCGCCGGAACTGGAACAGCGGCCCAGCGCGCCCGGCGCGCGCCACGAGGACGATCCGACCCAGCGGATGCTGCTGGTGCTGCCGATCCTCGTGCCCGGACTGCTGGAGCGGGTCGCCGAGCGCCTGGCCGAGGTCGGATTTGCCGCCCAGGGCTTCGGCGCGGTGCGCGATGCGCTGTTCGAAGCGGCCATGTCGGAGGAAATCCTTGACAGGGAGGCTCTCGAACGCCACCTGACAGCGACCGGATTGTCTGCGGTTGTGAGACGTCTCCTCCCGGAGGCGGGGCGCAGCGGCGATGATCCTGTGTTGCGTGTCGAGAGCGTGGACGAAGGTGAACGTCTCTGGCATCACGCCTTCGAACTCTACCAGCATCACGCGCTGGACGAGGAGATCGAGGCGGATGCCGCGGCCTGGGCCGTGGAACAGAGCGATGAGGCCTGGCAGCGCCTGAAGGCCAAGCAGGAGCTGAAGCAGGCGACCGAGGCGCGGCTCTTGCAGGCCGAGGATGATGCCTGAGGACACGGTTCCGGGGCGGAACCGGGTCGCGGCGCGCGACGGCGTAGAAGGTGACTGGCAAAGGACGCTTTGCCGAGGTAATGCTGCCCCGCCCGGGCACTTGCAGGGGCATGGCGTGGGCGCCCAAGGAGACATGCATGGCGACGAAACCCGCTGACGTGGATACCGACGACGACGCCGAGGACGGCGCCGACGATCCGCTGCTCGACACCATCAACGCCGCGATCAAGAAGATGATCGCGCGCGGCAAGGAGCGCGGCTACGTCACGGTCGATGAGATTTCCGACGCCCTGCCCCAGGACGAGGTCTCCTCCGAGCAGATCGAGGACACCATGGCGATGCTGTCCGAAATGGGCATCAACGTGGTCGAGTCCGAGGAGTCCGAGGACGCTGTCGACAAGGCGGTCAACGGCCAGACCAGCGGCGATGCCGCGCCGGCCGCCGAGACCGCCCCGGCCACGACCACCACCTCGACCAGCGAGATGGGCTACACCGACGACCCCGTGCGCATGTACCTGCGCGAGATGGGCCGGGTGGAGCTGCTGTCGCGCGAGGGCGAAATCGCCATCGCCAAGCGCATCGAGGCCGGGCGCGACCGCATGATCCGCGGCATCTGCGAAAGCCCGCTGACCCTGCGCGCGATCGTGGAATGGCGCGATCTGCTGGCCGACAACCGCGTGCTGCTGCGCGACATCATCGATCTGGAAGGCACCTACGCCGGCCCCGACGCCAACAACAACGCGGCCAACAACGCCAACCACAACTCGAACAATCCCAACAATCCGGCCAACGCCCAGAACGCCCAGGCCCATCAGGCCGGCGGCAAGCCCGCCGGTGCGGCCGAAAAGCCGTCCAAGGCGACCGCCAGGGGCGAGGGCGAGGAAGAGGCGACCACCGAAGGCGACGACGGCGACGATGACGACGATGCCGAGGCGAACATGTCGCTCTCGGCCATGGAGCAGGCCCTGCTGCCCGAGGTGATGGTCACCTTCGACAAGCTGGCCAAGGCCTATGTCAAGCTGCGCAAGGTCCAGGACGAGAACCTGGGCGCCAAGCTGGTCGGCGACGAACCGGCGCCTGCCGCGCGCAAGCGCTACGAGAAGATCAACCGCGAGATCTACGAACTCGTCAGCTCGGTCAAGCTGCACAACAACCGCATCGAGGCGATGGTCGACGAGCTTTACGGCTACAACCGCCGTCTGCTCAACCTCGAGGGCAACCTGCTGAAGCTCGCCGTGCGCCGCGGCATCAAGCGGCCCGAGTTCCTCGAGCAGCACGTTGGCAACGAGCTCGATCCCGACTGGCTGGATCGCATCACGCGGCTCTCCGGGCGCGGCTGGAAGCAGTTCGCCGAGCGCGATGCCGAGCGCATCCTGGAGATGCGCAAGGAGATCGCCAACGTCGCACGCGAGAGCGGCCTGGAAATCCACGAGTTCAAGCGCATCACCCAGACCGTGCAGCGCGGCGAGAAGGAGGCCGGCCAGGCCAAGAAGGAGATGGTCGAGGCCAACCTGCGCCTCGTGATCTCGATCGCCAAGAAGTACACCAACCGCGGCCTGCAGTTCCTCGACCTGATCCAGGAAGGCAACATCGGCCTGATGAAGGCGGT
>CALGGB010000081.1 GCA_937880925.1 uncultured Rhodospirillaceae bacterium | reverse complement strand
GATGATAGATATTCAATTTTTATTAGAATTAGAGAAAGAAAAATCAAATCCTGATAATTTTATAGTAGCACAAATAGGTCGAGCGTTAAAATTTCAAGAACCTACCGTAGCTGCACAACTTTGCTCTACTCTTCTCGATTCCCGAAATTTGGATTCCTTTCGCGCTTCTTGGTCAAAGATTATGCGGGGAGTTTATTCTGTACGCGCTCAGCAAGATTTCGCGGAGATATTCGGCTTAATTGATGATTTGCTGGATGCGATTCCAGCGAGTGCGTCGCATCTGTTAACCCCGGAAGCCAATGCCCTTCACTATCTGAGGGCAATCCGCTTTCGCAAGACCGAGGGTCGCGGCCGCTTAGTCCGGCAGATGTATGACGCCCGATCGTCTCATACGATTCGCCGGGCGTGCATTGATTGCTGGAGGCACTGGGGAGATAGAGCGAGCTTCACGAGGCTGCGCAACCAGTGGCAAAACTTAGGCCCAGAGGAACAGAGAATGCTCTGGTTAGCAGCAGCGAATTTCGGCGATGAGGGTCGGCACTCGCGAAATCAACTCCGTGGCACACTAACCCAAGCTTGACACTTGGGATTTGATGCGCAGGCTGGTGCGAGCTTTTCTTCAATATATGAAGAATGGTCGCGCAATGGTCGCTAAGCGATTTCCGCTCCGAGACCCTCGAACTGTCGCGCGGGAGATTCCCGGTGTCCTCGACATCCTCTTTCCCCGGTTAACGGGGGGCCTCGTGGCGTCTCTGAATCGGGCTACTTTCTCGTGTTCTGGCGTCGATCCGATTGATGAGAATCTCATCGAAAAGAGTCGCCTAAACAAGGCTCTACTATTTGAAATCTCCGTGGTCTTCGTAGAGATTCGCTGCAGTGAAAGGAGAGATTCAGATTGGTCCGAGTGCCTCACAATAGCAGCCAAACGCCAAAGTCAGCATTACGATGCCGTGATCCCAGATACGTTGGAGAGTCACGATATTGAGATCATTTCACGGGCGGCGGACAACCTTCAGAGAATGATCGCGGTTTTACAGGAAAATAAGCCTTCTTCTGCACTGGAAATTAGGCCCGTTGTGCCAGGGTTAGGTTGGATTGCATCTGGAACAGGAGATTTCTCTATTGGAGAGACGCTCATTGAGGTGAAAAATGCTGACCGCAATTTTGTTGCGGGAGATATACGTCAAACTTTTATGTATTGGATCTTGAAGTACGCACTCTCCCTCAAGAGCGACAGTGAAGCTTGGAAAGACTGTATTCTCATAAATCCTCGACGAAATATATACCTCAACTTTGATTTCGACACACTCTCGCGCGCTGCATCTGCAAACCTTGGCCGAGTCGAGCTTTACGAACTGCTACGACATCTTCTTGGGCAAGAATTGGATATTGGTTAACCCATCAGCTGCCGCACAACTTGGCAAAGCGTTCATAGCCATAGCTCCCCGGCGTTGTGCCGGACGGAAGGCCGACCGGCCTCACATCATCGCGCGGGCGGCCCAGCGGTGGAAGCAGTGGGAGGGGCCTTCGAGCACCGGCGTGAAGACGCCGCCGTCGAAGCCGGGGGAGGCGCGGCCCTCCTGCATGCCCTGGACGACACCGACGTCCTCGGCGAAGACCTCGCGCCAGGTCTCGCGCACGGCGGCGCGCAGGTTGGCGTAGCCGGGGCCGGTGGTCTCCTCGCCGACGTAATAGAGGTCGAAGACCTCGCGGCAGCGCCCGGCGCCGTCGGGCAGGGCGCGCACGGCATAGAAGTGATCGTAGTGGATGCCGAGCATGACGTTGGGGAAAAGCGCCACGTATTCGGCGCGCGTCGCCCACTCGGGCGGCAGGTCCGGGAAGCGCGGCAGGGCATCGGGACCGCGGTCGGGCTGGTAGACCAGGCTCACCTGGCCGGCGAAACGGCCGTCCTCCTCGATCGTCAGGTGGTCCTCCAGCTTCGAATAGGTGTTGAGCGCGGGATGGACCATGGGCAGGTGGTAGGCCTCGCAGAAGTTCTCGATGGCGAGCTTCCAGTTGGAGGCGAGATCGAAGGTGAGGATCGAATCCTCGCCGCCGTGCCGGATCACGCTGGCGTCGAAATGCGCCCAGCGCCGGGCCAGCGGCGCGATGAAATCCTCGAAGGGTTCGGCATCGCCCGAGAGGTTGACGAAAACCTGGTCGAACCAGACCGCGCTCCTCACTTCCTTCACCTTGTGGGCCGATTTGTCGAAGCCCGCGCATTCATGCTTGCCGGTGCCGGCGATGTGGGGCGTCTGGCGCAGCTCGCCTGTCAGGCCGAAGGCCCAGTTGTGATAGGGGCAGGTGAGCAGCGCGCCGGCATTGCCCTTTTCGCTCACCAGCTTCATGCCGCGGTGGGGGCAGGCGTTGTGGAAGACCCGGACCGCGCCGTCGCGCCCGCGGATGGCATAAAGCGGCACACCGGCGAGATCCAGCGGCAGCACGTCGCCCTTGTTGGGGACATAGGAGGCCGCCGTCAGGCAGACCCAGCTCCGCGACCACAACAGCGCGCGCTCGGCATCGAACCATGCCTGGGAGACATAGGCCTCGGCAGGCAACGGGCGTGCGCCCTCGGCCAGGGTGCGATCGCTCATCGCCAGCACTGCGGGATCGAAGGGGCGGGCCGAGGGGAAGGTCATGGCTGAGGACATCGCGCGGTCTCCGTCACGGGTGGATCGCACCAGTGTCGGGCAGCAGCGAGCCCAGCAACAGTTCAGTAATGCTGACAGCTGGTATAATCTGAAGTCATGGAACGACTGCGCCGCGACCTGCCGCCGCCGACCAGCCTGATCGCCTTCGAGGCGGCCGCACGGCTGCGCAACTTCACCCATGCGGCGAATGAGCTGGGCGTCAGCCAGGCTGCCGTCAGCCGCCAGATCCAGAACCTGGAAGACAATCTGGGCGTATCGTTGTTTCACCGGGGACGGCGCCCGCTGGCACTCACCAGCGAGGGCCTTCGCCTGCACGACGCGGTGACCACCGGCCTGCGCCAGATCGCCGCCGTGGCCGCCGACCTGCGCCGGGCGGCCCAGCCGGGCACGGTGACGGTGGCCGCCAGCGTCGCCATGACCTCGCTGTGGCTGATGCCGCGGGTGGCGGCCTTCCGCGAGGCCCACCCCGACATCGCCCTGCGCGTCATCGCCGCCGATCCCTACACCGACCCGACGCGCGGCGAGGTCGACCTCGCCATCCGCTTCGGGCGCGGCGACTGGCCGGGGCTCACCGCCCTGCCCCTGTTCGACGACCTGGTCATGCCGGTCGCCGCGCCGGGCTTCTTTGCCGGACGTACGGCGCCGCGCACCCAGGAGGACCTGCTCGCCTGCCCCCTGCTCCACCTGGAGGACGTCGACCCGACCTGGATCCCCTGGCGCGCCTGGTTCGCCCGCCACGGCCTGGCGCAGACCCAGAGGCCGCGCGATGCCTTCACCTTCAACGCCTATCCCAACATGATCCAGGCCGCCGTCGACGGCCAGGGCGTGGCGCTGGGCTGGGCCCACCTGCTGCGCCGCGAACTCCAGCGCGGCGACCTCGTGCGCATCACCGATGCCCTGCTCCAGCCCGAAGAGGTGCAGCACCTGACCTGGCCCTCGGCCCGCGCCCTGCCCGAGGAGGCCGCGGTCTTCCGCGACTGGATCGCCGCAGAGGCCAGGGCCGATGCGGTGACCGCGGCCGATCTTGCGCCGCCGTTGGGCTAGATCGCGCCAGCCCTCACCCTCCCACCGCTTCGCGGCGGGTCCCTCCCTCTCCCGCAAGCGGGAGAGGGGCAAGGGTGGCGCCATCCAAACCCCTCTCCCGCGTACGGGAGAGGGAGGGGCCCATGGCGCAAGCCATGGGAGGGTGAGGGCCAGTCGTGGTTCACACGCCCGTCGGCACCGCCTTGTAGGCCGTGCCGGTGCCGAAGGTGACGCGGCCGATGGCGCAGAGCTTGCCCTTCTCGTCCCGGATGTCGCAGTCGGCGACCGCCACGGTGCGCCCGGCCTTCACCACGCGGCCGTGGCCCAGCAGCGTGGCGTGCCCCGTCCAGGAGAGGTAGTCGACGCGCATGTTGACGGTGGCGATGTTGAAGTTGCCGGTGTGGACGACGACGGGGAACGAGGCCGCGGCATCGATCAGGGTGGCGATCATGCCGCCGTGGATTCCGGCTCCGGCCTCGTCGGGCATGTTGGTGTGTTCGGGCCGGTAGGGAAGGCGCAGCACGGCGGTGCCGGCCTTCACGTCGGCCTCGACCAGCTCCAGGCCGATGTGGTCGTGCAGGCGCATGCGCCGCCAGAAGCCGTCGAAGAAGGCGCGGGCGTCGATGGCGCCTTCGGCGTCGCGGGGAAAGTCGAAGCTCATGCCACGATCGCCTGGCTGGCGAGCACGCGCAGTTCGCGCCGGATCGGGTAGGAGGAGGAAGGCACAAGCTGGGTGAGGAAGAGCACGCTCATGTCCTGTTCGGGGTCGATCCAGAAGGCAGTGGAGGCCATGCCGCCCCAGGCGTATTCGCCCTTCGAGGTCAGCACCTGTGCGTGGGCGGGATCGAGCACCACGGAGACGCCGAGGCCAAAGCCGATGCCCTCGTAACTGGTCTCCGAGAAGACCGGCTGGCCCATGGCGGCCAGATCGACACCGCCGGGCATGTGGTTGCTTGCCATGAAGGAAACCGTGCGCGGCCCCAGGATACGCACGTCGCCCAGGGCGCCGCCGCCGCGCAGCATCTCGGCGAAGCGCTGGTAGTCGCGCGCCGTGGAAAGCAGGCCGCCGCCGCCGGAAAAGCAGGTGACGCCGGCGGCATGCACGCTGTCCTCGACGCCGTCATAGGACAGCAGGCCGTCGTCGGGGCCACGTTCGTAGCAGGGCACGAAGCGGTCCATGCGGTCGGGCGGCAGTTCGAAGAAGGTGTCGCGCATGGCGAGCGGGGCGAAGATGCGCTGCTGCAGGAAACGGTCGAAACTCTGGCCGGAAATGACCTCCACGATGCGTCCCAGCACGTCGATGGAGACGCCGTAGGTCCAGCGCGCGCCGGGCTGATGGTCGAGCGGCAGGGCGGCAAGACGCTTGCAGACCGCTTCCAGCGTGCCGTCCTGGGGGCCGAAGTCCGTGGCGTTCTCGTCGTAGAGCCGTTCCAGGGTGCCGCCGCCGAAGGCACCGTAGATCAGACCCGAGGTATGGGTGAGCAGGTGGCGCACGGTGATGGGATGGCGCAGCGGCTCGGTCACCAGCTCGGCCCCGTGATCGCCCGCGACGACCGGCGTATCGGCAAACTCCGGAATGAAGCGGCTGACGGGATCGTCGAGCTGGAGCAGGCCCTCCTCGTAGAGCATCAGGATGGCAACCGCCGTGATCGGCTTCGACATGGAATAGATGCGCAGGATCGCGTCGTCCTCGATCGCCCGGCCTGTAGCGATGTCGGCCTTGCCGATGCAGCGGCTGTAGGCGGTCTCGCCGTGGCGTGTGATCACGGTCATGGCCCAGGGCAGCTTGCCGGCCTCGACATAACGCGCCATCCAGGCATCGATCCGGCCCAGCCGCTCGCCCGACATGCCGACCGTCTCCGGCCGGGTCGCCATTGCAATCTCGCTCATGGAGTCCCTGCTCTTTTCGTCCTTGGGCGTGAACGATAACAGGCCCGCGGCTCAGCGCCAGATCACAGGTCCGGATCGGGCTGGTTGAGGAAGAGCAGGACGATGCCGCCGGCGAGCAGGAAGCGCCCGGCCGATTCCGCACCGTTCCAGGTATCGGACTGCCACATGGCGAACCATTCGCCGCCGATGGCGAGGAAGCCGCCGAGCCAGATCGCCAGCGACAGGGTCACCCCGGCAATCGCGACATTCTTGGCCTGCCGGAAGACCGCCGCCGGGGCGCGGCGCGCCCGCAGCAGGCGCACGATGCCCCACCAGATGACGACGGCTGCCGCCGTTTCGGTCGCGATGATGGCGAGATAGGCGATGGTCTGGATCGTGGGATCGTCGATCGCGCGCCACATCACGCCCGGACTGCCGAAGGTCGTGTCCATCGCCAACACATGCCGCACGAAGGGAAGGTTGCTGCCGTAATCGGTGACGTTGCCGAAGGCGATCAGCGCCATCAGCAGGCCGTAGCAGGCAAGCAGGACGATCTTGGCGAGCCGGACCGTCATCGCCCTGCCCTCAGGCTGCCGCCGAATCGGTGACCGGGTTGTGCTCGCGCACCTTCAGGAACTGGATCTTCGGCGCGTCCTGCTGGGCCTTGTCGAGGTGCCAGGCGTTGCGCGCCAGGAACACGGGATCGCCGTTGTGATCCTCGGCCATGGACGAACGGTTGCCGTCCGAGAACGCCTTGATCGTCTGCGCGCTGTCGGCCACCAGCCAGCGGGCGGTGTGGAGATTGGCCGGCTCGAAGCGCACGGGCACCTCGTATTCGGTGCGGATGCGGTCGGCCAGCACGTCGAACTGCAGCGGCCCCATGACGCCGACCACCCAGTCGGAATCCATCATCGGCTTGAAGACGCGCGCGGCACCCTCTTCGGCAAGCTGCTGCAGGGCACGGCCCAGGTGCTTGGCTTTCAGCGGATCGGTCGCGCGCACGCGCTGGAGATGCTCGGGCGCAAAGCTCGGGATGCCGGTGTAGGCCAGATCCTCGCCCTCGGTCAGCGTGTCGCCGATGTGCAGGTTGCCGTAGTTGGGGATGCCGACGATGTCGCCGGCATAGGCTTCCTCGGCGACCTCGCGGTCCTGGGCGAGGAAGATCAGCGGGTTGTGCATGGTGAGCATCTTGCCGGTGCGCAGATGCTTCAGCTTCATGCCGCGCAGGAAGTGGCCCGAGGCCAGCCGCACGAAGGCGATGCGGTCGCGGTGCTTGGGGTCCATGTTGGCCTGGATCTTGAAGACGAAGCCGGTGACCGGGGTTTCCGTTGGATCGACCTTGCGCTGCACCGCCGGTTGGGGCCGGGGCGTGGGCGCAAAGGCGGAGAGACCCTGCAACAGTTCCTGGACGCCGAAGTTGTTGAGCGCGCTGCCGAAGTACATGGGTGTGAGATTACCGGCGAGATAAGCCTCGCGGTCGAACTCCGGCAGCAGGGCACGCGCCATCTCGACCTGCTCGCGCAGGGTCTTCACGGCGTGGTCGGGCAGCAGTTCATCGAGCTTGGGGTCATCGAGGCCCTTGCATTCGATGCCGGCGTCAATGCGCTCGCCCTTGCTGCGGGCGACCAGCAGCAGCCGGTCGTTCAGAAGGTCGTAGCAGCCCAGGAAATCGCGCCCCATGCCGATCGGCCAGCTTGCCGGACAGACCTCGATCTGCAGGGTCTGCTCGATCTCGTCGATCAGGTCGAAGGGATCGCGGGTCTCGCGGTCCATCTTGTTGACGAAGGTGACGATGGGCATGTCGCGCAGACGGCAGACCTCGAACAGCTTCCTCGTCTGGGTCTCGATGCCCTTGGCCGCGTCGATCACCATGACCGCGCTGTCGACGGCGGTGAGCACCCGGTAGGTGTCCTCACTGAAATCCTCATGGCCCGGGGTGTCGAGCAGGTTGAAGGCGCGCTGCTGGTATTCGAAGCTCATCACCGAGGCGGTGACCGAGATGCCGCGCTCCTGCTCCACCTTCATCCAGTCCGAACGGGCGCGCCGGCGCTCGCCGCGCGCCTTGACGGCGCCCGCAAGCTGGATCGCGCCGCCGAACAGCAGCAGCTTTTCGGTCAGCGTCGTCTTGCCGGCGTCCGGGTGCGAAATGATGCCGAAGGTGCGCCGCCGCGCGACCTCGTCCTGCAGGCTGGTCATGGGTTGTGTCCGTGAATTGGCCTGTATGTCGTTCAAGCGGGGCCGTTTGTCCAGCGGTGCCGTCAAGCGAACGTGACTTGGCCGGAGCGGTACCCGCGCCCTATCTCCTCAGGGTCAACCGGTGTATCCCAAGCCCATGTTACGCCTTCTACCCCTCATCGCCCTGCTTTGCGCCCTTGTGGCTGGCCTGCCCGCGCGCGCGGACGAGCTTGCCTCCCTGCGATCGCCCAGCGGCGTTACGCTTCAGGCCTCCCTGGAGCAGGGCAACCGGCTGGTCATCGCGGTGCTGCCCGACAGCGACATTCGCCTCAACGGCCGCCTGGGCGTCAACTTCGAAGCGCGCGAGGATGCCCCGGTCTGGGGCGGGAGCCTGCCCCGCCTGGTGCTGGGCCCCGGCGACTACTTCCTTGATCCCGTGCTGGAAACGATCCACCTCGATGCCGCCGCCCTGGCGGGCCCCGCCGCGGCGACTGTCGTCTTCGGCGCCTGCCTTCCGGTAAGCGGGATCTGTGTGCTGGAAGAGGCGCTGGTCACCGTGTCACGCGGCGCGGATGGCGACCTTGATCTCAACCTCGCCATGCTGGAGCCCTGAGCCGAAGAGGGAACTTCCCTGCGTCTTTCACGTTGGAAAGGCACAACAGAAAAGGGGAGAACACCCATGAAACGGCTTTTGCTCGCCACCACCGCCTTTACCATGTTCGCCAGCGCACCGGCCCTTGCCGACGACTGCCGGGACCGCCTCGACGGGCTGGAGCAGGCAATCGGCTCGGAAGAGACCTACACCATCGTGTTGCGCTCGGGCATGCAGGACGAGATCGGCACCTTGTGGGACGTGGCCGCCGATCTGGAGCGCCAGGGCAACGAGGAAGCCTGCCTTGCCATCACCAATGCGCTGGAATCCATGGTCACCAAGGCCCAGACCCCCGGCATCGTCGATGCCGACGCATGGGAGGAGGAGCAGCGCGCGCGTCTTGAGGCCGCCACACCCGTGGCCGACAGCCCGGGCCGCATGCGCATCCAGGACATCATCGGCATGGACGTCTATACGCCGCGCAACGAGTACCTGGGCGAGCTCGACGACGTCGTTCTGACCGACAACGGCATCGGCTACGGCGTCATCGAACGCGGCGGTTTCTTCGGCATGGGCGAGGACGAGGTGCCCGTCCCGTGGGACCGCTTCAAGGTGACCCAGGACGGCAACACCCTGGTGCTCGACATCGATCCGGTAACCCTTGAGGCGGCCCCGACCTACCAGAGCTTAGTGGCCGACACCGACAATGCCGATGACACCGATCAGGACGATCCCATGATCGACTTCGACGGCATCCAGCAGAACGTCGACGACTTCTTCGACAACCTCACCAACGGCTGATCGCGCTGCCGCGGCGAGGCAACCCGCCCGCCGCGGCAATCCGCCCCGGCCGGTGGGGAAGGGATCTCCCAGGTACCTGCGACGCCCCTTCAGTCGCCCGGGTTGTCCTGACCCGGCCCCTGGAACGGCGTCGGATCCAGGAAGCGCCGCACGACGTTGCCAGTGATATGGGCGACGTTGTTGTCGTAGCCGTTGTGGCACAGGGCGTCGCACCACGAGATCGAGCCGGTAGAGAACACCGCGCCGCCGCTGGGTGTCTCGAAGAACACCATGTCGGCGCGCACCAGCGGCGAGGTCTCGCCGTCGATATCGGCGGTGAGGTGATAGAACTCCTCCGGCACGGTCAGGTAGCTGGCCGGCAGGTGGGTGGCGCTGGCCACGATCAGCGCGTGGTCCGGCGTACCGAGGCTGCGGTCGGCGCGGTCGAGTTCGGCTCCGGCGGCACCGCCCAGGCCGAAGCCGAAGTCACCGATCCTTTCGTCGTCACGCACGCCCTCGAAGATCCAGGCGGCGCGCGGATCGCGACCCGCCTCCGTGCGCTCGTAGAACGAGGCGCTGTCGAAGCCGCAGGCGGTATAACCCACGCCGAACAGCTCCTGCGGGGTGCGGCCGTTGCGCCGCCACAGGCCCGAAAGCTCGCCCGTGAAACCCATGTGGTATTCGCCGGGTTCGGCGATCCAGTTGCGGCCGCCGCCCTCGGCCCGGCGCATCTCGATGAGGCCCGGGTCGTCGGGATGGTAGGCGATCTTCCAGTAGAAGCCGTTGGCCCCGAGATACACGAAGCGGCCACCTTGCTCCGTGTAGGCCAGCAGGGCATCGGACATCGCCTGCGAGGTGTATTCGGGATGGCTGCACGAGATGACGCAGTCATAGGGCTCCAGCAGGGCCTCGCCCTCCAGGTGCAGCGTCTCGTCGGTCACGATGTCGTAGGCAAGACCGTTCTGTTCCAGCCAGTCGAGGATCAGGGTGTCGGGGCCGAAGTTCCACATACCCGGACCCGGCTCCATGCCCAGCACGGGCCGGTGGCGCGAGGCGTAACACACGCCGCTGCCGTCGCTGTGGCGGTCGTAGGTCGAGGCGCCCAGTTCCGGATGCGTCTGCAGATAAATATGGGTGCGGCTCAGGGTCGCGAAGCGGTTCATGGTCCGCTCCAGGAAGCGCCGCATCTGCACATGGGTGCCGTCGTTGCCGTAACAGACGTAGGTCGCGGTCGACATCAGCACCGCGAGCCGCGAGCCCGGCTTCCCCCTGGGCGGCAGCACGTGAAAGGTGGCGTAGGCGGTCTTGCCGCCCAGGTGGACGCAGCCGCAGTACACGCCGCTCTTCCAGTCCGCAGGTACCGTCAGCGCAATGTCGTTTTCCCAGCCGCAGTCGACGACATCGTCGTCGTGGAAATGGATCGCGCCATAGTGGGCAGGATTGTCCGCCCAGCGGTGCGCGCTCGCGTCCCAGCGGCTGCCCTTCATCGCACGGGCGGGCTGGTTGACGATGCGGCCGTGCCAGCCATGCGACGCGGTGTCGATCACCGTTGTGCCGGACGGCTCCCGCGAGAAGTCCCAGGACGCGACCAGCGAGACCTCGTCGCAGCGTGCCGAGGAAAACAGCGCCGGTGCCTCCAGCTTGCCGTTGAAGTGGGCGGTTCTGGCGCCGTCGGGGGCCGTCCAGGCGGCGAACATGAGGTCCGGCGCGCCAAGTGCCGGGCGCGCCTCGACCCGGCCCTCGGCACGCCCCTCGCGCAGCAGCTGATGGCCGCGGTCGAGGCAGCGGTGCGCCACGAGCAGGGTCCCGGCCTCGGGGTCGTATCCTGCCGTCGCCTCGTGCCATGAATCCAGCGGCAGCGGCCGGCCGGTGGTGATTGTGGAAACCGCACCGGGGCCGCCGCCAACCTTCACACTCAACCTTCCCGCCTCGTCGAGGAAAAGGGCAAAACCCGTCCCGGCTTCCGCGTCCCAGGACCCGACCAGCGCCTGGGGGCGGCCGGTGCGCAGCGTCGGCCGCAGGTTCACGCGGATGCCGAAGCCCTGCAGCGCCACCGGGCAGGGCCGGTCGAAGACAACACAGGAGCCGATCGCCGTTGTCTGGTTGCGGCCCTCATAGGTGCCGTCCGCCGGGCTCGGCATCGGCACCAGGTGCTGGCCCGGGCCGTCCGGGTGGTCGACGGCCGAGCGGACGCGCGCAATGTCGAAGCGGTAGTCGGAGACAGGCCCGCCGGTAGAGACCTTGAAATGGATGACCTCCCCGGGGCGCACGTCCCAGCGGTCAGCATAGGCGAGCGGCCGTTCCTCGACCACCGGGCGCAGGGGCACGCCATCCAGCGCGATCGGCTCGCCCAGCGGCAGCGTTTGGCCGGTCAGCCTCTCCCAGCGCAGCCGGAACGCCGCCCGCATCGCATCGGCGTGGCTTGCAAAGTGGATGCCTTCGTAGACCCGCACCGGTTCACCCCGGCGGTCATCAACGATGCCGAGCCCGTATCCGCCACCGTCGGCCTCGACGATGACATGGGGGTCCTCGACCGTCTCCACGCGCATGATGGTCAGCAGGCGCTGCAGGACCGGGCTGTGCGGCCCTGCGGGATTCGCGAGATACTCCTTGCAGGGTGCCAGGTCGTTGGAATCGACAGCAAGCATCAGGGCCTCCCGGATGTCAGCGCGGCGGGACGCGCATTGTCCGTCACGCCCCAAGTGGATTTGAACGGACGAATGCTACAGGCCGCCGCCTCCCCTGCCATCCCCGATCGAACCACCTCTGCCGCGATGCCGAACCGCATCGCGACAGTGGTTCAGGCCGGCACCTTGTGCCAGGCGCCGTCACGGCCGAGATACTCGGCGCCGCCGTCCCGGTAGAAGCCGGTCGCCCCGGCCTGGTCGAGCACCGCCAGCATGGCGGGCAGGTCCTGGCCACGGGCCTTCATGTCGGTCGCCAGCGCGGCCGGGCCGAGTTCGTCGAGCATCTCGAACGGGCCCTTCTGCCAGGCGAAACCCCAGCGCATGGCGCGGTCGATGTTGACGATGTCGTCGGCGATCTGGGGCACCAGGTCCGCAGCATAAAGCAGGGTGCCGCCCATGAGGTCGCGGGCAAAGGCGCCGCAGGCATCCTGGGCGGCCATCAGGCTCGCCAGTTCGTGGTGGGCAGGCAGCAGCTCGGGCTCGCGCGTTTGGCGCCACGCGCCGGTATCCAGGTCGAAGGTCTCCTTCAGCTTGCCGCCGTCCTCCGTCTTGGTAACGCGGTAGAAGCCGCCGCCGGTCTTGCGGCCGAGCTGGCCGGCCTCGAACAACGCCTG
>CALGGB010000080.1 GCA_937880925.1 uncultured Rhodospirillaceae bacterium | reverse complement strand
GCGGGTCCACGCAGAGGCCTCGCACCTGCTTGCCAAGGCGGGCCTGCTGGAGAATATCGGCCTGCTCACCGGTCAGGGCGTCACCGTGGAGATGATTGTTCTGCATCGCGACGTGCTGGCAACCCTTTGGAGCTTCTACAATCGCTTCGATTTCGTGAACAACGGGCTGGCCTGGGCCTTTTACCTCGACCTTGCCTATCCCAACGTCATTGTCGATGCGACGCCCTTCCGTTCCCACGGCGTCGCCGGCCGTGCCCTGTGGTACATCTATGAGATGCGGGTGCGCGCAGCCTATTACCGCCATCTGATGGCCGACCATGCCGGCCTGCGTTTCCACAGCGTGGACCTCAAGCAGATCGCCGCGCCCGAGGGCGCGCAGGCGCTGTTCGATGCCATGGAACTGGCGCCCGCAAAACCTGTCGCCTGCCCGCCGCCGCGCAACGAAAGCGGCCAGAACTTCTTCGGCGACAAGGAAAAGGATGCGCTCGCCAGGCTGGTGGCCCGCTTTTCCTTCGACGAGGAGGAACTGGCGCTCGCCTATCTGCGCTCCGGCCGCCGCCTGGCCAATGGCCGCCGCCCAAACCAGTCTGGGTAGCAATAGGCTCTTGGGCTTGCTATCAGGTCGTGTGTCGGTGGGATCGGATCGGAGGTAACCCATGCGCGTCCATCCGTGTCTTGTCGTACTGGCATGCTGCCTGCTGGCCGCTTGCACTTCCGCGGGCAGCAGCCGCGAGCCCATGGTTCAGCTCTTTGCCGACGAGAACAGCACCGCCGGCGTTGTGCCGCTTTCCCAGGGCATCGCCACGGCCTTGCCCGATCCGGCAAGCCCACTCGTCATGATCTACAACCACGGCACCGACTGGGGCGGGCATTTCCAGGATTGTGATCCCGGCACCATGCCCAGCTTCCTCAAACGCTGGGCCAAGAAGGGGCTCGGCGGACATCAGGTCGTCGTCCTCTATCTCTGCACCCAGGAGGTTGAAGATCGCTTCGCCATGGGCAAGGCGCGCTCCCAGGAGAACGAAGCCGTGCTCGACCGGCTGATCGCCGCCGGCGTGCCGCCGCGTGACATCTTTGTGTTTGGCCATTCGGGCGGCGCCAGCACCGCGCTGATGACGGCCGAACGCGCGCCTGCGAAGTTCAATTCGGCGATCGTCAGCGCACCCGGCTACGGCTTTGCCTGGCTGGAGACCGAGGGCGAGAGTTATGCCTGGATGCCGGTCGAATACGACAAGTGGCGCCGTCGTCTGGAGAACGCAGATGACATGTCGGCCCTTGTTCTTCTCTACGAGGGCGACCTCTATGCTCCACCCGGCGATGCCATGTTCCTGGCCAACAAGCCCAACGTCGAGGTGGTGACCATCCGGGATGTCGATGGAGAGGGAAGGCTGTGCATCGATGAACCGGAGGCCCACTTCTACTGGTGGAGCGCCTGCTTCCGCAGGGGCGAGCTCAAGGATGTTGAGGCTTTCGTGCTGGACCGGCTTGAACACAGGGCCTGGCTCCCCTAACGATGCGTCCGGCACAAACACCGGGGGGAATCAGTGGCTTTCCAGAGGACGCGTATCAACCATCGGCTTTCGCCGCTGCTGACCCCCCGTTCGGTTGCCGTGGTCGGCGCCTCGCCCCGTGAGGGCAGCACGGGCCTGACCATCATGCAGACCCTTGCGGGGCTCGATTTCGATGGCCCCGTGTTCGCGGTCAACCCTCGCTATGAGGAAATCGACGGACAGACCTGTTACCCCTCCCTGGCCGAACTGCCCCAGAAGGTCGATCTGGCGGTGCTGGCCGTGTCCGACGAGCGTATCGAGGAAGCCCTGCGCCTGGCGATCGAGGCTGGCGCCGGTGCGGCCAGCATCTTTGCAAGCTGCGTGGTTGAGGAGAGCGGGTCGCCGCGCCTGGCGGACCGCCTCTCGGCCATGGCGCAGGAGGCCCGCCTGCCGATCAACGGTGGCAACTGCATGGGCTTTTGCAACTATGAAGCCCGCATCCGCATCAATTCCTATCCCTTCGCCGATCGCGACCCCGGGGGCATCACCTTCCTTGCCCAGTCGGGTTCAGTGTTCGGCGCGATCACCGGCAGCAGCGCGCGCCTGGGGCTGAACTTCGCGGTCTCCTGCGGGCGCGAACTGTCGACCTCCGTCGCCGACTACATGGATTATGCGCTGGAGCTGGAATCGACCCGCGTCATCGGCATGTTCCTGGAAACCGTGCGCGATCCCGAGGGCTTTGTAGCGGCCCTGGAGAAGGCCGATGCGCGCGGCGTACCCGTGGTCGCGGTCAAGGCCGGGCGCACCGAGACGGCCGCGCGCATGGCGGTCAGCCACTCGGGCGCGCTGGCCGGCGACGACGCCGCCTACGACGCCCTCTTCCGCCGCTACGGCGTGCTGCGCACGGACTCGCTCGACGAACTGGCCGCCTCCATGCTGCTGATGGAGCGGGCGGGCGATGTCGGCCCCGGTGGATTGGCGACGATCCACGACTCCGGTGGCGAACGGGAACTGGTGGTCGATGCGGCGGAGGCCGCGGGCGTGCCCTTCGCCCACATCGGCCCGGCCACCCGCGCTCGTCTGGAGGAACGCCTCGACTTTGGCCTGGAGCCGGAGAACCCCTGCGATGCCTTCGGCACGGGCCGCGACCATGACGGCATCATGCGCGACTGCTTTGCCGCCCTGATGGCCGATGACGACACGGCGCTGGGCGTCTTCTTCCTCGATGTGAACCAGCACAACAGCTACAGCATCGCCTGTGTCGAGGCCTGCGTCGCCGCCGCTGCGACGACAACCAAGCCCGTGGCGCTCGCGACCAACTACTGCGGCGTCGACCACCGGGAGCTGGCGATCGAGCTGACGCGCAAGGGCATTCCCGTGCTCGACGGCACCGAACCGACGCTGAAGGCCGTGGCGAATGCATTCGCCCGCCGCGACCAGCGCAGCTACCCGCGCGAGGCGGCACCAGCCCCCAACGCCGCAGCGCCGCGCTGGCGCAAGCGGCTGGCCGAAGGGGCACCGCTGGATGAAGCCGAAGCCCTGACCCTTCTGGCCGACTACGGCATCGGCGCCATGGCCCATCGTGTCGTGACAAGTGAGGCGCAAGCTGTCGCCGCCGCTACCGAGCTCGGCCTGCCCGTGGTGATGAAGACTGCCATGCCCGGCATTGCCCACAAGACCGATGTCGGCGGCGTGAAGCTGAACCTGAAGAGTGGGGAGGAGGTGGCCGCCGCCTGGCAGGCGCTGAACGCGAGCCTTGGAGCGCGCGCCATCATTGCGCCCATGGCGGGCGAGGGCGTCGAACTGGTCGCGGGTATCGTCATCGACCAGCAGTTCGGCCCCATGGTCGTGCTCGGTGCCGGCGGCATCCTTGTCGAGGTCCTGCGCGATTCCGCAACCCTGGTTGCACCCGCTCCGCGCCATGAGGTCGAGCAGGTGCTCGGTGGACTGCGCATCTCGCGCCTGCTCGATGGCGTGCGCGGCGGGCCGCCGCTCGATCGTGCCGCCGCCGTCGATGCGGTCGTGGGCCTCTCGCGCCTGGCTGCCGATCTGGGCGACCTGATCGCCGAGATGGACGTCAACCCGCTGCGTGTCCTGCCGCAGGGTGCGGTGGCGCTCGATGCGCTTGTGGTGCCGCGGGGCGGCTGAGGTCATCGCCGCCAACCCGCTCAAGGCCGAGTTCGCCGAAAACCTGCGTGACGAGGTCCGCCTGCAACGGCGCGTCACGCTGCCGCTGCTGGCTGCTTTCCTCGTCGAACTGGGAATCTACTACACCGACATCCTGGTGATCGGGCGCCTGGGCACCCTGGCGCTGGGCGGTGTGGGACTGGCCGGCGCCATCCTGTGGGAAGCGACCTATGTCGGCTTTTCCATGCTGACGGTGGTCTCGGTGATCGTCGCCCACGGTTTCGGCGCCGATCGTCTTTCGGAGGTCGGAGCGGGCGTGCGCACGGGCCTGTGGCTCGCCGTGGCGATCAGCGTGCCGTGGATGGCCTTCGGCTGGTTCCTGCCCGACATTCTGCTCGCTACGGGTCAGGATCCGGAGGTTGTCGCCATCGGTGAGGACTATCTCCACGCCATGATCTGGCACCTGCCGGCGACCTTCCTGTTCATGGTGCTGCGCCAGCTTGTCACCGGCCTCTCGCGTCCCGTGGTCATCACGGTAATCACGGCGGCGGCCGTGCCGACCAACCTGGCGCTCGACATCGTGCTGGTCTTCGGCTTCCTCGGCATGCCGGCTCTGGGCGTGGCCGGGGCGGGATGGGCAACGACTATCGTCTCCTGGCTGAAGCTTGCCGTGATGGTCGTCTATATCCTGCGCCAGCCCCAGCTCGACGCCTTCGGTCCGTTCCGCAATCTCTTCAGCTTCGATCCCGCCATGTGGAAGCAGGTGCTGCGCCTGGGGCCGCCGGTGGCCAGTGTGCGTGTCATCGAGGGTTCGATGTCCCAGGCGACGACGGTGCTGATGGGCCTCTTCGGCGCCTCGGCTCTCGCCGCCCACAGCGTGCTCACCGGTGTCGCCATGCTGAGCGGTTCCATCGCGGTGGGTTTCGGTCACGGCGCCTCGGTGCGCGTCGCCCAGGAGTTCGGCGGGCGACACATCAAGGGCGCGGTGCGGGCCGGCTGGTTCGGCGTCAGTGGCGTCGCGCTGGTGGTTCTGCCGGTGAGTCTCGCCCTGTGGATCGCGCCGGATGCGATCACCGCCATCGTGCTCGATGCCGACGATCCGGCGAACGCTGAAGCCTTTGCGCTGGTCCGGGAGATGCGCTGGGCTGCGGGTATCTTCTTCCTGGTGCAGGCGGGCGAGGTGGTGCTGTCGCGCGCCCTGCGCGGATTCAAGGACATGATGGTGCCCATGGCCATGTCGGCCCTGGGCTTCCTCGTCATCGGAATCCCCGCGGGCTGGGTGCTTGCCTTTCCGCTGGGCGGCGGCCCGGACGCCCTGTGGATCGGCATGACGCTGGGCTTTGCCGCCACCGGCGCCATGCTGCTGCTGCGCTGGCGCCGCTTCGGACGCGGCTGAAACGCTTCAGTCTGCGCGCTCCTTCAGGAAGTCGATGAACGCGCGCAACAGCGGCAGCCGCGCGTTGTGGCGCGGATAGAACAGGTGAAAGCCGGGATAGCGGTAGGTCTGTCCCGCGAGCACGGGCTTCAGGGTTCCCTGCTCCATGTCGCCCGCGACATCGTCCCGGAAGAACTTGCCGATACCCACGCCATCGCGCGCCGCCTCCACGACGGCGGTGAAGCTGTTGACGATGAGGTTGCCGCCCACCGCCACCTCGATCGCACCCTGGCGGCTATCGAAGCGCCAGGGCTGCAACTGGCCCGATCCCTGGAAGCGGTAGCGGATGCAGTTATGCGCGGTGAGGTCGGCAAGCCTCATGGGTTTGCCGCGCCGTGCGATGTAGGAGGGGGCGGCAAAGCAGACCTCCTCCAGCGGCGCCGTCAGGCGCAGGGCGATCATGTCGGGGTGGATGCGGTCGCCCATGCGGATGCCAGCGTGGAAGCCTTCGGCGACGATGTCGACGAAGGCTTCATTCATCGACAGCTCCAGTTCGATGTCGGGCCATGCCGCCTGGAATTCGGCAAGACCTGTGGCCACGATCAGCCGGTAGGCGACCCAGGGCATGGTGATACGCAGGACGCCGCGGTGCCTGCCGGCCAGGTTGCGGGCATCGGCCATGGCGGCCTGCAGTTCGGTAAAGGCCGGGCCAGCCCGCTGCAGCAGGGCCCGTCCGGCGTCGGTCAGGTGGAGCGCCCGCGTCGTGCGGGCAAAGAGCATGGTGCCAAGTTCCTCCTCCAGGGCCTTCAGCTGCTGACTGACGGCCGGGGGCTGCACACCGAGCGCCCGTGACGCCGCCCGCAGGGAGCCGTGTTCGGCCACGCTCAGGAAGACATCGATGCCGCTCAGGCCGTGACGCGCCATTATGAAGTTTTCCTTCATTCAAAGATCATATTGAGAAGGCTACCGGACCTAAAGGCAGTGGTCTATATCGCACTCTCTGAATTAGGATCGGCACGATGGCGCAGGCAACGGCGATGGACAGGGACCAGCTTGCGGCCGGTGTGATCACCATGATTGCCACCGCCGCGGGCATGGCCTTCGGTGACGCACTGGTCAAGAAGATGAGCGCCGATCTGGGACTCTGGCAGCTTTTCGTGCTGCGTTCGGTGTTTGCCCTGCCGCTGCTGGCCCTGCTGGTGCGCGCCACGATCCGCGACCGGCGTGTCAGCCGGAGCCTGCTCCTCTGGGGCGGGCTGCGCAGCCTGTTGCTGATCGGCATGTGGGTGTCGTTCTACGCCGCGCTCACCATGGTCGATCTCGCCACGGTGGCGACGGCTTACTACACCGGCCCGATTATCATCACGCTGCTTTCGGCATGGCTCGCCGGTGAGACGGTCGGCGCACGGCGCTGGCTTGCGGTCTGCGCAGGCTTTGCCGGCGTCGTGCTGATGCTGCGGCCGGGCGAGTCCGGCCTCGACTGGCCCGTGGCCTTCGCGGTGCTCTCGGGCTTCTTCTACGCCGTGGCGGCGGTGCTGACGCGCACCCGGCTGTCGGGCGCATCATCCCTCATGCTTTCTGCCTCGCTCAACCTGGCATTTTTCGCCGTGGGTCTGCTCGGGAGTGTTGTGCTGGTCCTGCTCCCGGCGCCTGACAATCTGGTTGCGGCCCATCCTTTCCTGTTCGGCAACTGGAGGGGCATGGATGCGGGAACCTGGGCGTCGGTCGCCCTGCTGGCGGTGCTGATCGTCGCCATCACCACCGGCGTCGCACGGGCCTATCAGATCGCGCCTTCCTCGATCATCGCGACCTTCGACTATGTCTATCTGCCCTTCGCGGGACTATGGGGATTCGTCTTCTTCGCCACGGTCCCCGACCTCATCACGCTTGCAGGAATGCTGCTGATCGGTGGCGCCGGCATTGCCATCCTGCGCACCCAACGACGGAGCTCATCATGCCTGACCATCACACCGGCGGCTGCCAGTGCGGCACCGTCCGCTACGCGATCCACGCCCGTCCGGTGATGGTCTACGCCTGCCACTGTTCGCTGTGCCAGCGACAGTCGGGCAGCGCCTTCGCCATGGCCGCAGCCTTTCCCGGCGGCAGCATGACGATGGAGGGGAAGGAGCCTGCGGTCTTCCTGCGCGATGGCCACGAAGGCCGTCGCTTCCGCTGCTACTACTGCCCTGACTGCGGCAGCCGCATCTATCACCAGTGGTACGGCGATGCGGGTGACGCGCCCTTCTTCAACATCAAGCCGGGTACGCTCGACGATACATCCTGGCTCAAACCCGGCTGCCACGTCTGGACGGAAAACGCCCAGCCCTGGGTGGTGTTCGGCGAAGGCGAGGTGGTGTTCGCACGCCAGCCTCCGGTGCCGGAGATGCCGCGCTTCGATCCCTGATCGCCTATTCGGCCGCGTCCTCCGCGCTTTCCTTCTCCTCCAGCGTCAGCGCGGCGGAGTTGAGGCAGTAGCGCAGGCCCGTCGGCTGGGGCCCGTCGGGGAAGACGTGGCCCAGGTGGGCGTCGCAGCGGGCGCAGAGCACTTCCGTGCGCGGCATGAAAAAGAGGCTGCGATCGCTCTCGGTCGCTACCGATTCCTCGTCGATGGGCTGCCAGAAGCTCGGCCAGCCGGTGCCGGATTCGAACTTGGTGGCGGCATCGAACAGGGCCTCGCCGCAGCATACGCAGCAATAGACGCCCGGATCCTTGGTTGCGTGATACTCGCCGGTGAAGGCGCGTTCGGTGCCCTTCTTGCGGGTCACCTGATACTGCTCGGGCGTGAGCTGCTGGCGCCACTCGGCATCGGATTTGACGATCTTGTCGGTCATGGCGTGTCTCCCGTGGGACAGCAGATATGGCGTTGTCAGCCGCCGGGGGCAAGGGCGGCGATGCGGCGCGACAGGCGCTCGCCGGCGCGTCCGTCGGTCAGATCGCCCAGCATGTCGTCGCGGCATGCCTGGCGCGCTGCACCGTGCCGTTCCGGGCTGGCGAGGACCGCGGCGATGGCCGATGGCAGGTCCGCCGCGTCTTCGACCTCTTCACCCATGTTGCGCCAGCGCCATTCCGGTCCCTCGGGATCGAAGCGCTCGGGGTGGCTGTGGCGGGCCGGATTGGAGAGCAGGACCAGCGGCATGTCGACCGCAGCGGCAAAGAACATGACGCTGGAGACATCGGTCACCATCAGGTCGCAGGCCGCAACATAGGGCATGATGTCGGCCATGGGGTCGTTCACCAGCACGACGTTGGCGTGGCGCCGCGCGCTGGCCGAAAGCCTGGCCCACCAGTCGGGGTGGCGCATCGCGGTTTCCGGGTGCGCCTTGATGACCAGCATGAACGCCTCGGCATCCGGCCGAAGCGCCGCAACCGGATCGTCACCCAGCATGCCCAGCGCGGAGACCGATTCGCCGATCGTGGGGGCAAACAGCACCGAGCGCATCCAGGGTTTGCCCGGCAGGGCGGCCGGCGCCAGGCTGCCGTTCAGCAGGGGATCGAGCTGGAGATAGCCGATCGGCCAGAAGCCCCGCGCGGGACGCACGCCGCGCCCGGTGAAGAACCCTTCCTGACGCTGATGGGAAAGGCAGAGATAGTCGCAGGTCTGGGCCAGCAGAGGGGCATGGCCCTTGCTCCCCATGCCGTGCCGGGTCTGCACGGTGATGGCGCGCGGCATCAGGGTTTTCATGGCGGCCAGATGGCTGTCACAGGCAACGATCACGTCGGGATCGAAGGCCACAAGTTCCTCGGCGTCATGGCTCACCAGCACATGATGGGACGACCGGCAGGCCATGTAACCGGGCGTGATGATTGCCTCATGGAACGCCGACTTCAGATGAAAGGCGACACGTTTGGCATCCGGTGCGGTGACCGGGGGATCGTCGAGCATGGCCAGACGCGCACGGGCGCAGGCACCCACCAGACTCTTGCTGCCGAGCGCGGCCAGCCGCCGCCAGATGCGCTCTGCATCGTTGCGTTTGCCGAGCTCCATGCAGAGCTGGGCGCACTCGTGGTAGGCCGCGGTTTCGGCGTTGGGCAGGGCGACCGTTGCCTGTATTTCCTGTGCGGCCTGCGCGGTCTGGCCCGACAAGCGCAGAGCGCGCGCGTAGCGCCAGCTTGGTGCGCCTGCATCGCCATTGCCCTGGCGTGCCTGTGCATAGGCTTGTGCTGCTTCGACGTGACGGCCAGCCAGCATGTGGCAGCTGCCGATCTGCAGCCAGACAGCGGACTTCCCGGGGTCTTCGGCGACACAGATCTCGAAATGGCGAAGCGCCTGTTTGTGGCTGCCCTGGCGCAGGGCAAAGCTGCCGACCTGAAGACGCAGTTCGCTGTTCCAGGGGTCGAGTTTCAGCGCTTCATTGAGCAGTGGAACGGCCTGCTCGCTGCGCTGCAGGGCCATCAGGCGCTGCGCCTCGGCCAGCAGGGTGGCGACGCGGTTGTTTGCCTTCTCCGCGCTCACGCCGGGGCGCGGTTGGCTTCGAGAAAGGCCGTCAAGGCGGCGAAATAGGGTTCTGGTGTCTCGAAGCAGGTCGAGTGGCTGGCGTTCTTGAATACCCTGATCGTGCTGTCGGGCAGAGCGTGGTGCATGCGCATGGCGCAGGCCGGGGTCAGCTCGTCGTGTTCGCCCACGATGATGAAGGCGGGGCAGGTGATACGCCCCATGTCGGGGATGCGGTTCCAGTCCTTCAGGTTGCCGATATAGACGAACTCGTTGGGTCCCTGCATGGCGTTGTAGATGTCGAAGACCATGCCGTCCTCCGAGCGCTTCAGCGCCGGTGGGATGGTCTCCATGCGATGGACGTGGCGCCAGTTCAGAACATCGACGGCGGCCTTGTATTCAGGATGGTCGATGCTGCCGTCGGCCTCGCGCGCCAGCATCATGGTCACGGTTTCCGTTCCCAGGGCGGCGCGCAGGCGGTTCAGTTCCTCCACCAGATGGGGCAGGTCGCCGGCGGTGTTCGAGAGGATCAGGCTGCGCAGGCCATCGGGGAAGGTCAGCGCATACTCAATGGCGAGCCAGCCGCCCCAGGATTGTCCCAGCAGGTGAACCGGACCCAGCCCCAGGCCGGTACGCACCTGCTCCAGCTCGCGGGCGTAGCGTTCGATGGTCCACAGCGCCGGGTCTGTCGGGCGGTCGGAACGGCCGGTGCCGAGCTGGTCCCAGGTGACGACGCGCCAGCCCCGGTCGGCCAGATGGCTGTGGCTGTCGCGCATGTAGTCGCAGGGCAGGCCGGGGCCGCCATTGGCCAGGAGCAGAACCTCGTCACCGCTGCCGAAGCTGTAGGTCTGCACCGTGCCGCCCTCCACCGCGATGCGCTCCATGGCATCGGGCTGGCGCTCCAGTCCGGGCAGAACTTCCGTCATGATCCGTGCTCCTGCGTGTTCTCGGGCGCATGCTGCCGCAGCAGGATGGCATTGGCCAGAACCACGGCGGCGGCCACCAGAAAGGCGCCGTTGCCCACGGCAGCGGTGGCCAGCGCGCCCAGGATGCAGCCTCCGGCAAAAGCCAGGATCAGCAGCGGCAGAATGTTCTCGTTCCTCGGCATGTCATCGATCTTGGAGACCGAACTGCGCCCGGCCAGCGCTCGCGTCTTGTCGATGAAGAACTGGGTGATGTTGCCCGTCATCACCGTGGTCGCCGGGCCGATCGCCGGGTAGAGCCGGTGGGCGGCGTTCTGCATCGCCATGCCGAAGGTCACCGGCGTGACGACCAGCAGGGAAAGCCAGAAACCCGCCTCGATGCCGGCAAGACTGACCCAGACGCCGAGCAATCCGGTGATTGCGATCAGCCCGGCTTCCCATTGGAGAAGACGGGCAAGCTGGCGCTTGCGATCGGGGATCGCAACGATATGGCGGTCGTGCAGCACGGTCACCAGCATCACGCCGAGGAAGAACACCGGCAGGATCACCACCTTCAGGGAATCGGTAGGCGTGAACCCTGTGGCGATGTCGCTGGCCAGAACCACCAGGTTGCCCGTGACATGGGCCGCCATGACGTGATCGAGACCGACGAAGGACGAGGCATCGACCCAGCCGGCGACAAAGGCAAGAAGAACGATCAGGGAGCGTGGCATGACGGGCTCAGTATCGGCACAAACGGGTCATTCGTCACTGCGGCTGGCGATGCCGACCGATATCAGGCCGGTCAGGCCGCGGGTCAGTGGCTCGGGCCTGCGGCCGGCATGCACCGCGTCATCGCTGCGCCTCAGCGCGGCACGGACCATGCGCACGCCGATCCAGCGCACCGGTTCGGGTGGCAGGTCCTGCATGGGCGGTCGCACAAGCCCGAAATCTGCCCATGCACCGTCCTCGTCCATCGCCATGGCCGCCATCGCCTTGCCCGCCATGCGGCAGGGGCCGACACCGTCGCCGGAGAACCCGGTTGCGTAGAGAATGTCGGGCGCGCCGGGCAGGCGGCCGAAGAACGGCAGGCCGTCGCGTGTCCGGTCGATCGGACCGGACCACGCATAGGCGGCCTCCAGGCCCGGCATGATGGGGTCCAGCTCGCGATGGCGCCGTTGTCCGTCCAGCAGCCAGGCCGTGTCGTGTTCAAAGGCCTCGCCCGTGTTGCCGGCCCAGGCGAGCGCGGTACCCGGCTTGCCGAACATCACCCGCCCTCCGGCGGTGGGACGCAGGGAGTTGATCATGTTGCGCGTGTCGTTGAAGGCCGGGGCATCGGCAAAGCCGCTTTTCTCGAGCCGCTCCGGCATCGCCGCAGTGACGGCATTGGCGTAACCGGTGACCGCCAGGCTGCGGCGCAGCTCGGGAAGCTGGGCGGCCCAGGCATAGATGCCCAGAACGATGCGTTTTGCGCGCAAGGTTCCGCGCGGTGTCTCCAGGCGCGGTGGCGAAGCGCGGTGCAGGCGGGTCATGGGCGTGTTCTCGTGGATCGTCACGCCCCGTTCGATCGCGACGCGGCGCAGCCCGCGCACCAGCTTGCCCGGTTGCAGGTGTCCTGCCTTGTCGTCGATGGCGCCGCCATGCAGGCCGGTCAGACCCCAGCGATCCGCAATCTCCTCAGCGCTGAGTTCACGCAGAGGGGCGACCTGATAGGGCTCCAGTGCATCGACGAGCGGCCGCCATTCGGCTGCGCTCTGCGGCAGCGTTGCGCCCCACAGCCAGCCGCGGCGCGCGATCTCGGCATCGATGCCGTTTCGGGCACAAAAGCTGACGACCTCCTCCAGCGCCGCATCGGCGGCCCGCCCCACGGCCAGCGCGCGTTCCGTGCCGAACAGACGCCGCATCGTCGGATACTTCGCCCACATGTTGAGCAGGTAGCCGGCATTGCGGCTGCTGGCTCCCCAGCCGCAGATGTGTTTCTCGATCAGCCGCACGTCCAGGACGGGGTCGCGCGCCTTCAGTTCGATGGCCGTCCACAGGCCGGTATAGCCGCCGCCGACGATGGCAACGTCGCAGCTTGCATCGCCTTCCAGCGGCGGCGCGGGAAGAGTGCTGTCACCCTCCTCGGCCAGTGCCTGCTCCAGCCAGTAGTTGGCAAAGCGGGTCCGTGTCTGCGCCATGATTGTCCCCCTGCAAGCTGGAAGGATAGGGCCCGACAGGGTGCGAGGCGAGAGCTGTTGCGCCAAGGCAATACCGAAGGATCAGGTTCTGTTCTAGGCTCCCGCGGTGGCGATTATGGGGGGCAGCTCTTGGCACGCGATCCACGATACGACGTTCTCTTCGAACCGGTGAAGATCGGCCCGGTGACGGCCCGCAACCGCTTCTTCCAGGTCCCCCATTGCACGGGCATGGGCAGCAACTGGCCCATGAGCCATGCCGAGATGCGCGGCCAGAAGGCAGAGGGCGGCTGGGCTGTGGTCTGCACCGAGGAGACCATGATCCATCCCACCACGGACGCCCTGCCCGGGGCCTCCATGCGGCTTTGGGACGATGACGACATCCCTGTCTTTGCGGCTGCGGCAGACAGGGTGCACGAACACGGCGGCCTGTTCGGCATCGAGCTGGTCCACGGCGGCCTCTCGCGCGCCAACCGTACCAGCCGCATGGCCCCGCTCGCCCCCTCGGCCAGCCCGAACAAATACCCCATGCGGCCCCAGGCGCGCGCCATGGACCTCCACGACATCGCCGAGCTGCGCCGCTGGCACCGTGACGCCGCGCTGCGGGCAAAGCGGGCCGGGGCCGATCTCGTCTATGTCTATGCCGCCCACAACATCGCCTTGCCGATGCACTTCCTGCTGCCGCGCTATAACCGGCGCAACGACACGTACGGCGGCCGCCTGGAGAACCGTGTGCGCCTGATCCGAGAGCTGATCGAGGATACGAAGGAGGCGGTCGGCGACACGGTGGCCGTGGCCCTGCGTTTTGCCGTCGATGAGCGCATGGGCGAGGCCGGCCTGGAATGGCAGAAGGAGGGCCGCGAGGTCGTCGAGATGCTCGCCGAATTGCCCGACCTGTGGGACGTCAATGTCTCGGGCTGGGAGCACGACAGCAAGACCAGCCGCTTCGCCCAGGAGGGTTATCAGGAGGATGCGGTTTCCTTCGTCAAGAAGCTGACCAGCAAGCCGGTGGTCATCGTCGGGCGCTACACCAGCCCGGATGCCATGGTCCGCGTCATCAGGAGCGGCATTGCCGACTTCATCGGCGCGGCGCGGCCCTCCATCGCCGATCCCTTTCTCCCCAGAAAGATCGAGGAAGGGCGGATCGAGGACATCCGCGAGTGCATCGGCTGCAACATCTGCATCTCGGGCAACAACAGCTTCGTGCCGATGCGCTGCACCCAGAACCCGACCATGGGCGAGGAATGGCGGCGCGGTTGGCATCCTGAAAACCTGCCGGTCAAGGGCAGCGACGACCGCGTACTGGTGATCGGCGCCGGGCCCGCCGGTCTGGAGGCTGCCCGGGCTCTGGGGGAGCGCGGTTATGCCGTGACCCTGGCCGAGCGCGCCAGCCAACCCGGTGGACGTGTGACCCGCGAGGCGGCTCTGCCCGGACTGGCCGCCTGGGCGCGGGTGCGCGATTGGAGACTCACCCAGATTGCACGCATGGCCCATGTCGAGATGTACCTCGAGAGCAACATGGGCAAGGACGAGATTCTGCGTTTCGGCGCGCCCCATGTCGTCTTCGCCACGGGCGCCACCTGGCGGCGCGACGGTGTCGGTCACGCCAATCACAAGACCATACCCGGGGCGGGGCGCTCCCATGTCTTCGGGCCCGAGGACGTCATGGCCGGGCGCATCGACAAGGGGCCGGTGCTGATCTTTGATGACGACCACGGCTACATGGCGGGAGTCCTGGCCGAGAAACTCGTGGCGAACGGGATGGAGGTCATGCTTGTCACTCCCGCCGCCATGGTCTCGGAGTTCACCGTGCTCACCCTGGAGCAGGGCTTTGTGCAGAAACGCCTGCTGGAACTTGGCGTGACGATCCGCCAGCAGGTCAATCTTGCCGCCATTGAGGCCGGTCATGCCGAACTCGCCTGCGTCTATACCGGGCGCAGGGAGATGGTTGCGGCGACGAGCATCGTGCTGGTCACGGCCCGTGTGCCTAACGAACAGGTCTATCAGGCGCTGGTGCGCAGGCCCGATCTGATGGAGGCCGCGGGTCTCCGCAGCATTGCGCTGATCGGTGACTGCCTATCGCCGCAGACGATCGCGGCGGCGGTCTATGACGGCCACAGCTATGCCCGGGACCTTGATGCCCCCGAATCCGTTAATCCGGACGTGCCCTACCGCCGCGAGCACATGGCGCTGTCGTGACCGGCAACACCATCGCGCCCAACACAGCAACAAGGAGAGAATCAATGGAATTCAGAGATCGCAGGGTGCTGGTCACCGGCGGCACACGCGGCATTGGCCGTGCGGCTGTGGAGAGCTTTCTGGCGGCTGGCGCAACGGTTGCGGTCAACGGCCGCACGGCGGAGTCGGTGGCCGCCGCCCTGAAGGAGCTGGCTGCAGGCGAGCGCGTCATTGCCGCGCCGGGTGACACGGCAACGGCGGCCGGTTGCAAGGCGGTGGTGGATGCCGCCGTGGCGGGGCTGGGCGGTCTCGACGTTCTGGTCAATAACGCGGGTTCTGGCGGCGGCGGCCCGGTCGGCGATCTCGACGAAGCGCTCTGGGACAAGGTCGTCGATACCAACCTGAAGGGCACCTTCTTCTGCACCAAGTACGCCCTGCCGGCGCTGCGTGATGGCGGCGGCGCCATCGTCAACATCGCCTCGGTCCGCGCGGTGATGGGCGCGGCGGGCGCCTCGATCTATTGCGCCTCCAAGGGCGGCGTCGTTTCGATGACCAAGGCCATGGCGATCGAGTTCGCGCCCGAGATCCGCGTCAATGCCCTGCTGCCCGGCGCCATCGATACCGACATGCTGCAGTCTCTGGCCATCCGCATGGGCGATGACGTCGAAACCGGCTACGGTATGATGAGCGCGCACACGCCGCTCAAGCGGGTCGCCCGGGCCCAGGAGATGGCCGACGTCATCCTCTACCTCGCCTCGCCGCGCGCCACCTACATCACCGGTGCGGCCCTGCTGGCCGATGGCGGCATGGCCGCGGGCAGCGCCAACCTCGATCAGAAGGCAAGCTGAACCATGGCGCTCCGCATGCCCGCCATCGATCCGGCCGATGTGCCCGAGCGTGTCGGCAACGGCTATCCCGCTCCTTACGATGCCAATTGCGAGGGCCGGCGCAAGCGCGCCCTGGGCGATGCCGGCGGCCTGACGCAGTACGGCGTCAATCTGGTCACCCTGGCGCCTGGCGAATGGTCGGCCCAGCGCCACTGGCACTCCTGCGAGGACGAGTTCGCCTGGGTCGTCTCGGGCGAACTGGTGCTGGTGAGCGATGCGGGCGAACAGGTGCTGGGGCCGGGCATGGCCGCGGCCTTTCCGGCGGGCCGGGAGGACGGCCACCACCTGATCAACCGCAGTGGCGCGGACGCGGTCTATCTGGAGGTCGGCAGCCGTTCGGCGCAGGATCACTGTAGTTATCCCGACATCGACCTCCATCTGGAGCCCGATGGTGAGGGCGACTTTCGCTTCACGCACAAGGATGGGCGTCCCTACTGAACGGCTGGAGATCTGAACCATGGACGTGACGCAGTCTACTGCCGGGGACGTCATCGAAGTCCGGCCGATGACGATCCACATCGGCGCCGAGTTGTTCGGCGTCGATTTGGCGGGCTCCTTGACCGATGAGCAGGTCGCTGCCATCCGCCGGGCCCTGCTGCGCTGGAAGGTGGTGTTCTTCCGCGATCAGGCTCTCGACCACGAAGCTCATGTCCGTCTGGCGAGGCACTTCGGTGCGCCCACGCCGGCCCACATCGTCTTCGGCACCAACGAGAGCCACCCGGAAGTCTATTCCATCGCCAAGCACCGCACGGCGCAGAACGGGCGTACCAGCGCCACACGCTGCTGGAGCGGCTGGCACACCGACATCACGGCGGCAATCAACCCGCCCTGGGCCTCGATCCTGCGCGGTGTCACCGTGCCGCCCTATGGCGGCGACACCCAGTGGACCAACCTGGCGCTGGCCTTCGCCCGCCTCTCGACGCCCATGCAGCGTTTCGTGGAGGGGCTGCGCGCCGTCCACCGTTTCGATGCGCCCGCGGGCGACGGGGACTATGCGCGCAGGGTGGGCGCCCGCGATCTGGCCGCCGAGCATCCCCTGGTGACGATGCATCCCGAAACCGGCGAGAAGGTTCTCTACGTCAGCCCCGGCTTCGTGAAGGAGATCGTCGGGCTGGAGCCGTCCGAGAGCCGCGCGCTGCTCGAGAACCTTTGGGAACACGCGGTCTCGACCGAGTTCACGGTGCGCTTCCGCTGGGCGCCGGGCAGCGTCGCCTTCTGGGACAACCGCGCCACGGCCCATCTCGCCCCCGTCGACATCTTCGCCACGGACTTCGAACGCCAGTTCTACCGCGTGACGCTCAACGGCGAGGTGCCGGTCGGCGTCGACGGGCGGCCCTCCACCCTGCTCAGCGGCGAGCCCATCGAGGCGCAGCCCGCCTAGGCGTCAGGGCGCCGGAATCGGCTCGGGGTCGCAGAAGCGCGTGACGACGTTTTCCAGCAGGCGGCTGACGTTGTTGTCGTAGTTGTTGTGGGCGAGCGAGCCGGCAAAGGCGATGGAGCTGGTCGAGAAGACCGCGCCGCCGTTCGGCGTCTCGTAGAACACCATGTCGCAGACGACGTAGGGGTTGTTCTCGCCGTTGACCGCCGAGTGGGCGTGCTGGTGCTCCTCCTTCACCCAGTGGAAGTCGACGCCGAAGTCCATGGCCTGGGCGATGACCAGGGTGTGGGGCGGCGTGCCGATCTCGAAATCAACGCTGTCGATCTCGCTGCCCGCTGCGGCGCCGAAGACGGTGCCGAAATCGCCGATCTTCTCGTCGCGCCCGATGCCCTCGAAGATCCAGGCCGCGCGCGGGTCCTCGCTCGCTGCCGTCCTCTCATAGGGCCGGCCATAGTTGAAGCCCTGGGCCGCGAAGCCGGTGCCGCAGATCGCTTCGGGTGCGATGCCGTTGCGCCGCCACAGGCCGCCCAGCTCGCCGGTGAAGCTCATGTAGTATTCGCCGCCATCGGCGATCCAGCTCCGCATGCCGTCCTCGGCGCGGCGCATCTCCATGGCGCCCGGCATCTTCGGATTGAAGGCAACGCGCCAGTAGAAGCCGTTGCCGCCCATGTAGATGAAGCGCCCGCCGCGGTCCTGGTAGTGCAGCAGGGCATGCATCATCTCGGTGGTGTAGTACTCCGGATGGGTCGTCGTCATGACGCAGTCGTAGTGCTCGAGCAGGCTGACGCCTTCTTCATGCATGTCGTCGTCGGTGAAGACGTCGAAGGCGATGCCTTTTTCCTCCAGCCAGTCGGTGATGTGCGTGTCGGCGTTGTACTGCCAAAGGCTGTCGCGCGGCCCCATGTGCAGGAACGGGCGCAGACGCGAGGCGTAGGCGACACCCGAACCGTCGCTGTGCATGTCGTACATGGAAAGGCCGTGCTCGGGGTGCATCTGCAGGTGCAGGTCCACCTGGTCGAGGTGGCTGAAGGTGTTGCCCGCGTGTTCGCCCAGCGACCCCCAGCCGATCGGCATGTGGTTGTTGACGTAGGCGTAGTAGCTCGCGGTGGCGATCAGCAGGGCCAGCCGCGCCTTGGGCTTTCCGGTGTGCGGGCGGACGTAGAAGGGGATGTAGAACCACTGGTCGCCCTGGGTCAGGCGGGCGCAATAGGTGCCGCTCTTCAGGTCGTCGGGCACGGTCCAGGAAGCGTCGGTCTGCCAGCCGCAGTCATAGACGTCGTCGTCGTGGAAGTGGATCGCGCCGTAGTGCTCGGGCTTGTGGGTCCAGACCATCTCGCTGTTGTCGTGGTTCCAGCCCTTGGTCGCGCGCGTCGGCATGTTGACGATGGCGCCGTGGTGGCGGTTGACCGAGATGTCGTGGGCGACGACGCCGTCCATTTCCTTGCTGAAGTCCCACATGGCGACGACATCGGTGGCGACATCGCGCGGCACGCTGCGCGGCTTCAGCCGCTCCATGGTGGCGCGCGACAGGGCGCGCCGCGCCACGGTGGGAGCGTCGATGCGGCCGTTGGCATGGGCCGTGGCGATCACCTCGCCCTCACGCCGGTCGTTGCAGGCCGCGATCAGGAAACGCCCGCCGCTGCCGGGGCGCACCTTCATGGTGCTCTCGACCGTCGCCTTGCCGCGGTCGCCGGCGTAGCGCAGCAGGGGCTCCTGCACGAGATAGGCCTTGCCCGTTTCTGCATCGAAGCTGGCGGCGACAAAATACCAGCGCCGCTCATCCATCGCCGCGCCGGAGGCCAGCGTCTCCACGCTCTTGCCGTCGCCGACCTTGAGCACCGCCTGGCCGTTCTCGATGCCGAGCATGTAGCCGGCCTTGTCGGCGGCGTTGAACGCCCCCATCAGCGCCTGCTCTTCCTTCTCCAGCAGGGTCGGCCAGATGAAACACTGCAGGGTGAAGCTCTCCAGGGCGAAGGGCGCGGTGTTCTCCACCGCCACGAAGCTGCCGACCTGGGTCCACTGGTAGCGCGCGGGATAGCTGCCGTTGACGCCGGCCTTCACCACCGTTTCCTTCAGGCCTTGCCCGCTGGGGGTGTCGTCGCCGCAGCGCACGTGGACGATGTCGAGCTGGAATTCGCCGGCGTCCTCGCTGGAAACCTTGAAGTTGATGTCCTGGCCCGGGCGGACACTGATCTCGTCGCAATAGCCCAGCAGCTTCTTCATGGTCTCAGTTTCCTTGTTCGAACGGAGTAGGGTCGGCGAAGCGCCGCAGCACATTGCCGGTGATGACAGCGACATTGTTGTTGTAGCCATCGCTGGCCAGACTGGCCGCCCAGGCAATCGAGCCGGTCGACCATACGCCGCCGCCGTTGGGTGTTTCGAAGAACACCATGTCTGCGCGCACGGCCGGATTGACCGGCGCGGCGACCGCCGTGTGGTTGAAGGTCATGGTGTCGATGGTCTGGAGATACTGGCTGGAATGGCCAGTGGAGCTGGCCAGCCGCAGGCAGTGGGCGGGAGTGCCCAGGGTGCGGTCGACCCAGTCGAGTTCCAGGCCGGCGGCGCCGCCGAGCTGGCCGAAATCGCCGATCCTCTCGTCCTCGCCCACGCCCTCGAAGATCCAGGAAGCGCGGGGGTTGGTGCTGTCGGGCAGGCGTTCGTACCAGCCGCAGGAATCGAAACCCGTCGCCACGGTGCCGATGCCGACCAGCTTCTGGGGCGCCGTGCCGATACGCTGCCACAGGCCGCCCAGCTCGCCCGAGAAGGCCATGTGGTAGTCGCCGGGCTCGGCGATCCAGTAGCGTGCGCCGGCATGGGCCCGGCGCACCTCCAGGGCATCGGGGAACTCGGGATGAAAGGCGATGCGCCAGTAGAAGCCGTTGCCGCCCAGATACATCAGGCGGCCGCCGCCATCGAGATAGGCGGTCATCGCCTGCCACATGGAGGTCGACCAGTATTCCGGGTGGGTCCCCGTGACGACCACCTTGTAGGACGCCAGCAGGGCAAGGCCCTCGTCGTGGAGCGCGTGGTCGCTGATCGCGTCCCAGGCAAAGCCGCAGTCGTCGAGCCAGGCGGTGATATGGGTGTCGGCGTTGAAGCTCCACAGCCCGGCCTTGGGCCGGTAGCCCAGCATGGGACGGCGGGCGCTCGCCACCGTCACGCCGCTGAGGTCGCTGTGGGTGTCGTAGGGCGAATGGCCCAGTTCCCGGTGCTCGAAGAGGTGGGCATCCGAGGGCGACAGGATGGTGGCGCTTGCCGAGCGCATTTCCGCACCGGCATCGTCCATGCCGTGGTGATAGTTGGCATAGGTCTGGTAGGTCGCCGTCGAGGAGAGGAAGGCGATGTCGGCTGTTTTTCCGCCGCGCGGCGGCTGAACAACGATGGGAGGCATGTCCTCGTGACCGCCACCCGAAAGCTTGATGCAGTAGATGCCGCTGCGGAGACCCTCTGGCAGGCTGACGCGCGCCGTCGCCTGCCATCCGGCATCGCCGATGTCATCATCGTGCAGGTGGATGGCGCCGTACTGGTCCGGCGCGTGACGCCAGTCATGTTCGTCGCCGGTCCAGTCGTGCCCGGTCATGGCGCGGGTCGGCAGGTTGACGGTACGGCCATGGCGGCCGTTGCCGGACACGTCCTCGACTCGCAGTCCGGTCATGGCACGGCTCAAATCCCAGGCCAGCGCGACGCCGCGCGCGCCAGGGGCCACACTGCCGGCCTCGTTGAGCCCGGCTAGGTCGGTCTCGTAGTGGCGCAGCACGCGGGGCGCTTCGACCTTGCCGTTGAAGCACTGCACGGGCCGCAGGCCATCGGCATTGCCCGGGCCGCCCCAGGCCGCACCGACCATGAAGGGCGTCTCGGCTGAGGCCCTGGGCGGGGTGGCCTTGTCTGCTACGGCTGCGTGCGCCACCTCGCCGCGACCATCGCGGTTGAGCGGGTGCTGGGCGATACGCAGCATGCCGTTGACCGCGTCGTGGCTTGCAGCCAGCAGATACCACTCGCGCGCCACCAGCGGCGCGCCGGTCGCAACACGGCTGACCGTCTTGCCGTCGCCGGTGGTGAGCGCGGCGCCCTCGGGTCCGATGGAGAGCAGGAAACCCGCCTTGTTGCGGCTGTCCCAGATGCCCATGACGGCCTGTTCGCCGGTCTCAGGCGTCGTCGGCCAGACGAGAATCTGGAGCGTTGCATCGTCGAGTGTGTGAAGCGGCGCGGCGTCGTCGGCAACGATGCACGAGCCGGCATGGATCGGCTGGAAGGTTGCGGCCACGGTCTGGCGCGTTCCCGCCACCTCTTCTTCACGGTAACCCGGCCCCTTGGGACTGTCGTCGCCGCAGATCAGGCGCACGAGTTCGACATCGATGCTGTCGAAGCCTTCCGCGCTGGCAAAGACCGTGACGTCCTCGCCGGGGCGCGCCCAGAGCCGGTCGGTGTAGGAAAGAAGTTTCAGCATGTCAGGGCAGGGGCTCTTCGTTGGCGAATCGGGTCAGCACGTTGGCGGTGATGCGCGAGACGTCATTGTCGTAGCCGTTGTGCCCCAGGCTGGCGGCCCAGCTGATCGAGCCGGTGGCGAACATGCCCGCACCCGATGGCAGGGTGTAATAGATCATGTCGGCGCGCACCCGCGGGTTGGCATCGCCGTTGACCGCGGCATGGTTGAAGACGATCTCGTCGGGACTCTGCATGTAATAGGCCGAATGGCCCGTGGAGCGCGCCAGCACGATGGTGTCGAGCGGCGAACCAAGGGCATGGTCGACGCCGTCGAGCTCGATGCCGGCGGCACCGTTGCCCAGCACGCCGTAATTGCCGATGGGACCATCACTCACGCCCTCGAAAATCCACGAGGCGCGCGGGTTGTCGGCCCCCTCGGCGCGCTCGAACCAGCCGCAGCGGTCGAAGCCCGTGGCAAAGGTGCCGATGCCGACCAGCGACTGCGGCGGACGGCCGATGCGCTTCCACAGGCCGCCCATCTCGCCGGTGAAGCTCTGGTGGTATTCGCCGGGCAGGGAGGCCCAGAAGCGCGCGCCCGATTCGGCGCGGCGGATCTCGATGGCGGTGAGGTCGGCGTTCCAGCCGATGCGCCAGTAGAAGCCGTTGCCGCCCAGGTACATCATGCGACCGCCGCGATCGAAATAGGCGGTCAGCGCATCCCACATCGGCGTCGACCAGTATTCGGGATGGGCGCCGGTGACGATGACCTTGTAGCCCTCCAGGGCCGAAACGCCCTCGGCATGGATGTCCTCGTCGGTCACGACATCGAAGTCGAAACCTTCGGCTTCCATCCAGTCGGTGACATGGGTGTCGGCGTTGAAGCTCCAGATGATCGACTTCGGATTGAAGTTGAGCACCACGGGGCGCAGGCGCGAAGCGTACATCACGCCCGAGCCGTCGCGGTGGCTGTCGTAGGTCGACAGGCCCAGATCGCGGCGCTCGTTGAGGAACAGCTCGTCGCCCGTGTAGGCAATGATGCGGCCGCGCTTGACCTCGGCCTTCTCCTCGTCGAGCTGCCAGTGGTTGTTGGAATAGGCCATGTAGGTCGCGGTCGAGCCAAGAAAGGCGATGGCCTTCTTCTTGGTGCCTTTTGCCGTGCGTACGTAGAAGGGGACATAGGCTTCGTCATCGCCCGCACGGAAGCGCCCGGCATAGACGCCGCTCTTGAGATCCTCCGGCACGGTCAGCGTCACCGAGGTCTGCCAGCCGGCATCGTGCAGGTCGTCGTCGTGGAAGTGAATGGCGGCGTAATGCTCAGGCTTGCTGGTCCAGTCGTGGCAGGAGCCATCCCAGTGGTAGCCGGTGACGGCACGGGCCGGCAGGTTGACGAGGTGGCCGTGCAGGTTGTTGCCGGAGACGTCAACGATGCTGTCGCCCGACATGTCGCGCGAGAAGTCCCAGGCGCCCAGCACCCAGGCCGCGCGCGGCGGGATGGTGCGCGCCAGCTTGCTCATCTCGTGGCAGACCACGACCTTGGAGGCCAGTCGCGGGCTGTCGATGCGGCCGTTGAAGAGACCGGCCATACGCGGCCGACCGTCCTCGTGGACGCCGACCTGCCAGCCTGCCAGATGCAGGTCGTGGTCGGCGGCGAAGACTGCGCCCCTGGGCGCTTCGCCCGTGACATGGGCAAAGCTGTCGATGGTGACGTAGCGCTCGTCTGGCTCCTGCCAGAGTTCGACCTCTCCGGTTTGTGCATCATAGCTTGCCGAGACGAAGGCCCATTTCCAGGGCAGCATCGGCACGTTCGTGGAAACGGTGACCAGGTCCTTGCCGTCGCCGATCATCAGCGCCAGCGCCCCCCTGTCGTCTAGGATCACGGCAAAGCCCGGCCGTTTCGGCCCGGAGCCGCGGCTGCAGATCGCCTGGCGGCCGTCGCCCGGCAGGGTGGGCATCAGGTAGCACTGGAAGGTGAAGCTCGCGAGCCGGTCGAGCGCGGGAGAGCCCGGCACCACGGCGTAGGAGCCGGCATCGATCCGCTGGAAGCCGCCGGGGTAGCTGCCGTCGGCGGCGGTCTCAACCTCGACCTCCTTGTAGGGTGCGCCCGTCGGCGTCTCGACGCCGTTGACCACGCGCACGACCTTGAAGTCGAAACGTTCGTGGTCCTCGAGGCTGACCTTGAACGCAACCTCATCGCCCGGCCGTACACTGATGCGGTCGGCGTAGGCCAGCACCCGGCGCTTGTAGTCGAAACCGGCGGTCACCGGACGGGGTCCCCTGCGCACTCAGTCGAGGGCCAGGTCCTGACCGGTGTGCTTCTTCCAGCGCATCTTGAAGATGTACCACTCGGCCTCGCCGAGGTCGGTGAACTTCACGTCCTCGTGGAGCTTCACCGGAATGCCGCGCTTGCCGGGAAGCTGGGCCAGGCACCATTCCTTGTGGGGCACGGTGTTGACCAGGACGTACTTGCCCTCGACCGGCTCCCAGCGCATCACGTTCAGCACCTTCTGCAGCTCCGCGCTGTGCGGGCCGAAGGGCTTGTCCTTGAACTCCCTGGCGAGCTCGGTCTTGGCGGGGTCGATCTTGTACATGGCGTGATTCCCTCGGTGCTGGCGGGGGAGTTAAGCGCCGTGTGGCGGAGGGTGCAAGGGGCTCCGCACAGGAATTGGTGAAGTTGTTCGACAGGCCAGCCCAAAAACAAAGGGCCGCGGTGTTGCCACCGCGGCCCCAGAGCAGGCTCTGATCGCTGGGATCAGAAGTCCATGTCGTCCATGCCGCCGCCGGGACCCATCGAAGGAGCAGCTTCCTTCTTGGGCTTCTCGGCGATCATGGCCTCGGTGGTGATCAGCAGGCCGGCCACCGAAGCGGCATCCTGCAGCGCGGTGCGCACGACCTTGGCCGGGTCGATGATGCCGGCCTTGATCAGGTCCTTGTAGTCCTCGGCCTGGGCATCGAAGCCCCAGGCGTCGTTCTTCTGCTCGAGCAGCTTGCCGACCACGACGGCGCCATCGACGCCGGCGTTCTGGGCAATCTGGCGGGCGGGGGCCTGGATCGCCTTGCGGATGATGTCGATGCCGACCTGCTGGTCGTGATCATCTGCCTTCAGCTTGTCGAGCGCCCGGGTAGCATAAAGCAGGGCGGTACCGCCGCCCGGCACGATGCCTTCCTCGACCGCCGCGCGGGTCGCGTTCATCGCGTCCTCGACGAGGTCCTTGCGCTCCTTCACCTCGACCTCGGTCGAACCGCCGACCTTGATCACCGCGATGCCGCCCGCCAGCTTGGCCAGGCGCTCCTGGAGCTTTTCGCGGTCGTACTCGGAGGTCGTGGCTTCGGTCTGGCTGCGGATCTGGTTGCAGCGGCCCTGGATGTCGGCCTTCTTGCCGGCACCGCCCACGATCGTGGTGTTGTCCTTCTCGACGATGACCTTCTTGGCCTTGCCGAGCATGGAGAGGTTGACGGTCTCGAGCTTGATGCCGAGGTCCTCGCTGATGACCGTGCCGCCCGTCAGGATGGCGATGTCTTCCAGCATGGCCTTGCGGCGGTCGCCGAAGCCCGGGGCCTTGACGGCCGCGACCTTGAGGCCGCCGCGCAGGCGGTTGACGACGAGCGTGGCCAGGGCCTCGCCCTCGACATCCTCGGCCAGGATCAGAAGCGGGCGGCCGGACTTGGCCACTTCCTCGAGGATCGGCAGCATGGGCTGCAGGCTCGAGAGCTTCTTCTCGTGGATCAGGATGACGGCGTCGTCGTACTCGGTCTTCATCTTGTCGGCGTCGGTGATGAAGTAGGGCGAGAGGTAGCCGCGATCGAACTGCATGCCCTCGACGACGTCGAGCTCGGTCTCGCGGGCCTTGTTCTCCTCGACGGTGATGACACCCTCGTTGCCGACCTTTTCCATCGCCTCGGCGATCATGCGGCCGACTTCCTTGTCGCCGTTGGCCGAGATCGTGCCGACCTGGGCAACTTCCTCGGACGACTTGATCTTGCGCGAACGCTTGGCGAGATCGGCGACCACGGCCTGAACGGCCATGTCGACGCCGCGGCGCAGGTCCATGGGGTTCATGCCGGCGGCGACGGCCTTGGCGCCTTCGCGCACGATGGCCTGGGCCAGCACGGTGGCGGTGGTGGTGCCGTCACCGGCCTTGTCGTTGGTCTTCGAGGCGACCTCGCGGACCATCTGCGCGCCCATGTTCTCGAACTTGTCCTCAAGCTCGATTTCCTTGGCGACCGAAACGCCGTCCTTGGTGATGCGGGGCGCGCCGAACGACTTGTCCAGCACCACGGTGCGGCCCTTGGGGCCGAGCGTCACCTTGACCGCATCGGCCAGGATGTTGACGCCGCGCAGCATGCGCGTGCGGGCGTCGGCCGAAAACTTGACTTCCTTGGCTGCCATTTATCGCTCCCTCGTTCAGGCGGATTTCTTGGCGGCGCGGGCCTTGCCCTCGATCACGCCCATGATGTCGGCTTCCTTCATGATCAGAAGCTCCTGTCCGTCCAGCTTGATCTCCGTGCCGGACCACTTGCCGAACAGCACACGATCGCCTGCCTTGACGTCGAGCGCGGTGACCTTGCCCTTTTCGTCCCGCCCACCGGGACCGACGGCGACGACTTCGCCTTCCATCGGCTTTTCCTTGGCAGTGTCGGGAATGATGATTCCGCCTGCGGTCTTCTCTTCGCTGTCAACGCGACGAACCACAACGCGGTCGTGAAGCGGTCGGAACGACATGCTCCAGTCTCCTGATTTGGGTGTCTGTATAACCAGAATGGTGTTCTTGGCACTCACCGGGGGTGAGTGCTAACAGCCATTTAATCCAATGGCCGGGAGGATCAAGTCCTCGATGCGCTTACGCACGGAAAAATTGCTGCCAGCCAGTTAGGCGCCTGTCCGGGGGGCGACGAAAAGATTGTGTGCAATGCCCTGCATTCCGGCGCGGTAGGCATGCGCTGTCCAGCCGCTTTCGATCGTGAGGTGCTCAAAGCTGCGCACCGACAGCAGCATCCAGAGGATGTCCGTGGCCTCCTTCGGGCTGTAAGCCGTGTTCAGATTGCCGTCGCGGTGGAGCGCCTCGATGGCAGCGGCGCAGCCCTCCCGCATGTCCTCCATGCGTTGCTTCCAGGCTGTTGCGGCGTCTGCATCGCTATCGCGCATGGCGAGCAAGGCCCGGGCGACGCCATGCACTTCCGGAAGATAGGCGGTCCAGGCTGCGATGAAGGCATCCAGGCGTTCGATGCCGGTGGCGGCCCTGCGGCTGGGAGCCAGGCGTTCCGCGCTGTGCTTGATCTCGTCGAAGTGGCGGGTTGCCGCGATGAGGAGATCCGCCCGGTCGGCAAAGTGCAGATAGATCGCCTGACGCGAAAGCCCGGCCTGCCGGGCGATATCGGCCATGCGGACATTCTGGCCGCCTCCGTGCTCAAGCAGGGTCAGGGCGGCCTCAAGAATTTTGGTGCGGGTTTCGATCGGGGAACTTGACATGGCGTAAAGTCGCCCCTATTTGACGCCGTGTCAATTGACATAGTGTCAAGCAAAACGGAGAGATCGATGCACCTCGCGATATTCGGCGCAACGGGCGGCGTTGGCCGCCATCTGATCAACCGGGCATTGGAACAGGGCCACACCGTCAACGCCTTCACACGGCACAGGGAGCGATTGGGCCAGGCACAAGCAGGCCTGCGCATCGTGGAGGGCGATGCGCTCGATGGTGCCGCTGTGCGCCGGGCCGTGACGGGCAGTGATGCCGTGCTGTGCGCTCTGGGGATGCCCCTCAGGAACGCGAGCCGTCTGCGTGCCCGGGGCACCCGGACCATCGTCGAAGCCATGGCGGCCATGGGCGTACACCGGCTGGTCTGCCTCTCGGCCCTGGGCTCGGGGGACAGCCGCGCGATCCTGCCCTGGTACTACCGCGCCTTCCTTGTGCCCTTCGTCATGAATCGCCTGTTCGACGACCACGAGGTACAGGAAGAAATCGTTGCGGCCAGTTCCCTCGAATGGACACTGGTGCGCCCCGGCAACTTCACGAACGGGCCGCGAACCGGCGCCTACCGCCATGGCTTCACACGGCCTGACGCTTCCCTGACGTTGAAGATTGCACAGGTCGACGTTGCCGATTTCATGCTCGAGCAACTCACCAGCGACCGTTATCTGCATGCCGCGCCAGCCCTGTCTTGCTGATCGCACGGCCAACCAATCGCATCAAACAGGAGACTGTCATGACCCAGGACTGGATCGTCATACCTTGCGCCGCCGCAGTGATTGCCTCGGCGATGTCCGCCGGCTTGTTCTATACGTTCTCGGACTTCCAGATACGCGCCATGCGCCTTGCCACGCTATCTGCGGGCGTTGAGGTGATGCAGAACATCAATCGCGAAATCATGCGGTCGGGCACGATCGTAGTCTTGTGGGGTTCGCTTGCGCTTTCGGTGCTTTTGGGACTCTACGCGGTGCTTGTGCTGAGCGGCCCGGCCGTGTTGCCTCTCTCGCTGGGTGCCGCGTTGTTCATCCTGGGCGTCTGGGGTGTCAGCGTCGCCTTCAACATCCCCATGAACATGCGCCTTGCCGGCCTGGAACACACGAGTACCAAGGCAGCGGCCTACTGGGCCGTCTACGTCTCACGCTGGAACTTCTGGAACCATGTGCGTTCGGCCACGGCGATCCTGGCCGCCATCTGCTTTCTCATCGGCGGTCTGATGCTGGCCTGATCGGAGCGGCCTACTTTGCGTTGCCGGGGCGGCGCGTGATCTTGCGCCCGCGCCGCTCCAGCACGGCCTCGACATCGTGCAGGGAAACACCGGCGCGTGCCATGGCAACCATGGCGAAGTAGATGACGTCGGCCGCCTCGTGGGCGACCTCCCCGGCCGTGGCGGCCTCGGCCAGTTCGCCGGCTTCCTCGACCAGCTTGGCTTCCAGAAGGCCCGCTTCCTCGAACAGGCGGCGGGTGTAGGAGCCTTCCGGTGCATCCTCGCGCCGGGCCGCGGTCAGGCGGGCGAGTTCGGGCAGGCCGGCGTCCTCGCCCCAGCAGGTCCAGGTGTCGAGATGGCAGAAGCCCGAGCCTGCCTGGGCCACGGTGAATCGCAGGGCGTCGCGGTCGCAGTCGAGATCGATCTTCAGCAGTTCCTGGGTCGCCCCGGAGGTCTCGCCCTTGACCCACAGGCCGCGCGAACGGCTGTGGTAGGCTCCGACGCGGCGTTCGACCGCCACGCGCAGGCTTTCGAGATCAGAATAGACCAGCCCCAGGGCCCGGCCATGCTCGTCGCAGACCACGGTTGGCCACAGGCCGTCGGCGCGGTCGCTCTTGAGCGGGGCGGCGATGGCATCGGCCAGATTCAGGCGGCCGCTGTAGAGCGCCATGCCGACCTGGGCGTCCGCGCCCACCTTGTCGGCCAGCGCAATGTCCTCGGCCGTGGTGAAGCCGCCGGCCACGGTGAGCTTGGCGCCTGAGGCGGCATCGACCAGTCGGCGCGTGGCCGTCATGTCGGTGCCCTGCATGCGGCCCTCGCGCTCGACGAAGGTGACGAGGAAGCCGCCGACATGGGGCGCAAGCTCGGCCATGCGGTCGTCGATGGAGGCGCCGGTCCTGGTCGTCCAGCCGTGGGTGACGACCTCGCCCTCCACGGCATCAAGCGCTGCGATGACCCGCTCGCGCGGCAGTTGGCTCAGGATTTCCGGCTTGGCCGCCGTACCCAGGATGACCTTGGAGGCGCCGGCATCGAGCCAGCGGATCGCGGTTTCGACATCGCGGATGCCGCCGCCCACCCGGCAGGGCGCCATCTTCACAAGGTCCTCGATCAGCGCGGCGTTGTCGCCCTGACCCAGGGCAGCGTCGAGGTCGATGACGGCGATCTCGCCGGCCAGGCGGAAACGCTCTGCAATCGGGCGCGGGTCGCCCGCATCGATGGCGCGTTCCTTGCCGCCGATAAGCTGGACGGCCTGGCCGCCCATGAGGTCGATCGAGGGAATGATCATGTCCGGCGCTCCGGGGCAATGACGGGGAAGGCCAGGCTCGAGAGGATCGCGATGGTCGCCGAGACAATGGCGAAGCCGGACGCCAGCACGAAGGCCCAGGTGAGATCAAAGTCGCCGGCAAAGCCGCCCAGCAGCGCGCCCAGTGCGCCGATCCCGTCCATCATGACAAAGGTCAGGCCCAGGGTCGTGCCTTCGCGCTTGCCGGCAAAGTCAACTGCCGAAGCCAGCACCACCGAACGCACGCCGTAGAAGGCGCCGATCATGGCGACCAGGAAAGCCACGGCGATCACGGGGTTGGCGATGAACGGCATGGCGATGCCAAGTGGGGCCACGGCCAGCAGCGAGGCGGCGAAAACCTTGCGCCTGCCGCGCCGGTCGGAGAGGTGGCCCATCAGCGGCTGCAACAGGGCCCCGGCCAGGATCATGGCGGCAAAGGCAAAGCCCGCCACGGTGGTCGTCAGACCCAGGTCGTTGACCAGGTAGAGCGTGGCCATGGCCAGCACGGCCATGATCGCCATGTTGTAGATGCTGATCATGGCGACCAGCGCCAGGCCGGTGCGGCTGGACCAGCGCTGCCAGAGGTCCTTCATGTCCAGCATCGAGGCGCCCGTGGGGCCGGGCACATTCATCCGGTCGCGCATGACAAAGAAGACGGCGCCCATGATGACAGCCGGAACGATCGAGAGGCCAAGGCCCGTGCGCCAGTCGACAAAAGTGAGCAGAACGCCGGTCAGCAGAGGGGCAAAGACCTCCGCCAGGGTGCCGCCCATCGCGTGGATGCCCAGGATGCGCGCGCGCTGGCCGGGCATGGCCTGGGTCAGGGTGCCGGTGGCCAGCGGATGCCATGCCGACGTGCCCATGCCTGCCAGCGCCAGCATGAAGGTGAGCGACCAGAAATCCGGCGCCAGGGTCGCCGCGCCATAACCCAGAACGACCCAGATGAAGGTCGTAACAAAGAGCAGGCCGCGCCGCCCGAAGTGGTCGGTGATCATGCCGGCGGGAATATGCGTGACCGTGCTGCCCACAGCGGTGACGGCAAACAGGGTACCCAGTTCCCCCGGCGACAGGTTCATCGCAACGGCCAGGGCCGGCGCGAGAATCCAGATGGCGCCATGGGGCCAGTCGACCGCCATGTGGCCAAAGCAGAAGGCGATGACCGGCAGGCGCCTGGGCGGGGAAGCGTCCACGGGCGCTGCCTCAGTCCCCGGAGGCGATATCGTCGAGCCGAACGGGGATGCCGGCCTGGGCCATGGCGCGTTTGATGTCGCCTACGGTGTACTCGCGCTCGTGGAAGATGGAGGCCGCGAGCACCGCGTCGGCCCCGGCCTTCAGGGCAGCGATCAGGTGGTCGGCATTGGCAGCGCCGCCCGAGGCGATGACGGGAACGTGGACCGCTGCCGAAACGGCCGCCAGCAGATCGGTATCATAACCGCTGCGCGTACCGTCGCGGTCCCAGCTTGTCAGCAGGATTTCGCCCGCACCGCGTTCCACCGCCTCGCGCGCCCAGCCCACGGCATCCTTCCCCGTGCGGTCCTTGCCCGAATGCACGACCACCTCCCAGCCGGCCTGGCCCTCCAGGCGGTGGGCGGCGTCGATCGCGACGACGGCGCACTGGCTGCCGTATCGCGTGGCGATCTGGGTCAAGAGTTCCGGGCGTTCGACCGCTGCGGTGTTGGCGGCAACCTTGTCGGCCCCGGCCTCCAGCAGCGCGCCTGCGTCCTCCACCTTGCGTACGCCGCCGCCCACGGTCAGCGGGATGGCGAGTTCGGCGCGCACGGCGGCCACGGTCACCAGCGCATTGCCGCGACCCTGGGGTGTCGCCGAGACGTCGAGCATGACCAGTTCGTCGGCGCCCTGGGCCTCATAGGCCATGGAGAGTTCCACGGGATCGCCCGCATCGCGCAGGCCCTGGAAGCGCACGCCCTTGACGACGCGGCCGTTGTCGACGTCCAGGCACGGAATGACGCGGCAGGTCAGCATGGCATGGCAATCCAGCGCGAGAGCAGGGCGTGCCCGTAGGCGCCCGAAAGCTCCGGGTGGAACTGGCAGGCGAGCAGCGCGCCGCGCTCCATGGCTGCAACGAAGGTGCCGCCGTGATCGGCCGTCGCCACGGCCCAGCCGCTGGGCCGTTCGGCCAGGCGGTAGGAATTGGCGAAATAGGCGTGTCCGCTGGCGATCAGTCTGCAATCGGTGTTCGCCGTGACGTGGTTCCAGCCGAACTGGGGCACACGCACGCTTTCGGGAAAGCGGAAGACATCGGCCTCTATCACACCCAGACCCTCGACGCCTCGCGACTCCTCGCTGCTGGCGCACAGAAGCTGCAGGCCCACGCAGATCGCCATGGTCGGGCGTCCGGCTGCGAAACGGGCAACCAGCGGGGCGACCAAACCGGCCTCGCGCAGGGTCTCCATGGCGTGGCCGAACGAACCCACGCCCGGCAGCATGACGTGGCCGGCGTTCTCGATGTCGGCGACGGTCTCGGCCATGCGCGGCTCGCCGCCGGCACGGCGCAGGCCGGCGAAAACGGAAGCAAGGTTCGCCGTGCCGGTGCGGCAGACGACGACCTCGCGTCCCGCGCTCACAGCACGCCCTTGGTGCTGGGCACGTCGTCGTGCCCGGCGGCTGCCACCGCCATGCGCAACGCCAGCGCCAGCGCCTTGAAGGCCGCCTCCGCACGATGGTGGTCGTTCTGGCCGCGGATCAGTTCCACATGCAGGGTGAGCTTGGCCGCCATGGCGAAGGACTGCAGGGCGTGCCCGATCATCTCGGTCGCCGTATCGCCCACCTTCTCGCGGCGCAGGCCCAGATCGACGAAGGCGTAAGGGCGCCCGGAGATATCGAGCACGGCCCGGGCCAGCGCCTCGTCCAGCGGGGCATAGGCATGGCCGAAACGGGCGATGCCGCGCTTGTCGCCCAGTGCCTTGTCGAAGGCCTGGCCAAGCGCAATGGCGCAGTCCTCTGCCGTGTGGTGATCGTCGATGTCGAGATCACCCGTGCAGGTGATGCTCACGTCCATGCGGCTGTGGCGGGTCAGGCCATCGAGCAGATGGTCGAGGAACCGCAGGCCGGTTGAAATCTCGGCCTTGCCGGTGCCGTCCAGGGTGACGGTCACCGAGATGTCGGTTTCCTTGGTCTTGCGGGCGACGGTGGCGCAACGCGCTGTCATGGCTGCCTCAGGCGACGATGTTGCCGATCTGGAAGACGACGATATCCGTGCCGCCGCGCGCCTTGATCTCAGGGATCACGCGGGCCAGCATTTCGCGGGGAATGGCCGCTTTCAAGGCAAAACCTCCATTGCCGTGCAGCGGCGAGACCGTGGGTTCGCGCATGCAGGGCAGGACCTCGATGACCGATTCCAGGTTGTCGGCCGAAACATTGACCTCGACCATCACCCGGCGCCGTGCATCCTGGACCGAACGGACCATGGTGACGAAGCTCTCGATCGGGCCGCGCTTGCCGGTGTTTTCGAGTGCTGCGGGGTGGGCATATAGCCGGGTTGAGGATTTCATCACCGTATCGACGATCTCCAGGCCGTTGGCCCGCAGGGTCGAGCCGGTTGCCGTGTTGTCGACGATGCAGTCGGCATCCTCGGGCGGGAACACCTCGGTGGCGCCGTAGCTCCTCACGAAGGTCGCATCCAGCTTGCGCGAGGCGATCCAGCCGCGGGTCAGGCGCTCGTATTCGCTGGCGACCACCAGATGGGTCGTTGGCAGGGCGCCGTCGTTCAGCATTTTCGAGGGGATCGCAGCGACGAGACTTACCGGATCAAGCTCGGTATCGAGCAGTTCAATCAGGTTTGCGCCCTTTTCGGCGACCCAGTCGGCGCCTGCGAAACCCAGGTCGCGGCTCCCGACATGGAGCATTTCGACAATGTTCTGCGGCTTCAGCAGCTTGGCTTCAAAGCCCGGCAGGGAGAGTCTGGGCCGATAATCCCGGTCGTTACGCCCGCTCGCCGTGATGTGAATGCCGGCATGCTCCAGCAGGTCGAACACGGCCTCCTGCATGCGCCCCTTGGGCAGACCCAGACGGATGATCGGTTCTTGTTCTTGTGCGGGCATGATGGTCGTCGGCCATGGGTCGAACTCCGGGCGCCGGGATGGGGCCGGTCTTGGGCGGGCGGAACCTCTTGCATCGGCCGCCCCCTGTCAACCGGGCGGGATCGGCATACACTGCCTTCAACGGTTGAAAGGGCAAGATGATCATGAGCATTCACGGTGTCGATCACATCAACATCCGCACGCAGGATCTCGATCGCTGCGTCGATTTCTACTGCAAGGTGCTGGGCTTCAAGAAGGGCTACAGGCCGCCCTTCGATGCTCCCGGCGCCTGGCTCTATGCCGATGATGCGCCCCTGGTGCATATCTCGGTGGCGTCCCGCAAACCCGCGGCCAGCACCGGTGCGCTCGACCATATCGCGTTTGCGGCGAAAGGGTACGACGCCACAAAGCGCCGCCTGAAACGCGCCGGCATCGCGTTCGAGAACTTCCAGGTGCCGGACAATCCTGTGCGCCAGATCTTCATCCGCGATCCCGACGGCATGGCGGTGGAACTCAACTTTCGTGAAGAGAACTAGGGGGCCGGTTACATCGGGTGGTTGATAATGTCTTCTGCGGCCCTAAATTAGAATCGTTCTACGCAGCGTAGCCCGCTGCCGTGCGTTCGACAGATGTGCGGCCGGGGGGCTGCGCATCGAAATCACAAAAGGGGGTTGCCCACATGGCTGGCTCAACCGAGCTACACGAGAGATTCGAGGATCTTTCGTCCGAGACCATCGACCGTCACCGTGCCACGGTTTCTCTGCTTGAGGAGCTGGAGGCCGTCGATTGGTACGACCAGCGCGCCGAGGCGGCGGAAAACGCCGAGCTGAAGGAAATCCTGATCCACAACCGCGATGAGGAGATGGAGCACGCCGCCATGGTTCTGGAATGGCTGCGCCGTCGCAATCCGGTCGTCGATGAGCAGTTGCGCACCTATCTCTTCACCTCCGGCCCCATTGTTGGGGTCGAGCATGGTGCAGTGGAAGGCGGCGAGGAGGGCGGCGAAAGCCAGCCCAAGGACGGCTCGCTTGGTATCGGCAGCCTGCGGACGAAGGGATAACATCATGAATCATCTCATGCGCAATCTCGCTCCCATCCCGACAGAGGCATGGGAAGCGATCGAAGAAGAAGCCAGCGAGACGCTCAAGGAGTATCTGGCCGGCCGCAAACTCGCCGATTTCACCGGCCCCCTGGGCTGGCAGGCCTATGCCGTCGATCTGGGCGTGACCAAGAAACTCTCCAAGGCGCCCGAGGCCGGGGTCGATGCGCGCCAGCGCCAGGCTCTGCCCCTGGTTGAGTTCCGTGTGCCCTTCGAGGTACCGCGCGAGAAGATCGAGGCTGTTGCCCGCGGCGCCCGTCACGTCGCGTTCGACGAGGTCGTCGAGGCCGCCCGCAAGATGGCGTTCGCCGAGGACAAGGCGATCTTCGACGGCTATAGCGCCGGTGGAATCGACGGCATCATGAGCGGCTCCGAGCACAAGGCCGTGACGCTCTCGACCGACTACGAGAAGTATCCCTCGGCGGTGCAGGAAGCGCTCACCATGCTGCGCGAGGAAGGCGTCGGTGGCCCCTATGCCATCGCGCTCGGTCCGCGCTGCTACAAGGGTCTGATGACCACCACCTCCAAGGGTGGTTATCCGGTGATCGAGCATGTCCGCCAGTTGATCGACGGTCCGCTGGTCTGGGCGCCCGCCGTCAACGGCGCCTGCGTCATGAGCATGCGCGGCGGCGATTTCGAGCTGGTCGTCGGCCAGGACATCTCCATCGGCTTCACCTCCGCCACCGACGACAAGGTCCGCCTCTATCTGGAGGAGAGCTTCACCTTCCGCAATCTGGAGCCGGCTGCCGCCGTCGCCATGACCTACGGCCGCAGCAAGTAGTCTGCTGCGCGAAACCCCTGCCAGCGCCCCGGTTCGCCAAGGACCGGGGCGCTTTGGTTTGGACGGTGCTCGCGCCGCGCTATTGTGTGGTGGTCAGGGAGGAAGGGCCATGAAGATCGACGGCAAACCCCATCGCACGATCTGGCAGGATGGTGACGGCGCGGTGCGCATCATCGACCAGACGCAATTGCCCCATCGCTTCGAGACGGTGGTGCTTGCGGACCTTGGCGATGCCGCCCATGCCATCGCCGCCATGCTGGTGCGCGGGGCGCCGCTGATCGGCGCCACGGCGGCCTACGGCATGGCGCTGGCCATGCGCGACGACCCCTCCGACGCGGCGCTGAAGGCCGCCCACGACACGCTGCTGGCGACGCGGCCGACGGCGGTCAACCTGCGCTGGGCGCTCGACGACATGACGGCGCGCCTCTCCGTGCTCGCCCCGCCGGCCCGCACTGACGCGGCCTTCGCCCGGGCGGCGGCGGTCTGCGACGAGGATGTCGCGATCAACGGCGCCATCGGCGACCACGGTCTGGGCCTGCTGCGCGCCATCCACGAACGCAAGGGCGGCACCCTCAACATCCTCACCCACTGCAATGCCGGCTGGCTCGCCACGGTCGACATCGGCACCGCCACGGCCCCGATCTACCGGGCGCACGATGCGGGCATCCCCGTGCATGTCTGGGTCGATGAGACCCGCCCGCGCAACCAGGGCGCCGCACTCACCGCCTGGGAACTGGGCCGCCACGGCGTGCCCCATACCGTGATCGTCGACAATGCCGGCGGCCATCTGATGCAGCGCGGCCGCGTCGATCTCTGTTTCGTCGGCACGGACCGAACCACGGCCTCGGGCGACGTCTGCAACAAGATCGGCACCTACCTGAAGGCCCTGGCGGCCCACGACAACGGCGTGCCGTTCTATGTCTGCCTGCCTTCGCCGACCATCGACTGGAGCCTTTCGGACGGTGCGGCCATCCCGATCGAGGAGCGCAGCGGCGAGGAGGTCTCCCACATCGCCGGCCTCACCGAGGCGGGCGAGGTCATGCGCGTGCTGCTGCCGCCCCAGGGTTCGCCGGTTGCCAACCCGGCGTTCGACGTCACGCCCGCGCGCCTGGTCACCGGCCTCATCACCGAGCGCGGCATCGCGCCCGCCACGGCTGAGGGCCTTGCCGCCATGTTCCCGGAGTTTGCCCGTGCCGCTTAGCCACATCGCCCTGCGCCGCGCGGTGATTGCCGCGGCGCGCGCCATGAACGGCCTGGGCATCAACCAGGGCAGTTCGGGCAATGTCAGCGTGCGCGCGGGCAAGGGTTTCCTCATCACGCCCACCGCACTGCCCTACGATGCGACGACGCCCGGCGACATCGTCGCCATGGCGCTCGACGGCAGCCACAGGGGGCCACGCCGTCCCTCCAGCGAATGGCGCTTTCACCGCGATATCTACGCCGCCCGCCCGGATGCCGGCGCGGTGGTCCACACCCATGCGGTCCATGCCACCGCACTGGCCTGCCTGCGCAAGCCGATTCTGCGTTTCCACTACATGGTCGCGCTGGCCGGCGGCGAGGACATCCGCTGCGCGCCCTACGCCACCTACGGCACCCAGGAACTCTCCGACCATGCGCTTGCCGCCCTGGAGGGGCGCAAGGCCTGCCTGCTCGCCAACCACGGCATGATTGCCCTGGGCGCCGATCTCGACGCCGCCCTGGCGCTTGCCTTGGAGGTCGAGACCCTGGCCCGCCAGTATCTGCTGGCGCTCCAGTGCGGCGGCCCGAAACTCCTGACCCGCGCCCAGATGGGTGAGGCCCTGGCGAAGTTCGCGGACTATCGGCCAGGCTGACGCGGCCGGCCCCCGGCCCTATGGTGCCCGCCACCAACGCAACGGGAGCCAACCATGTCCTCCGAACTCTTCGACAAGGGTATCGCCAACCGCAAGAAGGTGCTGGGCGCCGAGTACGTCG
>CALGGB010000079.1 GCA_937880925.1 uncultured Rhodospirillaceae bacterium | reverse complement strand
ATTGGCGACGTTGTCGAACTGGTTGGCCCAGATCGCGCCATTGGGTTCGCGCGCCGCGATCTCGACCGCCATGCGCTCGGAAGTGCGGATGTAGTTGCGCGGATCCTTGTAGGGTGCGGCAGGCGTCAGGTGCAGGTCGGCGCCCATGGAGCGCAGCACATACTTCTTCTCCTGGCTCTGGGTCTCGGGCATCACGATGACACAGCGGTAGCCCAGCGCGTTGCCCACGGTGCAAAGGCCGATGCCGGTGTTGCCGGCCGTGCCCTCGACGATGACGCCCCCTGGCTTCAGCTCGCCGCGCTTCTCGGCATCGCGGATGATCCAGAGCGCGGCGCGGTCCTTGACCGACTGGCCGGGATTGAGAAATTCGCACTTGCCCAGAATCTCGCAGCCCGTCTTTTCGGAAGGGCCCTTGAGGCGGATGAGCGGGGTATTGCCGACAAGCGGAATGATGCCGTCGTGAACCGTCATGGCAGTAGCGTTCCGATCGTTGTGTGCGGCGGCGGGCAGGGCACTCTAAGCGCGGCTTCCCGCGGGATCAAGCGCCTCCGCAGGGCAGGAACGGATCGCATAAAATGTCTCATCGTGCGGCAGGCGCAGGTTACCATGGCGGGTCGTCGCATCACCGGGACCGTAGCCATGAGCCTTGTCGGAATCGATCCAGCTCCTCGTTCCTACGCCCCGGCGGTAACGCTCATGCGGCGCAGTGCCCGGGGCGGGGTGTGCGCTCCCGACACGATCGACATGGCAGGGATCGAGGCCTGGCTGCTGGGCGATGCCCTGGCGGTGTCCGACCTCCTGGAACTGGTGGAGAGTCTGGCCTGGCGGTTCGTGGCGGCAGGCATCCTGCTCGACCGCTTCAGCGTTCATTTCGGTACGCTTCATCCCCAACTCGTGGGATTCGCGTGGAACTGGAGCCGCAGCGACGGGCTCACCGATGAGGTCAAGGTCCCTGCGGCGACCCTGAAGTCCGACGGTTACCTGCGCAGTCCGCTCTTCCGTGTCATCGAGCATGGCGAGACCGTGCGGGCCTTCACCGCGGACTCAGCCACCCGGGAGAGGTACCCCTTCCTGGCCGAATTGGCCGGGCAGGGCATCGCCGAGTACGTTGCCATGCCGATCGGCGGCGGCGGCTATTCAAACTCGGTATCACTTGGCACGTCGCGCGCGACGGGCTTCAGCGACGGGGAGTTTGGCGACCTGCGCCGCGCGCTGGCGCTTTTCGCACTGCATGTCGAGCGCCACATCGCGTTGCGCATTGCGGCCAATGTGCTCGACACCTATCTGGGCAGGGCTGCGGGTGCGCGCGTGCTCAAGGGGGCAATCCACCGCGGCGAAGGCGAGGCAATTGCTTCGATCGTCTGGGTATCGGACCTTCGCGGGTTCACCGACCTCAGCGACCGGCTCCAGGGCCATGAGGTGACGGCGGTGCTCAACGCCTATTTCGAGTGCCTGGTCGGCGCGATCGAACGCCATGGCGGTGAGGTCCTGAAGTTCATCGGCGACGGACTGCTTGCGGTCTTCCCCGTGGATCCGGCAGATGGTGGCAAGGGAGCGGCAGAAGCCTCCCTGGCCGCGGCGCAGGACGCCCTAGCGGCCGTCGAGCGGCTCAATGCAAAGCCGCCCGCTGCCCTGGCTGGCATCCCGGGATGGCGCCCGTTGTGCTCGGGCATCGCCCTTCACCAGGGCGATGTCTTCTTCGGCAACGTGGGTGCGCCCGAGCGCCTCGACTTCACGGTGATTGGTCGTGCGGTCAACGAGGCGAGCAGGGTGGAGGCGCTGACCAAGGTGCTGGGGCGTCCGCTGCTCATCACGCAGCCGGTCGCCATGCTGCTCGGTTCCGGACTCGACGGGCTGGGCAGCCACGATCTGCGCGGCCTTGCCCGGCCGATGGCCATCTTTGCGCCTTCGCTCAGCCGGTCTTGAGCGGGCGATCCTTGAACTCGATCTCGACGAAGGCGAATTCGTAGTCGTTGGCGTTGATGACGTTGTGCTCGACTCCGGACTCGCGGGCATAGGAAACGCCCTGGGTCAGGGCGGCGTGATTGGCGCTGCCGTCCTTGCCTTCGATCAGAAGCTGGCCGGTCAGCATCGGCACAACGACATAGGGGTAACCATGCTGGTGCCAGCCGGTCTCCGCACCAGGTGCAAATCGCCATTCGGTCACGATCGTGAAGTCGTTCTCAGCCTGCACGGTGGGCACCGCGCTGGGTCGCTTGATCATGGTTCAGTCCATTTTCGTTGTGAGGCCGCGAGTATAGGCATGACGCTTCTGCGGGAAAGAGGATTGCTCGCCATGACTCATGGATTTGCTGCGAATATCTCTAGGCCTTGCCGCCCATGATGACACTGGCCTATCCTAGGTCTGTTCGCACCTCCCGTGGTCCCTGTTAAGGGACGCGCGACGGGCCGGGGTGGGAGACCGGACCAATGTGTCCCGTCTGCCGCATGCCCAAGTTGTTCGTGCGGTAGTTCAGGACACCCAGATGCACCGGATCGCCCGGATCCCCGGACCCTTTTGATGGGTGTTCGGGGCCCGCGTGACGGTGGCCGCCGCGGTGCCGATCTCCGGAATAGTGTCGGTCGACGCCCTGTCGACTGATGCCGGTGGGCTGCGCTCTTGCAGGCCGCACTGCACACATAAAACGACACATAGGTGCAAACGTGAGACGCAATTTCAACTTCGATGTACAGGGGCTACTGGCCGAGGATCGCGCACATTCGATGCATCCCTGGCACTCCTTCTCCAAGCAGGACCACACGCTGCTCGTCGATTCCGAGGGGATCTATGTCTACGATGGTGCGGGCAACCGCTACATCGACGGCATCGGCGGCATGTGGGCCGTGCAGCTTGGCTACGGCAACGAGGAGATGGCTCAGGCCATCGCCGATCAGGTGCGCCAGATGGTGTACTACTCGCCGTGGTCCATGACGACGCCGCCCCATGCCCAGGTTTCAGCCAAGCTCGCCACCCTGACGCCTGGCGACCTCAACCGCTTCTTCTATTCGGCCGGTGGTTCGGAGGCCAACGACTCCGCGGTGCGCTTCGTTCACTACTACTGGAACGTGATGGAGCAGCCCCAGCGCAAGGTCGTCATCTCGCGCCAGGACGCCTACCACGGCAGCACGTATCTGGCGGCTTCGCTCTGCGGCAAGCCGGGCAACGACAACCGCATGCAGCTCATCACCGACTGGATCGCGCGCGTCTCCTCGCCCAACCCCTACCGCAAGCCCGATGGCATGACCGACGACGAGTTCCGCGACCACCTGGTCAAGGAGTTCGAGGATAAGATCAACGAGATCGGCGCCGAAAAGGTCGCGGCCTTCATCGCCGAGCCGGTGCTGGCCTCCGGCGGCGTCATCGTGCCGCCCAAGGGCTACCAGAAGGCCATGCTCGAGGTCTGCCGCAAGTACGGCATCCTGATGATCTCCGATGAGGTCGTGACCGGCTTCGGCCGCATGGGGCATTTCTTCGCCTCCGAGCCGGTGTTCGACATCGTTCCCGATATCATCACCTCCGCCAAGGGCTTCACCTCCGGTTACATCCCGGCGGGTGTGACCTGCATCTCGAACAAGCTGCACCAGGACATCATCGACAAGGCTGGTGAGTCCGCAGTGTTCTCGAACGGCTTCACCTACTCGGGTCATCCCGTGGCGATGGCTGCCGCGCTCAAGAACATCGAGATCATGGAGCGCGACAACCTGATGGAGCACTCCAAGGTGACGGGTGCGTACTTCCAGGAGAAGCTGCGCGGCATGGCCGACCTTCCGATGGTTGGCGACGTGCGCGGTGTCGGCCTGATGGGCTGCGTCGAGGCGGTCTCGAGCAAGAAGACCAAGAAGGCCTTCGACGGGGCGCTCGAGGTCGGCAAGCGCATCGACAAGAAGTGCCAGGAAAAGGGCCTGATCCTGCGGCCGATGTGGCACCTGTGCGTGTTCTCGCCGCCGATCATCATCACCAAGGCTCAGGTCGATGACATGGTCGAGATCATGGAGGGCGCCATCAAGTCGGTGGCCGACGATCTCGTCCGCGAAGGCGCCTGGGACGGCAAGGACTGAAGCTGACCGGACCTGCGTGTCCGCAAGCAGAAAGGCCGTCGGCTCAGCCGGCGGCCTTTTTCTTTAGCGAAGCCGATTCCTCGGCAAAGGATACGCGCACCGAGGTACCGATGGCGCGTCCCATGGAAGCGGCATAGCGCTCGATCTTCTCGGGCGCTGCGACAGCCGCGTCGTTCAGCAGGGTCAGCGCCAATCCGTCGCCTTCACGGGTCAGCGGCGCAAGCGCCAGGGCACCCGCCCGTCCGGCACTCAGTTCGAAGGCCAGGCGCAATGCCTTGCCCAGGGCCTTGGCCCTGGCGCTGGCGTCCTCACCAAGCAGGCGCCGGCAGGTCGCTGCGGTCGCCGATCCGGCCGATCCCCCGTAGCGGACGAACAGGGTCAGCCCCAGAAAACCACGGTCGGCGTGGCTCAGAACGGACCAGGGCATGCGCAGGGCCCGCAGCATGGCCTGTTCACCGCGGTACTCGGGATGTTCCAGCCAGCCGATGTCGGCGATCAGGCAGGCCGCGTCGATCAGTCGCGGCGCAACGTCGTCGAGCAATTCGGCGACCGGTGCGAGCCAGGCCGACAGCGCCGTGCTGGCATCGGCAAAGCGGCGGTGCTGGCTGGCGAGATCACGACAGGCTGCGAGCAGGGGGTCTTCAGCCCTCGTCGCCTCATCCAGGGCGGAGAAGTGAAACCCCTCGCGCAGACCATGGGCCGAAAAAACGATGTCGGAAGGACGCAGCGATGCGATCACGCGCTCCAGGATCACCGCGCCCCAGGGCAGCCCCTCTGCACGCTTGCGCGACACCGCGCGGATCTGTGCGGTGGTCTGGCGGCCCAGATGTTCCAGCATGGCCGTGAAGTCGCGCGCTTCGCGGCTCTGAAGGTGGAAGCCGTGGATGACCTGCAGGGGATAGTCGTGCTGGCCCATGTGCATGCGTGCAATGGCGCGCCAGCCGCCACCGACCGCGTAGAACTCACGGTTGCGCATCACATCGAGCCAGGGAACCGTCAGCAGGGCTTCATCGATGATGAGGCTGGCATCGTCCAGGCGCCCGCCCGTGCGCTCGATCAGCCGCAGCGGGCCGATCGGCAGGGAGGTCTGCTGCATTACCTTGCCGTCCTCGATCGCGATCAGTTCCAGGCTGCCGCCGCCCAGGTCGCCGACAATACCGCTGGCATGGGGGCTGGCTGACGCGACACCCAGTGCGGACATCTGCGCTTCTTCGTCGCCGGTCAGCACTTGCATGTCGTGGCCGCAAGCCGCCTTGACCGCCGCGCGGAACTCGTCGCCGTTGGCGGCCTCGCGTACCGCAGCGGTGGCGAGCAGCGTGAGGCTTGCCACAGGCACGTCCTCGGCAATCTTGACCAGGGCAGCGATCGCCGAGACACCGCGGTCGAACGAATCCTCGCCGATCCGGCCGCTGCGTTCGACATCGGTGCCCAGGCCGATCACCGCCTTGCGGTTGACGATCGGCAGCGGCGCACGGGTCAGCCCGTCATAGACGACCAGGCGGATGGAGTTGGAACCGATATCGACCACGCCCAGACGCGATCGGGCGCCGTTGCCAATTTCGAACTGCTTCGACGTCATTCGCGCAGGTCGATAGCGACGTTGCCCGAACGGATCTGCTTGCGCAGTGCGCTGCCACGGCCGGAGAGGGAAGGATTGGTCATGAAGAATCGATGAGCGCTGAAGGTGTTGTCGCCGCCCGGCAGGCGGCGGAAGCTGCCGTCGGACTGTAACACCCAGGACTGTTCCACGTCGCGCAGGTTGGCAATCATGATCTGGTCGAGCACCTGGCGGTGGACGGTGGGGTTGTCGACCGGAACCAGGGTTTCGACACGGCCGTCCAGGTTGCGCGGCATCCAGTCGGCCGAGGAAACCCAGACCTTGGCGCGCGAGGATGGCAGGGTGTGGCCGTTGCCAAAGCAGAAAATCCGCGAATGCTCCAGGAAGCGTCCAACGATCGATTTCACCCGGATGTTGTCCGAAAGACCGGGCACGCCGGGACGCAGGCAGCAAATGCCGCGGATCACCAGATCGATCTGCACGCCCGCAGATGAGGCCGCATAAAGACGGTCGATCATGTCGGCATCGACCAGCGAATTCATCTTGGCCCAGATCGCGGCAGGCCTGCCTGCGCGCGCATTGTCGGCCTCATGATCGATGGCGTCTGTCAGGCGGCGGCGCAGGTTGAGCGGCGCCATACCGACTTTCTCCAGGTTGCGCGGACGGATGTAGCCGGTGAGATAGTTGAAGATGCGGTTGGCGTCGCGGCACATCGCGGGATCGGCGGTGAAGAGCGAGAGGTCGGTGTAGATACGCGCGGTGATCGGGTGGTAGTTGCCGGTGCCGAAGTGGACGTAGCTGACCAGCCGGCCGCCCTCGCGGCGCACGACCAGCGACATCTTGGCGTGGGTCTTCAGCTCGACGAAGCCATAGACGACCTGCGCGCCGGCACGCTCCAGGTCGCGGGCCCAGCGGATGTTGGCTTCCTCGTCGAAGCGCGCCTTCAGTTCGACCACCGCGGTGACGGATTTGCCGGCCTCGGCCGCCTCGATCAGCGCCTTGACGATGGGCGATTCCTTGCTGGTGCGGTAGAGCGTCTGCTTGATCGCCACGACCTGCGGATCCTGCACGGCCTGCTGCAGGAACTGCACGACGACATCGAAGCTTTCATAAGGGTGATGAACGACGATGTCCTTGGCGCGGATGGCATCGAAGCAGTTGCCGCCAAAATCGCGGATGCGTTCGGGAAAGCGCGGCGCATAGGGTTCGAACAAAAGGTCCGGGCGGTCATTGACGATGAGCTGGGAGAGTTCGGCCAAACCCAGTTCGCCATCGACATGGGTCACGTCCTCACCATGGACGTTCAGGCGCGCCATCAGCAGATCACGCAGCTCGTCGGGCATGGCGCCGTCGATCACCAGGTCGATGACACTGCCGCGGCGTCGGCGCTTCAGCGCGGTCTCGAAATGGCCGACGAGGTCTTCCGATTCCTCATCGATCTCGATCTCGCTGTCGCGCACGACGCGGAAGTAACCCAGGCCGAGCAGGCGGAAACCCGGGAACAGGCGCTTGAGGTGCATGCGCACGGCCTGTTCCAGCGAGATGAAGCGGTGCGTGTCGCCTGGCAGGCGGATGAACCGCTCGGTCTGCTGGGGCAGGCGCAGGATGGCATAGACGGGATCGTCGTTCCGCGCCCGGTGCATCTTCAGCACCATGCCGAAACCGAAGTTCGGGATGAAGGGGAAGGGGTGCGCAGGGTCGATGGCGACCGGTGTCAGGATCGGCAGAATCTCCTCGTCGAAGCGATCGGTCAGCCAGGACCGTTCCTCGCGGGTGAGTTCGTCCTCCTCCAGGATGGCGATCTCGGCCTCGCGCAGCAGGGCGCGCAGCTTGTCCCAGGTGGCGTACTGGCGTGCGACCAGCACGTCCGATTGGCGCTTGATCTCGTCCAGCTGCTGCAGCGGCGTCAGGCCATCGATGCTGGGCGTGGTCACGCGGGCATCGACCTGGGCGCGCAGGCCGGCAACGCGGACCATCTGGAACTCATCCAGGTTGTTGGCCGAGATCGAGAGAAAACGCAGACGCTCCAGCAGGGGATGGCGCTCGTTGTCAGCTTCCTCCAGCACACGGGTGTTGAAGGACAGCCAGGAAAGCTCCCGATTGATGAAACGCCCGGGCGAACCGGGGTCAATGAGACTGTCGCCGCCGCCGGGGCTTGCCAGCGAGATTTCGCCCTGTGAATCGTCGGTGCGCAGATCGTCTTCGGCCATTGAACCCTCTCCTGGCCACGATACGGCTCGGGATTGCCGCGGTTGCCCGCGTGCTCTATCAGCGATAGTTGGGGATTATAGCCTATTCCACAACGGTTCCATGACAGCCAGGCCGGAGCGTCCTTACTTGTCCAAAACACTGATGCTGCTGCGCCACGCCAAATCGAGCTGGGCAGATTCCACCCTTGAGGACCACGACCGCCCGATCCAGGACAAGGGACGTGGCCGCGCGGCCAATCTAGCAGCCTGGCTCGATGACCGGGGAATTGGCTGCGACCTCGTGCTTTGCTCGACCGCTCTGCGGACGCGCCAGACCCTGGAGATTGTGCTGCCGGTGCTGGGCAACCCCGAAGTGCGTTTCGAACCGGCGATCTACGAGGCCGATGCCGATGCCCTCTTGGCTCTGATCCAGGCCATCGGCGAGGAGCATGAGCGTGTCCTTCTGGTCGGCCATGATCCAGGCCTGCAGCTCCTGGCCGCCAAGCTTGCCATGACCGCCACTGGGGACGCCATGGAGCGTTTGAAGCGCAAGTATCCGACCGCCGCATTTGCGCTGTTGAGTGTCGGCGATGCCAACTGGGCTGGCCTTGCGGCGGGTATGGGGCATCTTGCGTTGTTTCAGGTGCCGCAGGACGCTGTTGTTGCCTGAGTGGCCTGACGTGACCATCTAGAATTCGAAGTCGAGGAGTTTTCCCATGCGCGTGTTTGCCGGCTGGCTCTATTTCCTGGGCGGCGTTGCGTTGGTTGGTGCGATCATCATCTACGCCACCAACATTCCCAATGTCCCCGACCGGAATGATCTCGTGGAGTACAAGGGCTTCCTGACCTCGATCCAGTTGCAGAAGGATATCGATGGCACCGACGTGGTTTTCCTGAAGTATCGCGATAACGAGCAGCGCTTTCGCTACCTCTCGGTCTATCCGATGTACGTCGAGGTGCGCGACCGACTGGGGATCTATAGGGATGTCGATATCCTGGTCGAAAAGGACAAGCTGGGCGACGCCTCGGTCTCGCCCCGAATCTGGGGGCTGGTCGAGCATGATCCCTTGCACGAGGGCACTGTCGTCACTTATGACCAGATCTACGAGGAAACGACCGAAACCGACCGTTCCTGGCAGGCTGTGGCGCTCTACATCGGGATCGGCGGGCTGATCGCGATCGTCCTGGGTTACGGTATCCGCCGGGCCATTCCCTATCGACCCGAGGACCCTTCGGTCTAGCCGGTCAGCCGTCCCGAGCAGGTTACCGCAACGCCGGCCTCGTCCATTTCCGACCATGCACGCGCCAGCGACCCCTCGAGATCGATGGCGCGGCAGCCGTCTTCGACGAGCACGACGTCGAAGCCCTCGCGGCGGGCGTCCAGCCCGGTGTAGTGGACGCAGTAATCGGTTGCCAATCCTGCCAGGAAAACGCGGGTGAAACCGCGCGTGTGCAGATAGCCGGTGAGACCCGTCGGCGTCGTCCTGTCGTTCTCGAAGAATGCAGAATAGGAATCGATCGACTGGTGATAGCCCTTGCGCAGGACCAGCTCCGCGCGTCCCGTGTCGAGCCCGGGATGAAAGTCGGCTCCCCGGCTGCCCTGCACACAGTGGTCGGGCCAGAGTGTCTGGTGGCCATAGGGCATCATCACGCGTTCGAACGGATTGCCGCCGGGATGGGATGAGGCAAAGGAACTGTGACCCGGCGGATGCCAGTCCTGCGTCAGGACGACATGATCGAAATGCGCCATCAGCGCATTGGCAACCGTCACCACGGCATCGCCATCAGCTACTGCAAGCGCGCCGCCGGGGCAGAAATCGTTCTGAACATCGACAATGATCAGCACGTCGCGTTCGGAATTGACCTTGAAACAGCTCATCGGATGGCCACCGCTTGGATGTTCCAGCAGGAATCCGGCGCGGTGCGCTCAGTCCAGCGCATAGATGCGCCGACTGTTGCCTGTCGCGATCATGGCGACGATGCGATCGGCTTCGGCAAGGTTGCACATGCCGTCGGCGATCCAGCGGTCCAGGTGCTGCTTGAGCACGCGGCGGAACTGGAGTTGGCCCAGGTAGTAGAGTTCGGCCAGGCCGAAGGCATCCGAACTGTAGAGCTGCTTGAAGAACGGACCCATCTCCAGCGCCTCGCCCATGATGCTGGCGGCCTGCGGGCCGGAGAAGTTCAGGATGACGCCGACGTCGTAATAGACGTTCTGGAAGATCTCGGCGAGCCAGGCGGCCTCGCGCTGGAACGGGTAGTTGTGCAGCAGGGTGCAGTTGACCTCCCATTCCTCCATGGATCGGAAGAAGTCCGTGAAGTGGGTGGGGTCGCAGGCGTGCATGTAGATGTCGGGGTCGCCGAAGCCGACATGGACCTGCAGCGGGAACTTGTGCTGGCGGCACAGTTCTCCGCCCAGCCAGAGGCCATGGCGGATCACATCGACGTCGCCCAGGCGCACCTTGCCCCTGGCCTGGTTGTCGGCGAACCAGCGGTCGGCGCCGCGCGCGATCTCCTCCTTCGTGGGCGGCGTCTGGTCGATGTCGAAGGTAACGCGATAGGCCACGATGGTTTTCAGGCCGATGGCCGTCTTCGCCCGCGCGGCAAGTTCCTCGGCAAAAGCCTGGGGGAAGGCGGCGGCATCCGAGCAGTTGCGCGCGACATGTTCGGCGACGGCCTCGATGCGCACCACCTCGTGGGCCGGACGACCGGAAATCTCCGCCATCATCGGCACATCGGCGATGGAGTCGCTGCGGTGGCCGGTATCGATCAGCAGGCTGTCGAGACCGCAGGCGCCGAGCAGGCGGCGGTTGACCTCCTGCGCGCCCAATGCGCGACGCTTCTCGACATACTCTTCCCCCGAACAGAAGGGCTCCAGGTCCAGCATCGGCGCACAGAAGCGCCGGATGACAAGACCGAGCGGCTTGTCGAATTGCGAGGTTCCGGCCGGGGCGGGCCGGTAACTCTCGCTCATCAGCGCTTCGAAGCGGGCAAGCTCCAGATCCTGGGGCACCACGCCGTGGCAGTGGTGGTCGATGAGCGGGATGTCGATGGCGATATCAGTAGGCACGGGCATACCTCGAGCACATGAAGGCGGGATCGGATTTGGTGTAGGTCAGGGCCTCCAGGCGCTTGAGCGCCGTATAGGCCTCGATCATGACGGGGCTGAACCAGCCCTGCACCACCTTGTCGGCGGCGAACAGGTCCAGAGCCTCGTCAAGGCTGGAGGGCAGAGGCTTCACGCCCGCGGCCTTGCGCTGCTTCTCGCTCATGTCGGCGGGATCGCTTTCCAGCAGGGTCGGCAAGGGTAGCTTCTCGCGAATGCCCTCCAGACCGGCGCGCACCAGGGTGCCGATGGCAAGATAGGGGCTGGCGGTGGCGTCGGTGGCGCGAATCTCGATGTTGAAGGCGTTGCCGCGCTTGGCCTTGGCCTTCTCGGGCGAGGGGCAGATACGGATCGCCG